>OMYM01000435.1 GCA_900315225.1 uncultured Erysipelotrichaceae bacterium | reverse complement strand
ACGCGAGGAACAGAAGATGAAGGAAAGAATGAGCCAACCGAACGCCTAGGCTTGCGGACGGGTAGTTTCTTTGGCCACTACTAATTTCTACCCACGATCCGTACAGAAGAGCCCTTAATTCCGCCTTTACCTTTTCACGTCTTTTCCGCAAATACACATTAGATTTGAAATTATTAACAAAATCTCTAACTTGTCGAATTGCTTCTTTCTTTTCATTGCTATTTTCCGAAAGTGCATTTAACATAAATGTTTCTAGCGCGCCTTGCGAATCGAGCGGTACGAGTAAATAACAGTATCTAATGGTTCTTCTTTCCGAAAAACTATCTATAAACTCAATATTATGCCACATATTATTATTTGGGACATAATTTTCGTCATGATTCAAACATTTGACGATTCTATTTATTTTTTTATATATTTTCTTAGGTCTTTTGATTTCCGCATCTTCATCGTCATAATCGGTTACGACAACCACAGATTCAATTCTATGTTCGTAATCGAAATTTTTTTCATAATCAAAAATTTTATAAATCGCAGACTGAAAATAGCATCCTCCAACGCTCCATAATCCCCAATAGTTGTTCTCTCCATCAATACCAATTAATCTGTTCGTTCTGTTCTAGTTTTTCAAACGGATTTCTATCAATATCCTTTTTGAATAATTTTTTTGTTCTTGATAAATAATCACCCAAAAGGATTATATCTTCTCCTTCACATAGGACAATTCCTTTAATCTGACTCATCTTAATTCCGCCTTATAATCATTTCTAGCCCGTTTTGCATCTACCGCACTCATTGTTCTAAATCGAATGTCTTTATTAATCTCACGCATTGTAATCACCCTAGCCTCTTTAGCGTAGTCATCGCCCAATTCACTAACACCATCTAAAAAATGGTCGACAAATTCAATATTATGCGTAGTTATAAACAATTGAACGTTATTCTTCCTGGCATATTGTGCCAAATGTTTATTAAATTCAACTTGTGCCCCTGGATGAAACCCTGTATCAATTTCATCAATACAGATAATACTGTTCTTATATAGTTCCATTGCCCCCAATAGAAAGAACCACCTTTGTACTCCATCTCCAAACGCATATATTGGCAATAACGAACCATCGCGTTTAATAACGCTTACCGGAGCCAAAGAGCCATCAGGATATGGCACCAAATCAAAGCCAGCAATATCTGGATAAACTTCACTTAACTCTTTCACTAATCCATCCATTCGTTTCCCACGCTTCAAATCAGAATATATTTGCATCATCATTGAAACATTTGTGTGTGAAAGTACATCCAACCATACTACAGGTTTAAAGACATTATTTTCTGATACCGATGAACTTGGATAGGTGACACTTTCCAATGTCTCAGAATCATTATGTTTAACAATCCATTTTGCTATTTCCTGCCACTGATGTGACTGATAAGCTTTCCTCTGTTGAGACAAATCATTCGATTTATTCTCCTCCTGAAGACCAGAGTCAAATTGAAACACATTAAAATTACCTGCATTTTTATACCTAGAATCATAATACGCCAATAAGGATGAGGGATAAATCGTATGAAAGAAGCTTTCTGGCTTATCATTGAATACCCCAGAAAAACTCATAGAAAGCGGGTATGAATTGCGATCATTGACAAGTGCCATAACCTCTTCTACCATCCAATAAGGATGCATCCCATAATATCTTCCTCTATTCAAAGGGAAATTTACAATAGCAACAACATTATGTCCGCACGCCCATATATAAATAGATTCTAATACTGTAGTTTTACCAATATTATTATTCCCTAAAATAAAATTTATTCTACCAAAATCATTAATGGTAATATCCTTAAATTTTCTATATCCTTCAACTTTCAATGATGTTAGCATATGCTTTCCCCTCTCCACTGCACTTAGCTGACAGGAAATAATTATCGAAACACTGTAGCCCACCAAAAGAACGAAAATTAGTATCTTAATATTGCTTTGGGAAAGCCTGAAAAACACCATTCCTTCCAACAACTTGAGTCCATGGCAACTGCATAGGCCGAGGCGAAGCCGTGGTGGCTAATCATTTGATTGGCACGATTCGATTCACACGGTACCACATTTCCACCAAAGACACCCGTCGTTTTTTAGATGCTTGGTTCAGACGGTCAAGCCGTCAGTACATCATCGCGTTGCCTTGGTCGCATTTTGAGTGTTCCAAATTCCACAAGCGTTCCGATAATTATTTCCCGTCCGCTTAGTATCTCACCAAGATAATGACATACTTCAGTTCTCTGTTATTATAATACTTTTCCTCGAAATAACAATACGTTAATTTGGGCAACATCAGATTTTCGTTTATTGTTTCAAAAAACGATATACGAATTCTAATCACAAGCTTTTTAATTACCCATTGTGTATTTTTAGTGTCTTCCGTTTCATCACAGCAAACACATCATAAAATGCTGTAGACTGCCTAGATCTCTCCATAGTCCTAGTTGAAAAACTCGGTTCCCTCTTGCCCGTTTACCAGGTGATAAGCGATAGTGATTGTACGCGTGACAATCAAGGTATCCCAGATCCATATCGCCTGGATTTTCAACATTGATCATCAGTCCAATCAGCTTGTCCGTTCCCAGCACCCTTGCCTCGAAAAGAATGTCGTGGTTGATGAGACCCTCGTTGTGCTGCTTGTTCTCGGTGTTTGCCTCGATGACCCTCGCATCCTCTTCCAGCATGTCCTGACCTGCCTTAACCTCACCGACAATCCAGTTGTTCACAATGTCAACAACATCAAAGCCTTTGAATTCTTCCATGCATGCTTTCAGTATCCACGCCAAGGTGATCTTGTGACCGATCAGGTTCTTTGCAATCTCGTCAAGCTTTGCCTTGTCCTTGGAAAGATCAATGTGCATCCCAAATCAACAATATCATGGCATGGCAAATACGATTATGCAAGAGAAGATACCACCTTTCATTTTCTCGTTTCATCGATAACCATAGGCAATCATCACAATATTTCACCCAGGTGGCTTCATTTCTTTTCCCAGCGTTTCTTGAGAAGATATGCTGCGTCTTTTGGTTGCCTGTTGCGGGTGAAGATGCCTTTCTTATTTCCGTTTACACGCATGATGCCTTCGGTTGTCTGGAAATCAGCGAAGTTCCAGACTAGCTCGCCTTGCACGAAGTCGTAGTCGTCCATGACACGGAAATTCATCTCATAACATTCTCTTTGGTATTCCTGGCTCCACATGACGGAAGGTAGCTTGTGTTCCGCACTGTATGTATCTGCGCCAAACTCGGTGAATATGAGTGGCCTGCCATGCAGGGTTTCTTTCCATTCGTCCATTTCTTGCCTGAATAGTTTCTCTGCCACGCTTATCTCGCTGCCTCCCATGACATACCAGCCATAATATCTATTCAGCGAGACAAAGTCGCACAGGTCTTGGCATTGGCATGTGTTTGGCGTGCTGTTGATGAGTTGGGCGCCTGTGAGGGGGCGTTTTTGGGGATCGATGCTTCTGGCATATTCAAACAATGGCTTGAAGTATTCCCTTGCTTCGGGATAGGTTGTTTCTGGTTCGTTGTAGATGCTGAAGGCGATGACGCTTGGGTGGTTTTTGTCGCGGACAATCATCTCTTCCAATGCCCTGCGGTGGTTTTCTTGTAACTGTTGCACGGTATCAGAGCAGAAGAACTTCGTCTCTTTTCCACCTGTCCCTGCTGTCGCAAAGTTCATCAGGGAGCGCATCATGCCTACGGCGGGAACCTCATCGATGATGAGAATGCCCAGGGAATCCGCAAGCTGGTACCATTCTTCGGCGTATGGGTAGTGGCTGGTGCGGAAACAATTGGCGTTGATCCACTTCATGCATGCAAAGTCACGCATGGCGATTGGGTAGCTGAAGGTTCTTCCCATGATTTCAAAGTCTTCGTGCTTGCCAAATCCCTTGAGGAAGATTGGCTTGCCATTGAGCCATAGCTTTCCATCCCTTGCTTCGAAAGTACGAATACCTAGGTCGGCCCGGAATTTGTCGATAAAGCCATGTTCATCTTTGATCAAGAACACAATGGTGTAGAGATGTGGATTCTCTGGTTCCCAGAGTTCTGCGTCTTTGACGCGAAGAGTTCCTTCTTCTCCTGTGTTACGTGCCATTAGGCCAAGTGTCTTGTCGTAGATCTCCACGGTGATCGGGTGGTCACCGGTTTTCTTGACGCGGTAGTGGACTAGCGCATCGTTTCCTTGTAGCTCCATGTCGGTATCATAGTCGATCAGGCGTTCCTTTGGAACCCTGATTAACAAAACACTGCGTTGTATGCCGGAATAATTGAAGAAATCGAAATATGGGGCGGCGAGTTTTCTTCCATCAGGAAGGATCTTTGTCGTTCCACAAGGGATGCTTGTCTCGTTGAGCTCATTGTTCGCCAAGACACTGATGCGGTTTTTGTTGTCGAAGCGGACATAGGGTGTAATGTCCAGGACAACGGGCGTAAAGCCTCCCTCATGTTCACCAGCCTTTATGCCGTTAACAAAGATCGTTGCCCGATGGGTAATGCTCCCAAAGCGTAGGATGACATCACGCGTTGTGTCCGCATCAAGATGGAATCTGGTTTCGTACCAGAAGTCCCCGCAATAGTCGCGTTTTTCCTTGTCGGTGAAGATGTCTGCGAAACTAGCGGGGACAGGGAAGGCAAACGGCGAAGGAAGCCCATCTTGCCAGTTTTCCTTCTGTCCCACACTGTCTGGGTCAAATTGCATTTTCCACATGCCGTCAAGGCTATGGAAGTCTCTGCATGAGTTGATGCATGGATAAAGCAGTGATTCATTCATAATCGTTTTACTCCTTTTATGCGTGTTTTTTCACTTTCCTGTTGCAGGACGCTTGTTAACGTCTGCATTAATGTGTCTACGTTGATTGGCTTGGAGACATGTGCCTGCATACCGATTTCCCTGGCTGCCGTGTATCCATACATGGTGGGCATCAGGATGACATCGTATTCCCCTGGATTGGATGCCCTGACTTTCTCCATGGCAACCTGGCCATTCGCTGCGCTATCCACAATAAAGCCTGCTTGTGTCAAGATCATCGTTGCAATCTCGCGGTTGATTTGATTATCTTCCGCCAACAGGACATGCATGTCGGTAAAGTCCATGGAACCTGTCGTTTCCTTTTCCTCGTCCGCCTCTTCATGACCAAGCGGGAAAGATAGGTGGATGCGGAATTCCGTTCCTTTTCCTTGTTCGGAGAACACCTCGATGTTTCCTCCCATCAACTGGATGATGGAATTGCTGATGGTCATGCCAAGACCTGTCCCCTGGATGCCACTGACGGTGGAAGTCCTCTCCCTTTCAAAGGGAACGAACACCTTTTGGGCAAACTCCTT
>OMYM01000044.1 GCA_900315225.1 uncultured Erysipelotrichaceae bacterium | reverse complement strand
TTCCCCTGAAAACAAGCATTTTTTGCGGTCGGTACATCCTTTTTTTCGGTCATACGAAATCGCGAAAGTGCGCTAGACAATAGGCTCCGGCATGATTTGACCTATAGTTAGTTTGATTTAACCAAAACATTGACCGCAAAACATGTGATTTTAAGCCCATTTACGCCTGGTTTTAGCGGTCGATCTCCTGTTTTCTCGTAGTCTGCTTCTGACAATTCGTATAATGCTATCGCACATGGTTGTAATTCGCATATTTTTATCATCCGCACGCACCATAGACCGCACATATCTAAGATGCTCTTGATTTAGATGTTGACTGTGTTGTGATGAATAGAAAAAACACCGTGCGGTGCTTTTTCGTGGATCTACTTCTTGATGCCGCAAGCTGGACCGGCAAGTGCCTTTGCTCTTGCGGCTTCTGCTTCGGGGTCTGCCAGAACATCAGCGTATTCTGTGTTTTTAACAAACCACCTGATAGAATATGAACAAGATAGTTCTGCTTTGATTCCTTTTTCGCGAAGGTAATCTGCAGCGGCTTTGGTCATCTTTGACGCAATGCCTTGTCCGCCCAGTGATGGATCTACCTCTGTGTGTGAGAATACGACGACACCTGGACGTATCACGGGATGATCTAATACAGCGATCTGTTTTCCATTTTCATCTTCAAGCCATGTCTTGGCTTCGTTTGTCTTAAATTCCATTCTAAATCTCCTATACGATGATATAAGTCTAACAGATTTATGGGCATATGTATAGCTATATGCATATCACTGTATGCCTCTTACTTCCATGAGGTATAACAGACGTATTTTCCTACACAATGAAAGCCACATTTGATTGCTTCATTTTGTGATTCTTCTTCATTGAAGAACACCAAGTATTTTACGTTGCGTCGTTTTTCTTCATTCATCACAGTGATCAAGAGATCTTGATATGTCTTAGGGTTGTATATTCCGTTAGGGAAGTCTATGCCAAAGATTTCATCCATGGTTTTGTCTTCCCACAGCATGAGGTATATCGCTCCCTTCACTTGATCTTTGTGTATTGACACAAAGATCATCCATTGGTCTATGTTTGCTAGAATGCGTTCTGTATTCCAGTACATGTCTGTGTGTTGACGGTGGATAGACGCAAAGATGTCATAGTTGCTACGGGTGATGCGTAGTATTTCCTTTGGTTGTTCCTTTATGGTATAGCTTGCTAAGGCAAGGACATCATTGTAGCTTTCCTCAATGCATTTAAAGCCAAGGGATTCTAGTGTTTCCACAGCAACTATGTTGTCTTGGTCAAAGCCAAGATAGATGTTGCTAGAGGGGAAATGTTCATGAGAATATGCTACAAACTCTTGTAGTGCTTCATCCATTCCTTCTTCAATACAGAATGAGCATGTGTCAAGATAATGGGCATCCTTCAAATAATAGTAATGAATCCAACCCTTGACAATGCCATTCTTTTCGAACAACAGGATATCTTCGTTGTCTCGTTGGAATGCCTTGCGGGATCTTTCCATAAAGTCATTCTTTGTCTTGATTCCATCGCTATATGTAGGATAGCCAGATGTTAATGGGTTTAAAGCGAGTCTATACGCTTTTTCAGCGTATCTATCAAAGTCACTTTCTAGTAGTTTTCTAAGCATATTCGATCCTTTCCCTCGTCCTCTCTCTATAGCATATACATATTGCGCGCAAGCGTCAAGAATATTGCACATCATTTCCCATCATAACCTGATTTTACCTATTCATTCGGTTGTCTTTTTCATCTTCCACAAAAACACAATGCACGTTTAGCATTTTTCATATAAAATATAAGTGAGGTAACGATATGGTAAATGAACTAGATATGCTCAAAAGAGCAAGGCAATACATGTTACTGTTGTCGCAAGGGATAGATCCTGTGGATGGAGAAGCCATTGACGAAAACACATACCACAATGAACGGATCATTGCCTGTTTCTCATATGTCTCTGGCATATTAGACAAGATGATCAAGGAACAGGAGAATGTTGAGATTACGGTTTCTCTCATTGCTTCTGAAGCACACAATTCATCGAATAAAGCCTTAGGCAAGATTCAACCATCCCGCATTAACGAATGGCTTGTGGAAGAAGGATATCTATACAGGAACCAGAAGAGGCAGCTTGTCGCAACTGATAGGGGTATCCAGCTAGGGATTAAAAGCGAGGAAAGAGTGGGCAAGGAAGGAAAAGCCTATATGCGTAACATATACACCCGTGATGCTATGAATTACATCATAGAGAATGTTACACCTGTTAGCGCCAATACCGTTAAGATGACATATGAAGACAAGCAGTATACGGTAGAAACGTTTACGGGGAATGACTTGTTAGCGCGTATCGCTAGCGATACACGCAATTGCTATATCATAGCTGATGCATCGGTAGATGTCATGGCAGGAACAGGGACATATGTAGCTATCCTTCTCTTCAACAACAAATCCAAGGTTTTAAGGCTCACCAACGCCACTTCTTCCAACCGGAATACTTTAGTCCTAGAGGGAATGATTGAGGCTGCTAAATGCATTAAAAAGCCCTCCTCCGTTGTTCTTTTGACGGGACATAAGCTGGGCTTTGATCGTTTTGAAGGATACCGTGACAGCAAGTGCAATGAGGTATTGCGCTTGCTGTATGAAAAGAATTGTAGCGTGATGGTTGTCTTGAGTACGCCCAAGATAATCACCAATATCATCTCTAAGTATGCGACAGAACAGTAGAATTATTGTTTTATGATGACGATTTATCGTTTTTCGATAAAAAGTAGTTGACAAACAAATATCGGTGGGCTATACTATCCATGTTGATAAAAGGAGAAACGATATGGAACAGAAAGATTTATCAAAATGGTTAAAGTTCATTCTTGTAGGCGTAGGCATCTGTGGAACAATTGTCTATTTCGTTATTATTCCTAGCTATGGAGCATCCCTTGTGTCATTATACCCAGAGTTTTCCAACCGGTATTGGCCTTGGTTGATCTTCCTTTGGGCAACGGCAATCCCCTGCTATTCAGCATTAGCCTTAGGCTGGAAGATTGCTTCTGACATTGGAGCAGACCATTCATTCACGAAGAAGAACGCATCTCGTCTGAAGTGGGTGTCATGGTTGGCAGCGTTTGATGCGGCGTTCTTCTTCATAGGGAATATCGTGCTTCTATTCGCGAACATGAGTCACCCAGGGATTGTGCTACTCTCGCTCTTGATCGTCTTTGCAGGGGTCTCTATTGCCGTGGCAGCAGCCGTTTTATCCCACCTCGTTAACAAAGCCGCAATGCTACAGGAAGAAAGCGACCTAACGATTTAAGGAGAAACCCATGGAAGGTGAAATCATTTTTAATATTGATGTCATGCTTGCTAAACGCAAGATGAGCGTCACAGAACTAGCTGAAAAAGTAGGCATCACCGTTACCAACATGTCCATCCTCAAGACAGGCAAAGCCAAAGCAATCAGAGTATCCACCCTAATCAAGCTATGTGAAGTACTCGATTGCCAACCAGGAGACCTGTTGGAATACCGACCCAAGAAAGAATAACATGAAGAAACTTGTTATCATGCTTAATATTCTTGGCATTGCCTGTCTTTCCTGGTTCTTTGTGAAATATGCAGCACATGATACATATGTCGCAAACCCCAACGCAATGTTACCAATGGAGGGATGGGAAGCCGCAGGCATGATCCTGACTCTTGGCTTTCTTCCCCTCCTTGGAGCCAACGCAATGGCGTATGCCATGCTTGGTCCCAAAGACATGAAAGCCAAGAGACTACTGTTCTTCATCCCAAGCATCATATGCTTATGCACAGATATACATTACTGGGCTACATCACTGATGAATGATACAGATCCCATCCCCGCCAAACCAGTTGTCCTAGTACAACTATCAAACATTGACCAATCCACCACCCAATGTGGCATCATATACGATGATGGTGGAATGGAGATATTGGATTCCTGTGTCATGAATGCATATGAAGACACATTAGAACCAGACGATACAACACAACATATCCAAGATATATGCAAAGACGATCAAGACATCAAGATCTTTCATGCAGGAGAAGAATACTTTATACAGATCCATTCAGACAACTATGACTTCTATCGCTATGACAAAGACACCGATACATTTCAATTACTGTATTACTGGGAAGACCAACACGTAACAAATATTTCATTGCCATAAGAATGCCCGTCTTGTATACAAGACGGGCATTCTAACTTATACAATCAAAGCCCATACATCTCCTCGATGGAAACCAATCTTGTTCCATCCATCCTTGCCTGCTCCCTCACATCATCCTTGAACCCACATATAGAAAACAAATAGTAATAGAATACCCCATTCTTATCAAACACCCTACTGTAATCCTTCAGATCCTGATAATCCTTCATATCCATTTCACGATTACGGAATTTACACGATGCCGCAATATATTCCTTCTTCTTACTATTGCTATCGATAACCGAATCGCCAATCAAGTCAATCTCAATCTCTTTCTTTTTTACTGGATCCGTTCCCCACCAGCGTCCAACATTGTTGAGAATGATTGGCAAATCATTCTCATATGACATCAGATACTGCTTACACATATCTTCAAAAATCGCCCCCATATATGAGTGAAGATATTCTTTCACAACATATGAATACGTTTTTTCGATTCTACCTGTCATGATCGCACCCATATTCCTGGGAACAAAACGATACCAGAAGCGAAAAAACGGATCACTGATACGATAGATGGATCTACGTCCCTCCTTCTCAAGGAAAGGCGTTTCCCTCTCAACAATGCCAAGATCAACCAGTGTCTTGATATATGTCGTACAAGCACTCTTTTCCAAACCTGTCTTCGATGCGATTTCCGCCAACTTCGTTGCTCCTTCCGCAATCACTTTGATAATTGCGTTATATGTAGAAGGTTCCCTAAGCTCTTGCTTTAATAGATTTTCTGGTTCTTCGAATAAATAACTAGATTGATTGAATACGTTCCTGAGCAATGCATCATCCACATCTTTCCTCACATCCAGTTTTTCAATGTACAAAGGAACACCCCCAGTAACACCATAAATCTCAGCATTTGTAACACAATCAAGCCCAGGATGGAAAAGAGCCGTATCTCTGTAACTCATTGGCAACAAGTGAATCTGTCCCGTTCTCCTGCCAAACAACGGACTCTCGTACGCTAAAACCTCATCCTCCATAAAGCTTACCGAAGAACCGCAAAGAATCAAAAACATCTTCCCCGATTTCCACTTTAAGTCAATCAAATGCTGTAATCTTGAAGAAATCGTTGGATCCACCTTGGCAAGATACGGATATTCATCAATGACAAACACAATTCTCTTCTCCGAAGCAATCCTTCCAATCTCATCAAAAGCCTGTTGAAAAGACGCATATACCGGGAATGTTACCATATCTGGTTCCTTGTATGCTTGAATCGCAGCCGACAAAGCCTCAAGATTCCCCTGTATTGTATCTTTCAACGCAGGAAGATATATTACATCTTTCCCCTTGCAAAACTCATTGATCAATGCCGTCTTTCCAACCCTTCTCCTACCGTATATTATCACACACTCAAACTCATCTTTATCATATCTATACTTCAACTCCTTGAGTTCCCTCTCCCTCGCAAGAAACATGATTACCTCCCCATGTTTTATATAATCATGATTATACAATCTAGATTATTCTTTTGTCAATCACTTTTTCGAATTTCAAAATCATCATTCATAGATTATCATTGTATACTTTCATTCTTCCTATCAAAAGAAATATAATCGTGATTATATAATCACGATTATATTTCAACCATTGATATTTGATCGTTCCAGTATAGCCACGGTAACAGTGAGTTTTGCCTGTCATGAGCGTGCAGTATCTATGCCCTCTCGATCCTGCAGGTGTGGTGCTTGTAGCTTGGGTTGGTGTTGGAGACATCCTTGTCGTAGTTGATGCCAACCACAAGGATGTTTCCCTTGTAGTGGCCTAGCCTGGCAAGGTATTCCTTCTTCCTCACCTGGTCCATCGCCGCATCGGTGCCCTTGCCGTATTTCAGCTCG
>OMYM01000069.1 GCA_900315225.1 uncultured Erysipelotrichaceae bacterium | reverse complement strand
TTCACATTCTTCCATGAAGATGATATTCAAACAATTTATGGAAATGAAAAAATATGATCTGGGGTGTAATTCTCAAAAAAGTTATGGCTTTAACTTGACACCAGGCGAAATGAGATCCATCCAGGCAGAAGCCTGGTCTACCAACTTACAAGATTTAGCGTGTTCAAGACACAGGTTTTCAGCCACCGTGACCTTGTCGCCATAGATAGCAAGATATGGTACTACGAACTCGCCATGAACCCCAAGATTGTATCGATCATCTTCATTCCAGTTTGATATATCGTATTGTCTCTGCGGACCAATGTGTTCTGCCGCAAGATAATAAAAGTCCTTGCCAAACAAATTTTTTCATTTATGCATTCATCTTTCATAAGTCTTTCTCTTTTCAAAATATTGCTTGATGGAGAAGAACCATATAAAAAATGAAACTCCCCCTGAAAGTCCGAGATCAAAAAGGATATCAAAACAGATTTCATCCTCGGAAGCATTCTGGCAAAGGATGTCTTTTGCTGTGCCAAGGTTGATCAGGGAATCATTGAGGTATAACCCTGCAATGCATTCCGACTTCGTTCTCAGATAGGTTTGCCGAAGCAGTAACAGCGCCTGTATGACGGAAGATTTTCCCGCTCCATTGAGACCGAAAAACAAATTCAATCTGCTAAATGGAGAAGCGAAATGTAACAATGACTTAAAGTTATTGATTTCCAAATATCTAATCATGCTCTAACTACCTCTTCTACTATTCTTTGAATATAATCCATTCTCTTTTTTACATTTTCTGGTTTTGCAGTTGCATTGGAAATGATATCCAGGAATTCCTCAATGTCAAAGAGTTCTTCATACTTTCGCATAGCGAAGATATAGAGATCTGAAAATTCCGAAAAACTTTCTTGAAACTGTCCCCATACACTTCCTTCAGCGAAAGGAAAACGACTGGATACTGGTTCATGTAGTTGTCCACGATATCCTGGCATTCCATGATCTTCAATCCCTTGAAGATCTCCTTGCTGTCCTGGCGGATGTCCAGGAAGTCCCGGAACATCGTCATGGTGAGAGTCTTGCCAAACCTACGGGGACGAGCAAAATGAAGCACCGTATCAGATGGTTTTGACAAATACTCATCTAGGGTCATCGTTTTGTCAACATAATAGCTGTTGCTTTCACTGGGAATTTCTCCTTTTCTGCCAAGTAAAACCAAGAGGTTGCGCAATATCGAAGCTTTATCTTTTTCGATTGATCTATACATCCAAGTAAGAATGCTTCAACATATCTACTTTTATTATACGAGTTTTTCTATCATTGTCAATGTTTTCCCAGACTTTCAAGCAAGCTTTCGGGAATTCATTTTCCCGAATAACCATTTCCTTCAACTCCCCTGGGCTTCAAGCCATGGCGAACAACTACGAATAGAGATAATCAGGAGTATTCTACCGCAGGGATAGCATGAGATGTGAGAGAGTCGAATGATCCCAAATGTGCATCCGAATATAAAACGACAGGCATTGCCTGTCGTTATCTTTTGTACTTGAAATAGCTCACAGCCATGACGATGCATCCCATGGTAAACATGATGATACTGAAAGTGCTTCGCCAGGCAACCCCAGCTGCGATAAACAACGCACTGCCGACAATGACCGCTCCGGTCTTGTCGGTGATCTCTCTTAGGAAATCTTTCAAGTCATCGGTCGCATGGTGTTCCAATCCGATATACGTTTCTCCCTTTTGCACGCCATCCAGCATGCCGTGGATCAGCTGGGGCAAGGCCGCCAGCTTCCACAAGCCAAGGATCGCATACCTGCCGTTTTCCCGCAAGTCAAGGTTTTCAATCAGCGAGGAGGCTGCATAGGCACCCAAGAGTTCCATTACATTGACCTTGGGTGACAAGACCGTGACCACCCCTTCCAATGTTCCCAATCCACGCATCAACATGGTCAGGGAAGATGGTACCTCCACACCGTTTTCATTCATGATACGAATCCCGTCTTCGAAGATTTCCCGTATCTTCAAAGAGCCAAGATCCTGGGTGCCATATTTATCCAGCATTTCCTCGATGTCCTGGTGCAAGGCTCTTCGATCTGGCTTGCGATGGAAAATGCCAAGGCCAAGAACAACGTCAACGCAATCCGAAACATTCTGCTGGAGTACAGCGCCCACCGCCCTGGCAAGCAGCTTTCGTTCCTTTTCACTCAATTCCCCCATCATTCC
Organism: uncultured Erysipelotrichaceae bacterium; assembly: GCA_900315225.1. Lineage (GTDB taxonomy): Bacteria > Bacillota_I > Bacilli_A > Erysipelotrichales > Erysipelotrichaceae > Bulleidia. The sequence goes on along the minus strand of OMYM01000069.1, from coordinate 24,682 downwards.
CATATCGAGAAAAGCGATTTTCCCCCCAGTCACCATGAGGTTTCCAGGATGGGGATCGGCATGGAAGAAGCCGTCTTCAATCACTTGCTTGATATAATTCGAAGCCAGTTTCCGAACTATTTCCTCCAAGTCATAGCCCTCCCTCATCAACTGGTCAGGATCAGCGAAGGAAAGCCCATTGATGTACTCCATGACCAAGATCGACTGGGTAGTATATTCCCGATACGGCTTGGGGCATGTCACATACACGATATCTTTGTTCAATTGGCGGAATCGCTCCAGATTTGTGGCTTCCTTGAGAAAGTCGATTTCTTCCTGCAATACCTTCCACAGTTCATCCAGCACCGCCTGAAAGTCCACCAGTCCCTTGACTGGGGAATATTTCAACAAGCGGCAGCCTTTCTTCAACAGGGCGATATCCTGGCGCATGCGATCATAGATCAAGGGACGCTGCACTTTGACAACCACTTGTGTTCCATCGAGGAACCTTGCCCGATGCGTCTGGGCAATCGAAGCGCTCCCCAGGGGGTTTTTATCCACCCAGGCAAAGACTTCGCCCACTGATTGGCCATATGCCTCTTCGATCTGTTTCGCTACTTCTTCATACGCCATTGGAGCCACCTGGCTCTGGAGCTTCTTCAATGCTTCAGCGTATTCTGGCGTCAACACATCCCCGCGAGTGGAAAGAATCTGGCCAAGCTTGATATAGGTCGGTCCCAGTTCTTCCAAGATCTTTGCTAGTTTTTCTGGATCCACTCCCTTGGCGATCTCATTGCGCCGTAGAACGCTTAGGATTTCATACAGACGTTTATGATTCGTCTCATTCGTCTTCATCTACCCGAGGCGCTTGTTTCTTCTCCAGTTCGGCGATATATGCCTTCAAGGATGCAAGTTGGTCGGCATCCATCTTGCCCACGGCTTCCTTGACATCTGATTCCGCGTCATCCTGCAATGTCTTCTGGATATTTCGCTTCAGTTCTTCGTTCAAGGCTTTGCCTTGGCGCAGGGTATCCGCCCCTTTTTCCGCCAATTCGTTCAATATTCTTTCGCTGAATTCCTTGCTCTCAACAACGGCTCCAATTCCCGCTAACATGAGTTTCTTCATTTCATTCGTAATTGTTCCCATGATCATATCTCCTTTTTTCTAGAAATACCACACGCATTTGACTTCGTCAATGTTTTTTCTCCAGTTTCAACAAATATGCTTTTCATCCACTGATCCAGCAATCCCTTGCGCACTCGCGCGCCCAAGGATTGATCGTTGCGTCAAGCCAACGCCCCCGCAAGTGGACACGCAACCCAAGCCTTTGCCTGGGTGAGCCTGCACAAACAGAAAAAACCGCCTATATATCTTTCCAGGATGTGAAGCGGTTTTTACTGTCTTGCATCTTCGGAAGGATCAGCCGTCACTGGTGATCTTCCATCTACTATATTACACACGGTTGCGATGGAATGCAACAGTTTTGATGATTTGCCGATGTTTTCGCCCATAGAATAACCTAGCAAGGTTGTTTCTCTTTCATACTATGTACGGATGGTTTCTATGATAGAGCTTTTTGATAGACGCTTGACAGGGTTATGCACAGCAATCAGTGCTGAGATGAATACAATGATGAAGATGCATAGTACTTGTATGAGCGGGAATTTCCATGGTGTTCCCCAATGGCTTGTAACCATGACATTGAAGAGCCATGCGTGCATTGGAATGCCGATCATGCATCCGGCGATAAATCCTGATGAAGCGTATGTCATTGCCTCGGCCATGACCATCTTGGCAAGTTGGTGTGCTTCAAGGCCGATGGCACGCATCATGCCGTATTGTCTTCTTTTGGCAATGACACTCATGGAGATACTGTTGATGATATTGAATACGGCGATCAAGGCAATCAATGATAGAAAGCTGTAGGTAAGCACAGTGAAGGCTAGATAGGTGCTGTTTGCTTCTTCTTTGCTTTCCCTACGGTCGCCAAGACGAATGTCATTGTCAAGATAGGATCTGATTGCGGCGATTGTTTCGTCTGTTGCCTTTCTGTTTAACTGTAGGTCTATGACGGAATAGTTTGATTGACCCATGACATCCATGAAGGTTTCTTCCGAGCAGATGACCGTTGGAATGTCTCCTTCGCTGAAGGGACTGTCTGACAATACAGCCGTAACATGCAGGGTTTTTCCATTCAACTGGAAAGTGTCTCCTAGGTCAAGCTGTAGCTTCTTCCAATAGACGACCATGACATTGCCAAGGGTATCATGTGTTTCATCAATATTTCCCTTCAAGCATTCTTTCTTTGCCCAAGTAAACTGAATGTCATCGTAGGAGATGAAATCAATGTTGGTGACATTTTTGTCAGAGGTTACATCCGCATTGGCATACATGCGTCCATAGGCGTATTTTACCCCTTCTATCGAACGAATCCGGTTGATCAGGGTCTGGTCAAGGCGTGCGTCGTAATCGTCGTAATAGATGCTTACATCGGGGGTATATGGCTTATTGGAGGTGAGGGCATTGTCGATCCAGTTGAACAAGACCGAAAAGGAAAGAAAGAGGATAATGCTCAAGGCGAATGAACCCGTCATTAACAATAGGTTTTTCTTCTTGCCTGTCGCATGATGCATGCCAAGGGAAACATCCACGGAGAGTTTTCCTGTCTTTAATGATTGACCAGAAAAGGAAGATGTCTGGTTTCCCGATACCGCCGCAATCGGAGAAACCTTTGCGGCTCTTCTGGCTGGAGCACCAGCCGATATAAGAACAGTCACAAAGCCGATCAAGGCACCCATGACGATGCCTATGATGCTGATGCGACCAATGGGCATGTCTTCCCATTCTCCGCCAATGCCATAGGCCATGCTGGCGCATATGCCCCAGCATACAAGAATAGATGCGAGTGTCCCGATGGGTATCGCTGTTTTCAACCAGGTCAATGCTTCTCTTATGACAATATGCCTGACTTGGTTTTTTCCTGCTCCAATGCAACGCAACATGCCAAAGAACTGTGTTCTTTCCGCCACAGTGGTGTTCATGGATCCAGAGATCATAAAGATGCCAGCCAACACCACCAACATAACCAAGACTGCCGCAATCGAATATAAGCCAACGACATAGTCATTGGTACTCATGCCTGTCATGCCAAGCAAAGCTGTATTTTCATCGATGTTTTCATCCGTCCAGCCATGGGCTTCCTTGATTCTTGCTATTGTTTCCCTGACACGGGAATTACGAAACTGCACATAGTAGATTTCTTCTCTTTCTTGATTATTAGCCTTGGCAAGTGTCTCATAGGCAGGATAATCCAGCATGGCGATGACAGCATCGGTCGCAAGGCTATTGGATGTATCGACAACAAAGCCACTGATCGTATATGTGTATTCACCTGCTGGTGTCGATATGGCGATAGCATCGCCAATATCATACTTCCCCATGTTCTTTGCATTGATGTTCAACATGACTTCCGTGTCATTCTCGGGAAAACGACCTTCCTTGATCACACCAACCATGATATCTTCGCAATAGCTCTTTTCTGTGCCAATGAAACACACCCGATGTCCATCCAGAAAGAAATCTTTGTCAAGGTTATATCCCATGGTATCATACCAGCAAGTTGCCTTGACATCTGCTTCGTTCCAGATGTTTTCTGCTTCTTCCTTGGGCATGTTTCGCAAGAAAACATGCCAGTTGCCATGATCCCTGATCAGCTTTTGCGACATATGGATATACTCGAAATCAACCATGCTGAAGACAGATGTGACAAGAAACACAGCAAGAATGATACAAAGAATCGTCATGCGGTTTTGTTTCGCGTTATGACGTGCATTGATCGCCGCAAGATCCAGATAGCTTTTCATTCATCATACCTCCCAAGATCACTGACAACGCCATCGCTAACCCTGAATATTCGGTCGGCAGATTGGGCAATGGCTGGGTTATGCGTGATCATGATGATGGTCTGTTCGTACTTTCTAGACGCTTCCTTCAATAACGCTATGACTTCCTTGCTGTTTTGCGAATCGAGATTTCCCGTTGGCTCATCCGCCAAGATCAAGCTAGGACGGGTAAACAATGCCCTGCCAATAGCCACTCGTTGCTGCTGCCCACCAGACAACTGGGAAGGAAGATGATTCTTCCTTTCCTTCAGATTCAAGACAGCAAGCAATTCCTCCAGATATTCTAGATCTGGCTTTTGGTAATCCAGAAGCATTGGGAAGATGATGTTCTGCTCCACCGTCAATTCTGGAATCAGATTGAAGGCTTGAAAGACAAAGCCGATGTTTCTACGGCGAAAGATCGTCTGTTCGTTTTCATTCATCGCAAGAAGATCTTGTCCATCCACGAATACCTTCCCACCACTTGGCGTATCAAGGGCACCAAGCATATTCAACAAGGTGCTCTTTCCCGATCCCGATTCACCGACAACCGCAACGAACTCTCCTTTTGACACGGTGAAGCTGACATTCCTCAAGGCATGCACTGCCGTATTCCCGCTTCCATACGTTTTGCATAAGGATTGCACTACCAATAGATTCATTCTTATACCCCCTATATCAACGATTTCATTCTAGCAAGCAATCCTTACACACAGGCTAATACCATCTTACAATTTTGTAAGAAAACGGATGGAAAACACCGTTCCCTTCCCTAGCTCGCTCTCCACTTCAATTGTCCCATCATGCGCCAAGATAATTGCCTTTGCCAGAGGCAAGCCAAGGCCTATGCCTTGCTTGTCTTTCGAAAAACGGCTGCGGTAGAACCGCTTGAAGATATGGTGGATATCATCTGGATGAATGCCGCAGCCGTTATCCTGCACAACGATATTCTGGATATCGCCATGCCTCTTCCAACTGATCTTAACGCTTTCTCCTTCCTTTGTATGATCCAAGGCATTCTTCAAGAGATTCCCCAATGCTTCCGACAACCATCCAACATCACAACAAAAGATCTCATCTTCCCCTTCCAACACGATTTCTTTCTTCTCCAATTGTGCCCGACAAAGAAATCGTTGTTTCAATTCCGCCATCACATCCGCAAGATTCTCCGGATGCTTTTCCAGCTCGATTGCTCCAGTGTCCAGTCGTGTAAGCTTCAATAGATCCTTTACCAGTGTTCCCATACGGTCCAGTTCTCCTTCCGATGCTTGCACAAAATGTTGCACATCTTCCGGATTATCCGCCTCTGCCAAAAGACCATTGTAGATATTCAAAGCCGCAAGCGGTGTTTTCAACTGATGGGAAATATCAGATATCGTAGATTTCAAGAACTCATTCCTTTGCTGTTCTCTTTCCGCATGGGCACACAACACGGCAGATAATGCATTGACTGACTGGAACAAACGATAAAGCTCCCCTTCTTGGCTACAGGCAATGCGACAATCTTTGTCTCCCGAAAGGATCTTCGTTGTTTTCGTAACTGCATCTTCCAGAAGTTCATCTTGCTTCTGGAAGTAAATGTATATACACAGGAAAACCACCGCAGCAAGGCATAACGATAACACTATAGCTTCCAGAGATGCTTTGCCATATTGTCTAATCAGAGCAAGCTCCAAAGCAATGATAAAGATACTCATTGCGATAACGATCCTCATAAACAAAGCTTGAATACTTCGATTCGCTAAGATTCTCATGCTTTGACACTCCATTTGTATCCCATTCCCCTGACCGTCACAATCATTTTTGGATGTTCCGGCTGATCTTCGATCTTCAAGCGAAGCCTGCGTATATATACGCTCAAGGTATTGTCATCCACGAAATTTCCTTCCCATAGATGTTCGTAGATCATTTCCTTGGTTAAAACTCGATTCGGATTTTGCATCAGGTAACGTAGAAGACGGAATTCCGCCGATGTCAAGGCAAGGGCTTGGCCGTTTTTATAGGCCATCCCTTGCATTAGAGACAATGTAACGCCATTGGAAACAATGCTTGCTTCTTGATCCATGCTTTTCTTCCTTCTTCTTAACAAGGCGTAGATCCGACTGATCAAGATGCTTAGCTTAAAGGGCTTTGTGACATAATCATCGCCACCGATATCAAGTCCCATGACGACATTGGCTTCTTCATCCGATGCCGTGAGAAATAGAATCGGGACATCACTTGCCTGCCTGACACGCTTGCAGAAATCAAAACCGCTTCCATCGGGAAGAGACACATCCAGGATCAAAAGATCATATAGATGATCTCGAAAACATTCAGATGCTTCTAACAATGTGCTAGCAACCGTCACATCCCATCCCTGTTTCTTCAATGCATATGACAAACCATCAATCAAGCTGTGGTCATCTTCCAAAAGCATAATTCTTTCCATGTTAACACACCTTTCATAAATTGAAATTGAATCATTGGGCACCACACAAAAAGAGTCCAGAACCCCCTTAAACAAAGGCTTTCTGGACTCTTTCTAGATCAATCACTTTGATATCAAACGATTCCCTCGTAGAGTAGCTTGTCATTGACATGCTTATACTATGCTTGGCGAAAACTGTTGTATCATACCTTCATGAATTATCAGATATTTGCCAGAAGCCTTAGTTTTTCAATTGCATTTTCATTGCCTTGTTTAGCAGCAAGGCGATACCATTTGATTGCTTCAGGGAAACTTTGTGGAACGCCATAACCGTGCCAATACATGTCGCCGATGTTGTTTTGAGCAACATCATCACCCTGTTTCGCAGCACGGTGATACCACTTGAATGCTTCCTTATAATCCTGTTTTACCCCAAGGCCACGATCATACATAAAACCAAGATTGCATTGTCCAGCAACGCGTCCTTGGTTAGCAGAAATACTAAACAACTTAAAAGCTGCTTCATAGTCGCATTTAACGCCAAGACCCTCTAGGTACAAGTAGGCAAGTTTATCCCGTCCCTCTGGGTATCCTTGTTCGGCGGAAAGACGATACCATTTGAACGCTTCTTTGTAGTCTTGATCAACGCCAATGCCTTCCTCGTATAGGTAGCCTAGGGAACATTGTCCAGGCGCAAAGCCTTGTTCAGCGGAAGTGCGGAACCATTCGAATGCTTTCTTGAGATCCTTTTCTATGCCAAGACCTTTTATGTAAATGACTCCAAGGTTGTATTGCGCCTCCAAATGTCCTTGTTCAGCCGCAAGACGGTACCACTTGATTGCTTCCGGGATGTCCTTTTCCACGCCAATGCCACGTTCATACATGTTGCCTAGGGAGAATTGGCAAAGCTGATCACCCTGTTGGCCACCTAGAGTATACCACTTGCGTGCTTCTTCATAATCCTGTTTCACGCTCAGCCCATAAAAGAAAAGGTTGCCATAGCAGTGTTGACTCTGGGCAAGTCCTTGTTCGGCCGCAAGGCGGTACCACTTGGCTGCTTCAGCATAGCCTTCTTCGGTTTCGCGCAGGTAATATATGGTGCCTAGGGAGAATTGGGCAAATGCATTTCCTTGTTCCGCAAGGAGTTTATACCACTTGATCGCTTCTTTTTCATCCTTCTCAACGCCATAGCCGTAATCATAAAAAATAGCACACAGTAATTGGGCGTTTGTATTCCCTTGTCTGGCAGAAAGAAGTAGCCATTTGATTGCTTCCTTGTAGTCAGCTTCTACCCCATTGCCATTGTAATAACATCTGCCAAGGCAATATTGACCATAATCATTACCCTGCTCAGCAGAGCGTCTATACCACTCGAACGCTTTTTTCTCGTCCTTTTCAACGCCACGACCAAGGCGATAATCATCGCCCCTTCTGTTGCACTCTTCCACCGAAATCGCATCTGTCTGAAGGGATTCTTTGCATACATCAAATGCCCTATCGTTTTTAAATTCTCTTACGATATCATCCATTCTTGCGTTCATAGGCAAATGCAATGCATGCAGATTACCCAACCACTTCTTTACATCCAAAGGAATATCATTCTTGAACTTTCGCAGGGAACCGAAAAACACAGGAATGGTCTTCTCTCTGCCTGCTTCATACCCCTGTAGCAGCTCTCTGTGGCATTGATTAGATTTGTAATATCCTTCCGTCAAAAGAGGCACAAAGATCTCACACTCCCGAACCTTTTCAGAAACCATTTGAATATGACTGTCACCTGTTGTAGTATCAGTGTCATACCACACCCGATACCCCTCCTGTTGCAAGCGTTCAACAAGTGTGAACACCATTACCTCATTCCGATGAGAATAGCTAAGATAAATAGACTCCCCGTTTTGATTGTTTGGCATTGGTTTTTTCATAACAGACCTCCTCTCCTATTCCAGCTATCTGAAATTCCAATATGCATTCTTTGTTTCCTTGAACAGTTTTGATGTTGTTTCTGGCAATCCCATGACATCCCTCAAGATTTCTTCTATTGTCCAGCCTTGCAAGCTGTCTTCCTCATCCATCGTTCCAGTATAGATCTTTCACTGCATTGATTGAAACTTGTTTCCTCAAGAAGTGGAGAATCAATCGCCAAGACCAGAGAGATCGATATCGAATATGATTTCCTCTGGCAGTTCTTTTTTCTCGACAAACATCAGCATGTAAACGGGATAATACGTGATCTTGCCAGCAACCGCAACATTACCAGTACAGAAGACATATCCCTCCCCAATGCCCATGTCGGCATTGTCAAGCACATGATCCATGGCATTGTGGCGGTAATAGTCCTTGCCAGACTTTATCTCAATGGGAAGGACATCTCCATCTTGCTCTATCACAAAATCAAGTTCCCCATGTTTCTTATTGTTATAGTAGTATAGAACATGTCCATGGGCACTCAGTTCCTGAGCAGCAGCATTCTCGTAAACCGATCCAAAGTTGATCGTTGTCTCATGTTGCAAGATCCTGAGCTGGATATCGCTTCCATATTGAGCTGCCAACAAGCCCACATCATTGGCATACAGCTTGAACAAATTGCGCGACTTGGACAATAGAAGCGGCGCTTTAAGCTCATCTATGACATTAGCAGGAAGAGCCACACCAACATTCCTTAGCCAAAGAAAGCTTTCATAGCATTGGTCAAAACGGGTCTTGCGGTTCATGTCCTTCAGAATGAACCGCTTGTTCTTTGCGTTCAGTTCACTTGGAATCAAATCAAATATATCATTCAGATATAGTTTATCTTCCTTGTCATATCGCGAAATATCTTTTCGATACAAGCCGAGAATCGCCTTTTGTTCCGCAAGCACCAAGCGTAGGTTTTTGCTTGCCAAATACACCGATACTGCCGCAGGCATGCCGCCAACGATGAGATACAATTCAAACAATTGCATCATTCTTTCGTGAATATATGGATCCACTGGAGTCTTTGTCTCAAACGATGTGCGTAATGCTTCAATCACTCGCTTGCCTACGCCATTCGCCATGGCGAATTCCTCAAAGTCAAGCGGCTACATCTGCATGATATCCATATATCCCACAGGCACGGAAACAATGTCATGAAAGACAGTCCCAAGAAGAGAACCGCTGAGAATATAGTCATATCTTTCATCTTTCACAAGATACTTGATCTGGGTGATAAGTTCTTTGCATTCCTGTACTTCATCAAAGAAAACAATGGTTTTTCCAGGAATCATCGCATCTCCAAACAGCGTTGATAAACGCACCAGAATTTGTTCAACGTTTTTCGCTGCAGAAAAGATCGAAATGTATTCTGGGTTCTCGATAAAATCTATTCTGATGTAATTCTCATAATGAGACTTGCAGAATTCTTCCACGATATATGACTTTCCTACCTGTCGCGCCCCGGTAATCATCAATGCCTTGCTCTGTTTTTCCGCATAGAACATTTCTATCTTTTTATACATTTTTCTCTGCAGCATTTTTCCCTCCTCCCCAAACTCCAGTATAGTATATCACAATCATCGACTCAACAAACAAGCATTCACACTTTTCCATGCATTTTTCTTGAAGATTTTGATGATATTCTTGCACTTTTCCATGCACTTTTCCATATCACATGATCTATTATCACTAACAATACGTATAAAGAAAAGAACGTTTTCCAGATTCAGTCTGGACACGCACATCCGAAGATAAGCTTTTCTGCATCCTTCGCTTGGAATGTGTGCTTATCATCTCTTTTACCTCCAATCACTCCGAAATACATTATAATAACTCAGTGCTAACGCATCCTAAGAAAACCAGCTATCATCACCAAAACACCTTGATATATGAGACAGGCTAAAGTTATAATATCGATACATGCCGGCATGGAAATTGCCAACGGAGGAAAGATAATGAAAATGCTGTCCGCAAAGAAACTATGTGTAAGAATGATAATGATGGTGCTTCTGCTACTGATTGTACCATGGCATGTCCATGCGGAAGAAACACAGTTGACAGAGGAAATCATGATGGAGATCCAGCACCGTCTGGAACAGTCATTCAATGAAGGCTTGCCACAAGCAGATCTAACGGATTTGGACATTGTCGTGAATATGTACACTGACAGGTTCAGCGAACAATATCAGAAAATACTTGATATGTATGATGCATTTGCCAAGGAATACGGTGTCTTTGTCCTTGGTTCACACAAAGAACCCTATTTATCCCTTTCATCTGAAGTAGAACCAATGGAGGGATGCAATGAATATGGCGTAGGGCCAAACCAACTGACTGCCATCACCCTGACCTATGACCAGTATTATCGCATGCCTGATGGAAGCGCTGATCTGGCATTGCTTGCGGAAACACAGGAAACCCTGAACAAGGAATATGACTATGCCATGTCCATGGTTTCTGACGAAATGACAGATGTTGAAAAAGCTCTTGTGCTCTACGATTACATCATTTCTGTATCCAACTATCCAGATGAGGAAAGCATTGATGAAAATGGTATTGCTGTTTATGACAATGAAAGCTATTCTACCCTGTCTGTATTCCGTGACCATGTTTCTGTCTGCAGTGCCAATGCCACCGCATACTGCTATCTGTTGTCTGATTGTGGCATTCCATGTATCCGTTTAAACAGCGATGCCATGAATCACGCTTGGACAATGTTAAAAGTTGATGGCGACTGGTACCATGCGGACCCCACCTGGGATAATCCAAGATACATGTATGGCTATACCAGCCTAGGCGATCCAAACAATGACATCTGGGATCTTGGTGCAGCAAGCCATATCTATTTCTTGAAAAGCGATGAGGAAATGATTCGGGATCTTGATCATTACGAATGGTTTGTCATGATGGGTTTTACGCCAGAGATATCTCCAGGTGAAGCACCGGCATCTGGACCATCCAATCATTTCGCTGATACCTTTTTCGGCGAAAACAGCCCCTGGCCAAGCGATACGCATTATAACTATGTCAACGGAAACTGGTATTTCCTGGATCGCTATGCCAATCAAATCGTAAAAACCTCCTATGGGCAGGATGTGAATGAAGCAGAATATATTGATGCACAAGGAGAAGGTTTCATGAAGTATGTTTTCAGCGCCAATGACCAGCTCTTTATCTGTGAAAGCGATGGCATCTGGCGCTATGACACCAACAGCAAGCAAACAGAAAAACTGCCTTTGAAGGAAAGCAGTTCGGATCAGGCATTATTTACAGAGATGAATATCTCTTCTGGCAGGCTGAACGGTGTTTTCTATGAAAATGCATTGGAAGATTCTGTTCCCCAGACATTTTCCTATCCCTTGGAAGAATTGCCAGCCATGGAAATAATCCCCGCAACACCAGAACCAACGCCGTCTGCGACAGAAACAGCAGAACCGCAAGAAACCAATACACCGCAACCCATAGAAGAACCAGGTAAATCCAAAGGCACCTTGTCTTCCATTCTGCTAGTACTAGCAGCTGTATTCGTGATTGCTGGAACTGTCAGCTACATCAGGAAGAAAAATGCCGCATGATATAACCCCTTCCGATCGGAAGGGGTTTTCAATCAGTCGCATTCATATCCTAGCGCATTCTCTACAGGGACAGGTTGATGAGAAAGAAACGCATAGAGAGAAAGCATATGATGTAGAACTTTTTCCCATGTAATGATGAAGTATCACAGGATTGCGAAACGCAAGAAATCGCCCCACTTAGGAACGATGCAGGATTCTACCCATTTGTGCGTCCAAGTAAATGATTAAAGATGAATGCACAAGCCGGGACGCACTGCAGTAAGACCATCGTCAACCCAACAGCCATCAAAATCAAACGATCCATCGCGGCTGATGAGCGCCGAATAGAAAGATGCTCGGCCAGGTGAACGAAGCCACCACCAGCAGGTTTTGCCACGATTTAACCATTCCAGGTATGCATCCGAGTCTTTATTGAAATCTTCTACACCTCCAGCGTAACTCCATTCGCCTAGACTGACCTTCTTTCTTTCCTTTTCGATTCCTCTTCTTATCATTTCCCTTGCATATGCCGTTGGAATGCATTGTCTTTCTTCATTGCTGTCAAAATATCTCTCCGCTTCGCCAAGGCTCAGCAGAAACACCCTATCGTATCTGTCGTTGCCTGGATTTATTTTTGGGTATTCCGGGTTCCTCTCTGTCTTCAAATACGTTGTCTCGATTAGTTTCCTTTCATCCTTTGTGAACGCTTCAATAAAGAAGCGTTCGTTCAGCCACTCTCTCAATGTGCATTGATCCCAGTTAGCATCACCTCGTTTCTCATTGTATGGCCTTGCGTCCAAGGCGTACTTGCTCACCAGTAAGGCTTTGTCTCCCTGCTTATCGAGTACGATCCACTCGACAAGGGTCTTCTCCTTCCCTTCCACATCTTGCCAGTAACTTCCAAACTTCACGGTGTCCTTGACTCTTGCATCTTTCAGTCGCATCAGCCATTCTGGAATTTTGTCCCTTACGCTAGATCCTACAGCTTCCCTGCATGGCTCCAGAATGGCTGTAGAAGCCACCTTGCGCATGAACCTTTCCATGTCCATCCGTTCATTCATTATGAACGCATTCACCCCCGACAGGAACATCCTCATCCCTGCCGGGAACGTCTTTCTCACCTTGATGTAATCATCAATGAACACCGGGATGATCTCTTTCCGGCAGTCCTCCAGCGCAAAGTTGAACTCCATCCTACAGTAGTCAGACTCGTAGTATTCTTTCGTCAAAAGGCACATGAAAACCTCGCATTCTTCTATGTGCTCGGCTATGACCTGGTTGTACCTTTGCCCAAGCTCCAGCCCTTCATCGAACCACACTCTGTATCCAGCCTTCTGTAAAGCCTCTATGATGACGGCAGCCTGTCCGTTGTTCTTGTGCGGATACGAAAGGAAGATATACTTCTCCCCTCTGTCATTTGGCTTCATCTTATACATGCTATCCTCCCGTCCGACAAATCTGCGATACTCATTTTATCACATACCTCAAAAATGTCTATATTCGTGTCATCGTCCATGGTCTTGCTTAACAGCCCTCCCGCCACACCAAGGATTCAAGGTATTATACTGGAACGATCAAATATTTGGAACAGCTATCTTGTGTTCCCAAGTATAATTTCCGTGCAATTCCTTACTGTTCGTGGCTGTCCATAGCGGTCAACCGATCCAGTTGACCGCGCAAATAAGCAATACGTTCTTCATACCTTTTGTCATCAACCATGCGGCTGAGATCCTCAAGTAGTTCAATTGCTTTCCGCAAGTACGGTGGCTCATCGCCATCCTGAACAGCGGTCGCTAATGCCCAATACACATTCGCAAGATTGTCTTTCGTATCAAGCGTATGGAATTGTTGATCAAGTTGTTTTCGTAAATCAAGGCTGCATCGATAATAATACTCGGCATTGCGGCTATCGCCTTCCAGCTGATAATAACGCCCGAGCTTTATCAGTCCAATATCATATGCTTTGACATTGCTGAAGGAAGGGAATTGTCTGGCAATCCGGGAACGGAGTTCTACGCATTCATGCATGTATTCGAATTTTTGATCAACTGAAATACTGCCAAGGCGTTCCAGCACATCACCTAATGTACCAAGTACCATGTCATCCTCCCAGTTATCTTGATGCTTTCTCAGAATGGCTAGTGCCTGCAAATATTCTTCCTGTGCCGTCTCTGTCCTATCATTCTCCTTCAGAATATCAGCCCTTTTGATATGACCGATGGCTTCTGTTCTGACAAAGAATCTTCCACCTACAGTCACAAAAGCCTCCTTGGAGTACTCACATATTTCCTGATAGCATTCCATAGCTGAAGAAAGATCATTCTTAGCCTGGTAAATATCACCAAGCAGATCTTTGGAAACGATCCAACAAGTAAAGCAATCGGGTGTCTTTGGCAGAGTAGCAATCGTTTCCATTGCCTGACTTGCGGCTTTTTCTGCCTGGTCAAATTCTTTCTTATTCAGAAAGAGTCTGGCAGCCCTTTGCAGCATGGTCGATCTGTCGGTAATCGCTTTGTATGTTTTGCGTCCAGACATCAATTCAGCAGCTGTCAGGTAACACTCCAGCGCAGCCTCCGTTTCACCATAGATTGCTCCAATATCACCGATGCTTGTCAGTGCCGCCGCATAATCATTGACCAGCTGATCTGTTTCCATGTCTTGCGCCAGAGTTTTCATCTCATCAAAGCAGCGATGTGCCTCTTCATAATTCCCGACCGAGAAATAATCGCTGCCTACCCGGTTTAATGAGGCGCATAATGAATGTTTGTCTTCCATCAACTGTCGCCTGAGTTCAAGCGACTTTAGATGAAAGGGAAGACCATCAACAGCATTGCTGACATCTCCCATTTTCTCCAAAGAGATTGCATACATTTTCTTGGCATGATCCGAGCCTGTTGCCTGTAGGTGTTCAAGATCTAGATCTATGCATCTTTTCAACAACGTTTCTGCCATCTGTGTATTTCCCTGGGCAGCGTATACACCCGCTATCCGGCTGAGCATGATCGATACATCCGTCAACCGTCCTGGCGATATTTCATCCTGCGGCAGTTCATCTAACAGCTTGATCGCCTTGGCAAAGTTTTTATGCGCATTTTGAAAATCACCCATCTCATGATAATACTGTCCCAATCCGTCATATCCCACCGCTAGATCGCGAATACTATCATATGTCCTGCCGCCCGCAAAGATCTCTTCACAAATCTTGACAGACGCATTGTAGCAGTCATGCGCTTCTTCAAGGCGACCAGAATCAAAATACAGATTCCCCCTTTTCAGAAAGACATCGCTCACAATGCGTTTTGTTTCCATCGTCCCAGTCTCTTCTTCAAGATCCTCTATGATTTCTTTTGCCGTAAGATATGCTCTTTCCGCCAAGATAGGCATGTGTAGATGCCGATAAGTATTACCGATATGAATGTATGTCAAGCACAGATCCTCGGCTGTTCCTGCGGTTCGCATTTCTTCAGAAACCTTTGTCTGTAGATCACAAGCCTGTTCATAGTACGTAAGTGCATCTTCGTATAAACCAAGGTTGGACAGAACATCTGCAATGCGTCCCAAGGATACGGCTTCGCTGCGCTTCATGACAGCACTCTTTGCATAGTTTTCATCAGTCCTGCGATAATCTAGACCTTTTTCAAATTCCTGCAGAGCTTCTTGATATCTTTCCAGGTGAACCAAGATGTCTCCAATCCTGTCACAGCAGATGGAGCAGATCCAGTCATGCTCATCTCTGGCACTTAGTTTCTCTGCCGCTCCTTCGGCAACTCTGAAATAATCCATTGCCTCGCGAAAGAGTCCTTGGTCTTTGCGTATATCCCCAAGCAACACAGCAAAAATGGCATCAGCTTTATCTGAGAGATGATGTTCATATGCTTTTAAGCCTGTTTCATACGCTTCTTCCAGCATATGGACTTCTATATACGCCTCGGCAAGGTTATTCAGTTCATCCACATAATGCAATTCATCATCAAGATTCTCCAGAAGTGTTTTCCTCCAACGGATTGCTTCCATGAAATCCCTTTTCACACCTTGGCCACTATGATACATCGTGATCAACCGCTCAATTGCCTCGACATTATTCTGTTCAGCCGAATTCTCAATCATGGACACAGCGTATTCATGATTCACTTCCACTTCAATCCCGTTCAGATAAGCCATGCCCGTAAGATACATCTCCTCGCTTGCCATCGGCTTTTGATCGGAAAATACCTGCATCAGGATACCTTGCATTTCTCTGATATCTATGACCTCAAATGGGAAATCATAATGAATCGGCTGCATTTCCACAGCCATGATGTCCTTTCCCTTCGTACAAGCCATAGGATATTCGATGCGCATGACATAATTACCTGGCTCAGCTAGATGATCGGTAACAGCAAGGCAAAAGAGACTGCATTCTTCAATCGCTTCTTCAATTGCATGGTTGAAACCCTCACCAGGAATCAGCCACTCATCATACCAGATCGCAATATTTCTCATAAAAGGATATGCGTGAATGGTTTTCATCAGCTTATGAGCATAGATGCGATCCTTCTTCCTGTAGCTCAAAAATATGGATCCATGAAAGTTCTTTTTCACTCTGTCGATCAATTCCGTGCCGAAAAGCAATCGATCAAAATACCCCGCCAGTCTTTCCTGATAGGGAATGCCTGTTTCGTCAACGGTCACAGCATCAATGTACTGCAAATCGCCAAATGTCGATTCGAACAAACGATCTAAATGCGGTTCAAAAAGAACGGGAAGAACCGGTATATGCATCTCTGATGCAAGTGCCATGACAGCTACGGAAAAACGATCTGTTTCCCGCAAGAATCGTTCGGTAATGGCAATGACAACAATCTGCATCTGGCTGATATTCAACTGTAGTTCATTTTCTGAAAACATCTCTGACTGCTCATAGCAGTATATAACACAGTTCTGTAACGACAAGATGTCTTGTATCATTTTCTCACGACATAAAGCGACACTGTCAGGATGACAAAGAAAGAATAGCTTTTGTTTGCCAAACGGATCTGAATCCGCTCTTGTATACCATTTCATTTTACTCATAATGTTTCATCTGTACCTCATGTATTCAAATAGTCCTCTGAATATATTTTATGCCAGGTTTGGTGAAAAAGATATTTTAGTGGTTCGATTTTGTTTCTGCGGCTTGACATGGGTTCCCTGCCTGTGATAGATTGTTAACAGAGAAAGAAACCAGGAGGTTTATAATGAGAGAATGGACTAGAGAAGAAAGGTATCAGGTTTTGGAAAGCCCAGAGCAAGTCAAGGAACTGCATGAGCGTATCAAGACCTCTGCCTGGCGTCAGACATACCATGTACAGCCTGTGACAGGACTGTCTAGCGACCCAAACGGGTTTGCCTTTCATAAAGGGGTCTGGCATCTGTTTTACCAATGGTGCCCATGGGGCGCTGTTCATGGTCTGAAGTACTGGTATCATGTGACAAGCTTGGATCTTGTCCACTGGAAGAATGAAGGTGTTGGATTAGCACCAGATACGTATTACGATAATAAGGGAGCGCATTCTGGATCGGCTATCTCCGATGGTGAAAATCTGTATTTCTTCTATACAGGCAACCACAGAGACGAGGACTGGACAAGAACACCTTACACCTGTGCTGCCAAGCTGGGGGATGATGGAAAGCCCGTCAAGCGTGAGAAGCCTTTGTTTGGTCCAAGGGACGACTACTCCGAGCATCAGCGCGATCCCAAGATCGTGTGGAACGAGGAGAAGAAAAGATACTATATCTTTATCGGAGCCCAGACACTGGATGGAAAAGGAACTGCCCAGGTATATTCCTCGGAAAAGCTTTTTGAGGGATGGAAGTTTGAAGGACAGCTTCATGTCGTTGGCTATGAAGACTTTGGCGGAATGTGGGAATGCCCTTATATCGTGAATATCAGTGGCAAAGATCTCTTGATCTTTTCGCCACAGTATACAAAGCTGCCAGGTAGAGCAGAAAGCACGAACCATAATGTCTACTTCATTGGCACCATGGACTATGACACACTGACCTTTGCACCAGATGAGGGCTTTAGTCATCTAGACTACGGATTTGATTTCTATGCGGCGCAAGGCGCAGCCAATGTTGGCGATCCCGACAAAGGAATCCTGCTCGCGTGGATTGGCCTGCCAGACAACCATTATGCCAGTGCCGAGGAAGACTGGGAAGGAAGCATGTCTCTTCCTAGGGAACTGAGAATCAAGGATGGACATCTGTATCAATACCCAGTGAAGGAAGTCATGGCGCTTAGAGACGAAGAAATCAAGCCAGAGGGAAAGCTGCCTAAGGCAGCTGAGATGGAGCTTACATGCGATGGTGGCGACCTGGATCTGAACCTGTTTACCCTTGCGGATGGAAACGGTGGTCTGACAATTCACTATGACGCATCCTCTCAGACGATGACGATTGACAAGAGTCACCTGACGCTGCGCTTTAACGAAGCGGTAGGAGAAAAGCTTGACATGCCATTGCGCACCCCATTGAAGAAGCTGAATGTATTTATCGATCACAGTTCTGTGGAGATCTTCGCCAACGATGGAGAAGAGACATTTACGGCACATGTATACCCGACAAAGGAAGAAACAGGTTATACCCTTGTCGGTAACGCTGTAGCAAAACTGTGGCCATACAAGGCATCGGTAAAGGATGATTTTGTCATCTGATCCAAAAGAAAGCGAGAAAGACAATCATGAAAAAGGTATTTGCGAGTGACTTCGATGGCACGTTGTATTTCTACAAAGCGGAAGATGACAGAAAGCTCCCAAAGGAAAACGTTGAGAAAGTGAAGGAATACCAGGCAGCAGGCCATTTGTTCGGTCTTTGCACTGGCAGGCAGGTGGGTGGTCTTACACCCTTCATTGGCGGGATCATCCAGCCGGATTTCTACATCACCAGCAGTGGAGCAAATATTGTAGACAGTAATTTTGCGCCGATTCTGAAACGAGGAGTTGATCGAGAGATTGCGGATGCGATCGTCCGCCAGATGAATCCCAAGGGCTATCGACTGACCCTAGACGTGGAAGGGGATATCTGTGTATTCGCAAAAATGGATTATCCTGGGAAATACTATGTGATCACCAGTGTCGATGATGCGCCAAAGGGGTTGATCCACCAAGTCAGTATTCATACCGAAAGCCTGGACGAAGCAAGAGATATCAGTGCTATGATCAACCAAACCTATGGCGACAAGGTAGAGGCTTTCCAGAATGTAGTAGAGATCGATATCGCTCCCAAGGGATGTTCCAAGGGAATAGGCGTCAAGTATCTGAAGGAATACATGAAGGAAAAGTGGGGCGATTGTGTCTTGTATGGAATCGGTGATTCCATCAATGACCTTCCTCTGATTGAGGCTTCCGATGTCTCCTACACCTTCCCATATGCGCCAAAGCAAGTGCAGGAGAAGGTAACCATGGTCGTGGACAATATCTGCCAAGCCCTAGACGATTCCATGCAAAGGAAGGATTAACCCCTTTCTTTCCGCCACGAATGATGAACACATAAGAAAAACAAGCTGCCCCAAATACGGCAATTGCCAGATTTGGGGCGGCTTTGTTTTTCAAATTGTTCCTATAGAAAGACGGGGTTGAGTCATGGCTGGCATGCCGCAATCCTGTTGTCCTTTTGTGATCAATATAGGCTTTGATCTCAGCAAGTTTTGGCAAGGGCTTTCAATCCCTGAGCGAATATTTCTGCTTCATTCATACAGTTCTTCTTCCAAGGTATTCAGGAACATTTCCGCTGCGGCCGAGAAGATCTGGTATTTCCGATAGATCAAATGGGATCTAGTACGCAGTTGTGGAAACAACGGTCGGAAGACAAGGCCGCTTTTTTCGCTGACATCAACAAGGTGGTCAAAGGTCAGCAGATAGCCAAACCCTTCCCTCACTAACAAAGAAGCATTATGTGCCAGGTCATATGTAGCCGCAATGTGCAGTCGATGGGCCGCAGCACCGAACAGATGCGCCAGGTCTTGATTCATCGCCTGACGTGAAACAATTAACGGCAGTGTTGTGATGTCTTCCAGGGTCAGGCTTTCTCTTGCGGCCAACTGGTCATTTGCTTTCATGACAACGCCCCACTCATCATCAATTGGCATGGTCATTGCCTGATAGCGATGCAAATCAGGCTCTTCACAGATCAGCAGGAAATCCAGAAAACCTTGGTCAAGTTTTTCCTTCAGTGCCTCTGTATCACCGGCATACATATGATAGACAATATCGGGATACGTCTCCTTCAGCTGATGCATGATCTGTCCCAGTGTCCGCACCGCTTCCCCTTCAGCGGCACCGATGCGAACTTCACCGGAAATAGACTGATCCTTGTTTCTGAATTCGTTCAGTGTCTGCTCAGCAATCGCCAGCAGGTCTTCCGCCCGCAAGCGCAAACGAATGCCATCTTCGGTCAGTCTAACCGCATAATTGGTTCTGGTAAACAGCTTCACACCTAGTTCGGCTTCTAGGTCTTTCATCTGCTTGGACAGCGTTGGCTGTGAAATGTGCAAAGCATTGGCAGCCTTTGTGATGCTTTCATCACGGGCAACCTGGACAAAGTAACGGAGTACGCGCAGTTCCATGATCCACCTCTTTCAGTTATTCTATTATAGAATAATTAGAAATAGTTAACAAGTATTTGATATATCAGATTCCAACTGGTATATTGTATGCGATGAAAGAAAACTTGATTATGACAGCGGTTGAAGAGACCGGACTTCCTGCAAAAAGCAGAGAAGAAATTGCGGAAAGCGTCATGAAACATGACTTTGGCAAGGCAAAAGATCTGCTTCATCAAGGCAGACAGTCTCTGTTGGCAGAGATTCATCAGAAAGAAGATGAAATCAAGCACATTGACTGGATCATCTACAGCCTTGGCAGAGCAAAGTGAAAGGAGAAGCGGAATGAAGTATTTTGTACTGGATATCGGTGGTTCTTCCATCAAATATGCAGTGATGGATGAACAGCTGAATATCCTGAAAAAGGGAAAAGCCGAAAGCAAGCACCTGCAGAATAGCGAGGAATTCATCGCCTGTCTGTGTGATCTGTACGAAGAAAACGGCTGTTGCCAAGGCGGCATCGCAATTAGCTACTGTGGCGAGGTGGATGCCGAAACCGGGCTGTTGCACAGCGGTGGTTCCTACCGATATATGGCCAGGCTTAATCTGAAAGACTTGCTGGAAGAAAAAACCGGCACCATCGTAAACGTTGAAAATGACGGCAACTGCGCTGGTCTTGCGGAAAGCAGATACGGATCACTGCGTGGATATGCCAACGCGGCGGTAGTGGTCATTGGCACAGGTCTTGGAGGGGCATTGATTCTGAATAATACCCTTTATCGGGGAATGCATGGCTATGCTGGTTCTGCATCCTTGATGGTCAGAAATATCGACATTCCCTACACCAAACAGCAATGGGCTTTTCGAACAGCTGGCGCAGCATGGCTAGGCAAGGAATACGCTCATCGCAAAGGAATCAGCGAAGTGGATGGCTTTGCTTTCTTCGAAGCCGTCAAAGCTGGCGATGAAACCGCAAAGGAAGTCTTGGATGCCTATGGCAGCACTTTGGCAAATATCCTGTTTGACATGAACATGATTCTTGATCTGGAAGCCATCGCCATCGGCGGTGGAATCAGTCAACAGCCTCTCTTGCTGGAAACGTTGAATAAGGCATTTGACAGGATCTACAGTGCCGAAGGAATGGCTGCCCTGCATCTTCCTAGGCCACATCTCAACGTCTGTCAATATCACAACGATGCTAATCTGCTCGGTGCACTTGCGCATCATCTTGACCACATCATAAAAAACTGAAAGTAAAGAAGGAGTAAAAGAAAATGAAAAAAGGATTTCTCTGGGGTACATCCATTAGCGCCGCCCAAGCTGAAGGCGGCTGGAACGAGGGCGGCAGAGGTCCCGTCCAGGTAGACTTCGCCGATTCTGGAAACGCACAGACAAGCGGAAGAAGGCTTTTCTACCGCAAAGCCGATGGAACAAGGGATTTTGTCCCTGGTGCATATGCCATGTTCCCGCATCTTCCTGAAGGCGGCACATACGAATCGTTTGATGACATATATTACGCCAATCGCAACGCTTCCGACTTCTACCATCACTACAAGGAAGACATTGAACTGATGGCGGAGATGGGATTTTCCACCTTCAACACCACCATCTCTTGGGCAAGGATCTTCCCACGCGGTGTAGAAGGCGGTGTCAATCAGGAAGGTATTGCTTTCTACCGCGACATGTTCACCCGACTCAGAGCCCATGGCATCGACCCCATTATTACCCTCTACAAATATGATGAACCGGTTTACTTTGAAGAAACCTATGGTGGCTGGACAAACCGAGCAATGATCGACCAATTCGTTGAATTCGCAAGAGTCTGCTTTACCGAATACAAAGACCTCGTGAACAAGTGGATGACATTCAATGAAATCAACGTCCTCATGCTGTTTAGAGATTTCCCACACGACCAGGCACAGGCGAAGGAAAACTTCCAGTCAATGCACAACCAGATCGTTGCGGCCGCAAGAGCCGCAAAGCTGGGCAGAGAGATCAACCCAGAGATGAAGGTCGGATGCATGATCTGTGGTCTATGCAATTACCCATTGACACCAGATCCGCTTGATGTCATGGATACCTACAAGAGTTTCCAGGATGTCTTCTGCTATGCGGCCGATGCAATGATTCGCGGCAGCTATCCTTCTTTTGCTAGAAGAATGTGGAAGGAAGACAATGTTGAACTGGACATCACTGAGCAGGATCTCAAGGATATGAAAGAAGGCACATCCGACTTCCTGGGCTTCTCCTATTACATGTCGCAGTGTCGCACCACCCATAAAGACAGGGTGGCAGGCAAGGGAAATGTCTTCCTTGGCATGGAGAATCCATACCTTGAAAAGAGTGAATGGGGCTGGCAGATCGATCCCGTCGGTTTCAGATACTTCATGCACCTGATCTATGACCGCTACAACATTCCCCTGCTTGTCATTGAAAACGGTCTTGGCGCAAGGGATACCGTGGAAGCAGACGGTTCCATCCATGATGATTACCGAATCAATTACCTGCGTGCCCATATTCAGCAGCTCAAGCAGGCGGTTGAGGAAGGCGTTGATGTCATGGGATACACTACATGGGGAGGCATTGACCTGGTTTCTGCTTCTACCGGGCAAATCGAAAAGAGATATGGCCTGATTTACGTCGACATGAACGACAAAGGCGAAGGAACATTCGCAAGAAAGAGAAAGGATTCCTTCTTCTGGTATAAAAAGTGCATTGAGAGTAACGGAGAGGATTTAGACTAATATGAAAATCGCAATCGGAAATGACCATGTCGCAGTCGACATGAAGAATGAAATCAAAGCTTATCTGGAAGCCAAAGGACATGAAGTGATCAATGTCGGAACTGACAGCAGTGAACGCTTCAACTACCCTATCTCTGGATATAAGGTCGCAAAAATGGTTGTTAACGGTGAAGTTGATAGAGGCGTGCTGATCTGTGGCACTGGCGTAGGCATCTCCCTGGCAGCCAATAAGGTGCATGGCATTCGTGCCTGTGTCTGTTCGGAACCCTACACCGCAAAGCTTTCCCGCCAACACAACAATTCGAACATCATCGCCTTCGGTGCCCGCGTCATTGGCATTGAAACCGCCAAGATGATCGTTGATGAATGGCTGGCAGCCGAATATGAAGGTGGTCGTCACCAGACAAGAATCGATATGATCAAAGAGATCGAAGAAACCCAACACCTGAAAGCTGCGGAGGAATGATATGGCAGAAAGACTGTTATGTCCGTCCATGATGTGTGCCAACTATGGCCATCTGGCA
The DNA here is from genome assembly GCA_900315225.1 of uncultured Erysipelotrichaceae bacterium. Classification (GTDB taxonomy): domain Bacteria; phylum Bacillota_I; class Bacilli_A; order Erysipelotrichales; family Erysipelotrichaceae; genus Bulleidia. The sequence goes on along the minus strand of OMYM01000069.1, from coordinate 1,076 downwards.
GATGAAGTCAGGGCACTTGACAATGCCGGCGTGGATATCTTCCATTGCGACATCATGGACGGCACTTTCGTACCCAACTTCACGATGGGTGTCATGGATGTACAGACCATCCGCAAATATACCGACAAGTTGGTTGACTGCCATCTGATGATTGAAAACCCGGCTTCCAAGGTCGACTGGTTCATCAAGGCAGGTGCCAACATCATCTACATTCATCCCGAATCCGAACGCTATGTCGTCAAGACCCTGGCCCACATCAAGGAAATGGGAGCTTATGCCGGCATCGCCGTCAACCCCGATACTTCGGTTGCTTCCATCAGTGAGATTCTGAACCTGTGCGACTATGTTCTGGTGATGACCGTCAATCCTGGCTTTGCGGGACAAGGCTTCATCGACTTTACAAGGAAGAAAGTACAACAGCTGATCACCCTGAAAAAAGAATATGGCTTTAAGGTCATGATCGATGGCCATTGTTCCCCGGAAGTCATTGAAGATCTTTCAAATCTTGGCGCGGATGGTTTCATCCTTGGCTCCAGTGCCTTGTTCCGCAAGGGCAGAACATATGAAGAGCTGATCAGAGAACTCAAAGGAGAACTGGCATGAAGACAATAGGCATGATCGTCCCGACCATGGACAACAGCTTCTTCGCAAGCCTTGCCCACGCAGTCGCAGAAGAAATGAACAAAAGCGGATATACTGTTCTGACTTGTGACAGCCGTAATGATGCCGAAACCGAAAAAGGTTTCTACAGCACCCTGCAGGAAGCAGGTGTCAGAGGAATCATCTCCGTCTCTGGTCTCTCTCAGGTCACGGAAGAAACCATACCTGCTTCCCTGCCACTTGTCTGGGTGGACAGGGTTCCTCAAAGCACAAGAGAAATCCCTTGGGTTGCTAACGACGATGAAGCAGCCATGAAAGAAGCCGCAAAGTTTCTAATCGCCAAAGGCTGCCGAAATATCCTGTTAATGCCAGGCTACATTGCTGAACATCAAGAGAATCCAAGAGTAGAAGGCTATAAGCTGGCTCTTCATGAAGCAGGCATTGACTTTGACCCCCTTTATGTCCTTAACCGCACT
>OMYM01000119.1 GCA_900315225.1 uncultured Erysipelotrichaceae bacterium | reverse complement strand
TGGACTCATCGACCACGCTGCTGTGCATGTCGATCGTCGGGGCGCAGTACATCGGGATTTTGGAAGAATTGCTGGAAAGCGGCTATTTTGGCTTTAAGGAGGGGCTAGCCGGTATGTTTGAATTGTATTTTAACACTGTGGAGAACAAGTACTACGCGGACCTGATTAATCAGGAAAAGGCAAAAACGGAGCAGGCCGAAGAAAAGGCAAGGCTTGCGAAGCAGGAAGCGGAGCAGACCGAAGAAAATGCAAGGCAGGAAGTCTACGAGTCTGTGGCGATTAACATGCTGAAGGCTGAGGAGCCAATTTTGAAAATCATGAAGTACACAAGCCTTCCAGAGACGAGAATTAGAGAACTTGCGGATCAATTGAATTGATTCCTGACGGACGATGATGGATGTTATCCGGTAAGAACTCTCGAAACCATTGATGTCTTGAAATTGATTAAACTTGTACTGGAATGATCGAAAATCTGGAACAGATATTTACAATCGTTGCGCATATGACTACAGGAGGATGCAGAATTCTACCTATTTGTGCGACTAAATATAGAATACACTATTGTTTAGCAAAGATATGATGCCCTCGGCAATGCCGAGGGCATCTTGTTTTATGGCGGGATTGCAGGCTACAATTTACAAATAGCGAGGTGATAACAAATGAACATCAACCAATTGAAATATGTACTCGAGACAGCGAATTCTTCTTCCATGCGGGAAGCTTCCACAAGGTTGTATGTATCGCAACCGGCATTGTCTGCCAGTATCCATGAATTGGAGGAAGAACTTGGCATTTTGATATTCGAGAGAACGAACAAAGGCATTTTCTTGACGGATGAAGGAAGAGAGTTTATCGACTATGCGAAGAAAGCGGTTGGTCAATACGAAATCCTTGAGGACAGGTATTTATCCAGGGATAGTAGCAAGGAACGTTTTTCTGTCTCGACGCAACATTATAACTTTGCGATCAAGGCGTTTACAGATGTCATTAAGACAATGGATCCAAAGAAGTATGTGTTTTCCATACATGAGACAAAGACGAAGGAAGTTCTTGATGATGTCAGGAACATGAAGAGTGAGATTGGCATCATATCCTTTTCCAGTTCGAACGAAGCTGTGATAAAAAAGCTTTTTCGCGACTATGGGCTTGTGTTTACGCCTTTGATGAGGAGAGAGACGTATGCGTATATGTGGGAAGATCATCCTTTTGCGGACAAAAGGGAGGTTTCCATTGATGAAATGCAGGCGTATCCATGTGTATCGTTCGACCAGAGCAACGATAGTCGTTTTTATCTTACGGAAGAAGCCATGGCCGATTACTCTTTTGACAAAATGATCAAGTCGGATGATCGGGCGACATCGATGGAGATCATAGCCAGGCTTCATGGATATTCCATAGGTTCTGGAATGCTATCGGAGGATGATGCGATTCTAAAAGGATTGGTGGCTGTCAAGCTTCGGGAGGAAGATCCGCTTTTCATTGGGTATATCGTAAGAAAAGGAAGCTTGATGTCTAAGTACGGAGAGGCGTTTGTGGAAGAAATCTTGAAATACAAGGAGATTTGAAACAGTGATAGGCTGCGCTTATCATGGATGATAAAATTGAACGAATTTACAAAGTATCTTGTTCAAACTATAACTATAGGGTCCTTGGTGAAGGAAAGCGGATGCATAGAAACATATACACTTGCATCTGTGCTAGGAAAGCAGGAAAGGAGGCTGTGCCATGGATCCTGGATTCATGGCGAAATATATTCCCCTATATGCGCAAGCAGCAGTGTTGACGGTGGAAATCGGGCTTGTGGGCATATGCATCGCCATATTGATTGGCTTGCTTTGCGAAGCGATAGAATACTTTAAGATACCCGTCTTGCGAAAGATTGTTGCGGCATATATCGAGATTAGCCGGAATACCCCGTTATTGATACAGCTGTTTTTCATCTACTATGGATTGCCTAAGATTGGCTTGCGGTTAGATGCATGGGTGTGTGGCGTGGCAGGTCTTGCCTTCCTTGGCGGCAGCTACATGGCGGAAGCATTTCGCAGCGGCGTAGAGGCGATCGATCCTATTCAGGAAGAAAGTGCATGCAGTCTTGGGCTAAGCAGGATGCAGGCGGTCATATACGTGATTCTTCCACAAGCTTTTGCGATCAGTGCGCCTGCCATCATAGCCAATGTGATATTTCTACTGAAGGAGACAAGCATGTTTTCGGCGATCAGCCTCATGGACTTGATGTTTACGGCGAAAGACTTGATTGGCTTGTACTACAACACAACGGAAAGCCTAACACTGTTGGTGACGTTCTATCTGCTAATCCTCCTGCCTGTTTCCCTGGTGGGGAGCTTGGTTGAAAGGAGGCTGCGCAATGGCGGGCTTGGGGCTTGACGTATTATTCAAGGGAAGGAATTTCACAAGGTTGCTGGGTGGACTGGGCGTTGCCATGGAAATAAGCCTGGTTTCGATCTTTGTAAGCATTGTGCTAGGGACAATACTTGGGGTATTGCGGCGAAGAGAGAACCTGGTGCTTCAGTTTGCCATGCGGCTTTACCTAGAAACCATACGCATCATGCCACAGTTGGTTCTTCTGTTTATCGTGTACTTTGGAACGACACGTTCCTTTGGCTGGGATTTATCTGGCGAGATGGCGGCGATCATTGTGTTTTCGCTATGGGGAACAGCCGAAATGAGCGATCTTGTCAGAGGTGCCTTGGAAAGCATACCTGCGTATCAATATGAAAGCGCCTTGGCGCTAGGGCTGGAAAAGACACAGGTATATCGCTACGTTGTTCTTCCTCAGGCGATACGCAGGTTGATTCCTTTGTCGATTAACCTTGCTACGAGGATGATCAAGACGACAAGCCTTGTGATGATGATCGGTGTGGTGGAAGTATTGAAAGTCGCGCAACAGATTATCGAAGCAAACCGCATGAGTAGTCCAAACGCTGCGTTTGGGGTATATCTTTCGGTATTTGTCCTGTATTTTATCGCGTGCTGGCCCATCAGCTTGGTCGCGCGAAAGCTTGAGAAAAGATGGGGGTGAGCGGATGAGTGAAAACATATTGGAGATTTCCCATTTGCGCAAGGAATATGGTAATAATGCGGTCATCGAGGATTTGAGCCTGTCGGTGCGCGAGGGAGAGGTAGTTGTCATCGTTGGCCCAAGCGGATGTGGCAAGAGCACGCTATTGCGATGCATTAACGCCCTAGAGGATATCCAGGGTGGACAGATACTCCTGCGAGGGGAAACAGTGTCGAAAGACAGCAAGAACCTGCAGGCAATGCGACAGAAAATCGGCATGGTGTTTCAAAACTATGAGCTTTTCCCCCATATGACGGTGCTTGACAACATCATGTTGGCACCTATGAAAGTACAAAGGCGCAACAAGAGAGAAGTCAAAGAAGAAGCATTGGCATTGCTGGAAAGAGTCGGCCTTGAAAACAAGGCCGATAGCCTTCCTAGACAGCTTTCGGGTGGCCAGAAACAGCGCACAGCCATTGTAAGGGCATTGTGCATGCACCCGGATATTCTTCTGTTTGATGAAGTCACTGCGGCACTTGACCCAGAAATGGTAAGGGAAGTGCTAGAGGTGATCCTAGGCCTAGCAAACCAAGGAAAGACAATGCTTGTCGTCACCCACGAAATGCAATTTGCCAAGGCGGTTGCGGATAGGATCGTATTCATTGACGAAGGCAGAATATGCGAGGAGGGAAGCCCTGAGGAATTCTTTGGCAATCCCAGGACAGAACGGGCAAGAAGATTCTTGAACACATTTTCATTCGAGCGCAAAAAGCGCAAAGACATAGATGCATTTTAGGGGCAATGTCCCAAGGAGGAAAAATCCATGACAAAGCATAAGACATTATTATCATTGCTTGGCGCAAGCGCGCTGGCGTTATCTCTGTCCGCTTGCGGAAACAGTGTTTCACCAAGCAACAACAAGACTGCCGTCTTTCGGACGCTGGATGAAATCAAGGAAAG
>OMYM01000088.1 GCA_900315225.1 uncultured Erysipelotrichaceae bacterium | reverse complement strand
TTGCCCGCCAAAATAACGCAATAGCCAGCCACGAAGGACGCAAAACGCTTGTTGATGGCTGGTTATCTCACCCACGACCACCCATACAATGCAATAATCAGCCACAAAAGACATAAAACGCTTGTTGATGGCTGGTTATTTTGCTATAATCACATATGAAAGGCGGAAAATATGATCGGACGGAAAAAAGAAATAGACGAGTTGATGGACTTGTACCAGAATAACGAGGCAGAGCTAGTGGTAATATACGGAAGGCGACGTGTCGGTAAAACATATTTTGTAAACCAGTGTCTTAAGGAAAAGTTTGCTTTCCGCCATGCAGGTTTGTCACCAATAGAAGACGAAAATGAAACAAATTATGACCGACCACTAAAGCGACAGCTCAAACACTTCTACAAGTCTTTGCAAGATTACGGATTAAGCGATAACAATACAATGCCAGAAGATTGGCTTGATGCATTCTATCTGCTCATACAATTGCTCAAAAGCAAAGACACCAACAATAGAATGGTTGTGTTTTTGGATGAGCTTCCATGGCTTGATACCCCAAAGAGTGGATTTATCACTGCTTTTGAAGGATTCTGGAATAACTGGGGATGCCATAATGACAATCTGCTACTGATTGTATGTGGAAGCTCGACATCGTGGGTGATGGATAAACTGATCAATAACCATGGAGGTCTTTATGACCGGGTAACATATGAAATCAAAATGTCGCCATTCACTCTTGCGGAATGTGAAGAATATCTCAAAGAGAGAAAAGTCAAGCTGTCAAGGTATGATATTGTCTGCGCATACATGATTGTGGGCGGAATACCCTATTATCTACGATATTTCAAGAGGGGATATAGCTTGTCTCAAAATATTGATCATTTGTTTTTCTCTCAAACCAAAAAGCTGAGGGATGAATTCTCCAGAATGTTTCATTCGATATTCGCCAAGCCAAAAATGATGATGGATATTGTGAAAGCCTTAAGCGAAAGAAACAGTGGACTAACAAGAGCGGAGATTACCGAAAAAACACATTATTCTGGAGGCGGGACATTGACCAAGGCACTAAAATCTTTAATTGCCGGAGACTTTATCATAAAGTATTACCCATATGGTCATGGTAAGAAAACCGCTTACTACAAGCTCATCGATCCATTTTGCATGTTTTACATCAAATTTGTGGAGGGACGTGATTCATTGGATCAGTATTTTTGGATACAGAATCAAACTTCTCAAAGCATTGTTTCCTGGAGGGGATTTGCCTTTGAGAACGTATGTTTCAATCACATTGAAAAGATAAAATCCGCTTTGGGTATATCGGGGATCAACACGAAGCATTCCACATGGTCTAAACGAGAGGATGATGAAGCAGGAACGCAGATAGATATGATCATTGAAAGAGATGATAATGTTGTGAATCTTTGTGAAATGAAATTCTACAGCAATGACTTTGCGATAACAAAAGATTACCATAGGGTTTTGATCAATAGGCGAAGCCTGTTGGAGAACAAGCTCCCAAAGAAGAAGATAGTTCATAACACACTGATTACAACGTATGGCTTAAAGTATAACGAATACAGTTCTTTCTTTGACAATGTCATCACACTTGATGCATTGTTTGAGTAATGCATCATGAAAGGCAGCTCTCGCTGCCTTTTCTTATCCTTGTGCCTGCACTGCCGTGCTGGCTGCCGTATTCACAATATCTTCCACAGAGCATCCTCTGCTAAGGTCATTGCAAGGCTTTGCCAAGCCTTGCAATACGGCGAATGCCTGTGCCCCACCTATTCTCTGGGTGGTCTTGTACGTGATGTTTCCTGCCTGAAGGTCAGGGAATATCAACACATTCGCATGTCCTGCCACTGGGCTTCCTTTTGCCTTGGATTCTCCGATTTCTGGTATCAGTGCAGCATCCATTTGCATCTCTCCATCCAACAGTAATTCTGGAGCGAGTTGATGTGCCAGTTCCACTGCCTGTGTCACTTTATCAACCAGTGGATGCTTGGCGCTACCCTTTGTGGAGAATGAAAGGAATGCGACCTTTGGCACTTCAATGCCACATAGGTTATGTGCCGTATCTGCCGCACATATCGCAATCTGGGCAAGTTCTTCCGCCGTTGGACATGGCACAACCACACAATCCGAATAAACCAACAAACCATCATCCCCAAGGTTCTTGTTCGGGCATTCCATCAAGAAACTGGAAGAGACAATTTTGACTCCTGGCTTTGTCTTGATTATCTGCAAGGCTGGTCTCAACATGTCTCCAGTCGTATGTATTGCTCCCGAGACCAATCCATCCGCATCATTCTGCTTAACCATCATAATCCCGTAATACATGGGGTCTTGGATCAGCTTCTGTGCATCTTCCAATGTAACGCCTTTGTTCTTACGGATCTCATACAGTGCATCAGCGTATTCTTTCGCTTTCTCGGATGTCAAGGGATCAACCATCTGTATTCCTGATAGATCTGTTCCTGTTTCCTTTGCGACAGTACAGATCGATTCAGTCTTTCCAATCAGCACTGGCTCTGCCAGTCCTTCTTTCTTCAGGATCGCGGCAGCCTGTACTGTTCGAATCTCGTCTCCCTCTGGGAACACGATTGTCTTTATGTCTTTCTTAGCCTTTGCTTTAACTCTGTCCATTAAACTCATAACAACACCTCACTCAATCATTCCTTTTTCAAATACTCGATCATTTCCATAGAGATATACGTCTATCTTCTTGTTACCGGCGAAATCAACGACTTCTTGTCGCAGAACGCCATGGCGTATTGAAGACGATATGTGTATCCTTCATACTTGAGTCTGCTTTCGTACTTCTTCTTGATAATCTGGCTGGAGGCCTCTTTCAAAGCAGACTCCATCTTCTTCTCTTCTTTCTCATGCTTGAGTTCAAGAACCAGGCATCTTTGCCTTGCTGGATCCAAGATAATCAAGTCGCTTCTGCCATATCCTGTCTCCAGCTCGGACATCACGCGGTAGCCCATGCCTGTGTAGAAACCATCCAATATTAGATGGTAGCTGTACTCTTGATACTCATGGTAGAAGGAAAGGGTTGCTTCTAG
>OMYM01000461.1 GCA_900315225.1 uncultured Erysipelotrichaceae bacterium | reverse complement strand
GATGATTTGCCAGAAGCCATACATTGTACCGATTCCAGGATCCCGCAAGATTGAACGCCTCAAGGCAAATTTCGAGGCGGGAAACATTGTTGTCACCCAAGAGGAAATCGCAAAGATCAACGCATTGCTTGACGCTACGAAATTCGATGTCTTTGGTGGACATGCCGCAAAGAAATAACATGTCGCATTGCGACATGTTTTTTTTCGCTTGTGCTATAATACTCTCGTAAACGAGAGGAGAACATGATGGGATTGTTTGACAAAGTGAAGAAACAAGCGGACGTGTTGGTAAGCAAGGCGACTTCGCAAGAGACAAAAGAAAAGGCTACCGCCATGTTTGACGCAGCCAAAAGCAAGGTTCAAGAGACATACAAGAGTGTTGCGACCGAGGAGAACAAAGAGAAGGCAGTGGCGTTTGTGGGAAGTGCCAAAAATAAAGTCCAGGAGACATACGCGAATGTCACGAGCGAAGAAAACAAGGAGAAAGCCAAGGTTTTTCTTGGTGAGGCCAAGAGTAACATTGTCTCCATGGCGCAGAAGCTGAAGAACAAGGAATAATGTTGTTAAGACAGATTCAGTATTTTCAAAAGGTGGTGGAGTGCAAGTCGTTCACGGAAGCGGCCGAAGCTTGCCATATATCGCAATCTGCGATCTCCCAGCAAGTCAAGGCATTGGAGGATGAACTTGGCTTTGCCTTGATGGTTCGCAAGAACAGGACATTTGAGCTTACGCCTGCGGGCAGCTATTTCTATGACAAGAGCCGGGGAATCATCGCCCAATTGGAGAAACTGTGCGCTGAAAGCCGAAGGATTGGGTTGAATGAGAGGGCGGAAATCAAACTGGGTTATCTCAAGAATTACGGTGGTCACGAATTTGCCAAGGCGCTTTCCCTGTTTGCTGGGAAATACCCCAAGGTAGCCGTTTCCATTGTCGCAGGGACGCATGAAGAACTGTATGAGTTGTTGGTTGGCGGGAAGGTGGATCTGGTGCTTAGCGATCAGAGAAGGGCTTTTTCCAGCCTGTACAACAATCTTGTGCTGACGGAACAAAAAGCATACGTCGAGGTTCCTTCAACCAGTTCGCTTGCGAGCATGCCAAGGGTGACGGTGGAAGAGCTAGGTGACCAGACATGCATGCTTGTCACGTCCATTGGCCAGGAAGACATTGACAAGCAGTTCTATCGGGATATACTGGGTTTTCAAAGCGCCTTTAGTGTTGCGTATTCCCTTGAAGAAGCGCGCATGAATGTCTTGGCTGGGAAAGGATATCTTCCCATCGAAGGGAACTTCGATGAGGAGCCATATGGGATCCTGACAAGGATACCTTTGTATCGAGGCGATGAACAGATCAAGCGGCGCTATTGCGCTTATTGGGCGATTGATAATTCCGGCTACTACATCGAAGAATTTGCGGACATGCTTCAGGGGGTGTTCCAGCAAACGTGACACTTTCGTAAAAAATTTATTTTCCCTCGACTATGATGATTGTGTCATGGAAAGAGAGGAAAGACAAATGAGCGATATTACGAAGAAGCTGGGAACAATCCTTGCGGAGTATGCAGAAGAACCATTGCCTGAGATTACAAGAGAGACGGATTTGTTCAAGGATCTTGGCATGTGTTCACTGGATGTCCTGAATGCTATTGGCGATGTGGAAGAAGCATTTGACATTGAGATTCCTGATGAAGATCTCGCTAAGTTTGAGACATTCGAGGATTTCGTAGCATATCTGGACAAGAGAGAAAGAAGCGTTTGACACTTTGGTGCCAAGCGCTTTTTTTATTTTTTGGGGTATAAGCTCTTGGGTGTGAGGAGGTCATATGCCATGAAGACACTACAGAATCTCATTGACGGCATAGCTTTAAGCTATGGGGTAAACATCATGCTTAGGAACAAAGACGAATATGTTACGTACAAGGGATTTAACAGGAGGGTAAAGCGCAACGCGTGTTATCTAGCCGAAAGATATCCAAAGGGGACAAAGATCGCGGTGCTTGGCATGTCATGCATCGAAGGAGTCGAAGCGTGGGCAAGTGTTGTAGGCTCGGGGAATGTGGCGGTTCTATGCAACGATTACCATGAAAGAAGCCTAGAGGACGTTGTGAATGACATGCGACAGGCGGATGTGGCGGCAGTATTGGTCAACAAGAGCGTCAAGAATGTAGAACAGTTGCAAGGAATGTTGCCAGACATCGAGTTGATCGATCTGACGAAGAAAGACCTATCAAAGATGAAGGAAGAGTGGCCGCTACGCGTTGAAGAAGACGACATAGCACAGATTCTCTTCACATCGGGAACAACGGGAAAACTGAAGATGGTCATGTTAAGCCATGGGAACATCGTGCAAAATGCCATGGGTGCGCAAGCGTGTGTCGAGGTCAGACAAGGGGATGTCTTGGTGGCTGTGTTGCCACTGTATCATGGATTTGAAATGGTGGCGGGACTATTGACACCTCTCTTGGGCGGGGCAACGGTTTGTTTCGATGATTCACATGTGAGAATGCTTAGGAACCTGTTGAAAAACCTTGCCCTGTATCAACCTAATATTCTTATACTGGTGCCTGAATTCATCAAGACGCTAGTGAAGAAAGCATCAGGCAAGAAAACCATCAGGGATATTGTGGGTAATAATCTTAGGACGATTGTCGTTGGTGGCGCAAAGATGCCAATGGATCTCATGGAAAGATTTGGCAAAGGCATCAAGATAGTGGAAGGCTATGGCATTAGCGAATGCTCGCCTATCGTGGCGTGCAACCAAGAAGATGACATTGTCATTGGCAGTGTGGGAAAGCCTCTGGCTGGGGTGGAAGTCAAGATCAAGGAAGGCGAGATCTTGGTCAAGGGACCAAATGTCATGAAAGGGTACTACAAAGATGAAGAAAGCACGAGAAAGGCGTTTGACAAGGGATACTTCAAGACAGGAGACATTGGCTGTTTTGATGATGAAGGCAACCTCTATGTCACAGGAAGAATCAAAAATCTGATCGTTTTGAGCAATGGAGAAAATGTTTCGCCAGAAGAGATAGAAGAAAAGCTGGAGCAGGTAGATGGTGTATGCGAAGCGTTTGTGGAAGAGGTAGATGGATGCTTATGCGCAACCATCTATCCCGATGCCAATGCGGACAGAGAGCAGATTCTTGTGGGGATTGAGGAAAAAAACAAGAAGCTTCCACCATTCAAGCGTGTCCACAAAGGAAACATTGCTTTTAGGGACAATCCATTCCCCAAGACATCGACAGGGAAGATTGACCGTAAGATAAGACATTATTGATTTTTGCCAGGGTACAGTCATAAGGGAGGCAAGAGAGATGAAAAAAGATTTGGTGAAAAGCCGCTTGGCTATCGTGGAAAGAAAGGAAGGATATCCAAGTGCATTGACATCCGAGGAATCGGTGAAGAAGATACCGAGGGAGAAAGAAGCGTCATTGCGCCATAAGTCGCAAAGAAACAGAGAGGATACGGTAGCCGCATGGCTTTTAGCAAGGTATATGATGGGCGATCTGCACGTAGCATATGATGAATATGGGAAAGGATATCTGACAGATCGCCCAGATATTCACTTCAATTTGACCCATTGCCAAAGCGGTACTGCCTGTGTGGTGTCGCAAAGAGAATGTGGGGTCGATATGGAAGGAATTATCGCATACAAAAGCTCGTTGGCGAGACATATCTGCACGGAAGAAGAACTGAAGATGCTAGAGGAAGCCAATGATAAAGACAAACTATTGACCCGTTTGTGGACGATCAAGGAGGCATATGTCAAGATGCTTGGCATTGGCATCGCCTATGGCTTGAAGAATGTAAATACATGTGAAATGGATGAAGATGTCCATGTGATGGAGAATGATGAATACTGCCTTGCGGTAGTGGAAAGGAAAGATGAAAATGGAACTGCTGAACTCACAACGCAATATATTGAGCCTACAGAAATGCTTTAATAATTCGATTACAGGCATTTGTTGCTCGAAGATACTTGGGGAAGGATTAGATCATGGCATGCTAAGGCAAGCCATACAGGAAGTGGTTGACAGGCAAAGCGCCTTCTCCTTCCGCTTTGAAGAAAGCGGAAGCCAATGGACACAAAAGATCACGGAGGACAATGTCTTCGATATCGAAGACATTGCCTTCCGTGATCGACAGGCATTTGATGCCTATGTGAAAGATCTTTCGCATAGGCGGATGGATATGAAGGGAAACTTGTATAGCTTTGCGATATGTGAGGTTGAAGGAAAGACGGAAATCGTTCTGTGCATGCATCATGTGATATCGGATGCTACATCCGTGGCGATTGTGCTAAATGACATTGAGACGGCCTATGACAAGATTGCCAAGGGAGAAGAAAGAGACACGGAAGTATTCCGCTATGAGGAACATGTTTCAAGCAATAGCCGATAGCTTTGTTCCAAGGCGCATGAGAAAGATGCCAAATACTGGAACAAGATGTTCGAGGAAAAACCCGAAAGATCATTCTTCAAGCACGCCCAAGTGGAAGCCAGGAATGCCGAGGCGGAAAGATTCATCGTAAAGTTCCCTGAAGAATTAGCGAAAAGCGCCTTTGAAAACAATCTGACGTTGTCCATCCAGATGGAGACGGTGATAGCGTTGTATATGCATAAGTTGAACCAAGACAACGAAACCATTGGCATGGGCATGCTTTCGATGAATCGAAAGACACGCCGTGACAAGAAAACGGTGGGTATGTTCGTCGAGACATTGCCCATGTTAATTCGGGTAGACAAGGATAAGACACTTGGTGACCTTGCGAATGAAATCAAGGCGTTGAATTTGTCATGCTTGCGTCATCAGGGTTATCACCTGGATGAAATCAGGCGGATCATCAAGGAAAAACACAACGACAATCATCTGCCGTATGATGTATTGACCAGCTGCCAGGCAGATGTCATGGATGCGCAAGACATTGTGTGGCACCATAACGGATACAGCGAGGTTCCTCTACAGTTCCACTTGATCAAGCGCCATGAAGATCTTGAATTGTATATCGACTACCAGACAGAAGTCTTTGACAAGAAAGAAATCGAACAGATGGCCAAAAGACTTCTCTTGCTCTGGCAGACGCTTTTAAACAAGAAAGACATGCTAATAAAGGATATATGCGTCTTGCCAGAGCAAGAGTATGAAAGGTTAATACGTAGGTTCAATGATACATCTGCGGAATATGTAGCAAAGCCGATGCATGTGATGTTTCATGAACAATGCAAGAGATACCCTGGCAATGTGGCGCTGATCTTTGAGGGAAAGCACTTCACATACACCATGCTTGACCATATGTCAGATGCCTTGGCAAATGACTTGCGCAAGCGTGGTGTTACCAAAAACCAGTTGGTTCCGATTGTCTCGACAAGGGATTGGCGCTATGTCGTGGGAATCCTTGCGATCATGAAGGCGGGAGGCGCCTTCATGCCAATGTCGCCTGAGTTCCCCATGGAACGCATGCGCAAGATGATTTCTATCGCCGATGCCCCATTGGCGCTTTCCTGCAACTACAAGGAAAATCTTCCCGTTGAAACGATTCGGTTGGAAGACTACGACTTCCGCAAGGAATCGCAACCAGTGGAGAATATCAACGAAAACGACGACATGTGTTATGTGATATTCACTTCTGGTTCCACGGGCGAGCCCAAGGGACTATGCATTAGGCATAGGAACTTTGCGAACTTCGCATGTGACAATGTACACAATGAATGTACAAAAATGATCCGTGAGGAATGCGATACGGTATTGGCTTCGACCAACTTTGTGTTCGATGTGTCCATGAGTGAATTGTTGTTACCTTTGGCGTATGGCAAGACAATCCTCTTGGCAAACGATACCGAATCGATTAGCCAAAGCGATATTGATCGCTTAATGCGAGAGTATCACTTCGATGTCATTGAGGCCACCCCGACTAAGATGAAGGGATTGATGAAAGATAGAAACAAGCTTGGATACCTTAGGCAACTCAAGATGATCAATCTGGCGGGAGAAGCGTTTCCTCGCTCGCTGTACAATGAATTGAAGCAATATTCGAATGCCCGTATCTTCAATCTGTATGGTCCCGCCGAGACAACCATCTGGTCCACCAGCAAGCATTTGACCAACGACAATATCACCATAGGCAAGCCTGTCGCCAATAACCGTGTGTACATCCTTGGCAAGGATGGCACGCCCATGCCCATGGGTGTGCTGGGTGAGCTTTGCATTGGTGGCGACAGCGTGGGCATGGGCTACCTGAAACAAGATGATCTTACGGCGAAGAGATTTGTGCAAGATCCCTTTGCGCTAGGCCACAAGATGTACAAGACTGGAGATCTTGCGATGTGGAATGAAGATGGGGAACTTGTGTATCTTGGCAGAAGAGACACCCAGGTCAAGATCAATGGGCAACGCATTGAGACAGGCGAGATCGAAAGCCTGATGTGTGAAGAACAGGGCATTGAGATGGCAGCCGTCATCAAGGTTGTCGACAAGGAACAAGAAGCCTTGGTCGCCTATTACACATCATCGGAAGAAATCGACATAGCAAAGCTCAAGACAACGCTAAAAAGCAAATTGGTTCCCTACATGGTGCCAAGGGTATTCCATCGAATGATTGAAGGCATGCCTTTGACCAAAAGCAATAAGATTGACCGTAACCGCTTGCCAAAGGTGGAAATACCCCATGAAGTACGCGAGATCATTCCACCGATGAACGACATGGAGAAACTTTTATGTGATGTCATGGAAGAAGCTACAGGCATGCCGTTTGGCAGAAACACAGTGTTTCGGGAAGTGGCTGATAGCGTTGAAGGCATGACAGTGATTTCCATGTTATCGGAAAAGGGTTATGGCTTGATCAATCAAGACTTGTCAAAGTCGATTGAACAATTGGCTAGATTCCTTGGCGGCGAGGAAATGGCGGAAGAGATTCCCTTGGATGTGGATGTTTCGTCCATCCAGCCGATACTTGATCGCAATAAGCAACCTTTCTTTGCGACAGAGAAGAAACCCCTGGGCAATATCCTGTTGACAGGCGCAACGGGATATCTTGGGGCACATCTACTTCATACATACCTAGACAATGAAGAAGGGGATGCATATTGCATTGTCAGGGGAGAGAATGTCGCTCAACGTTTACATGAGACGATGTCATTCTACTTTAAAGATGGCTATCCAAAGGAAAGAGTGCATGTCTTGCAAGGAGACTTGGCAGAAGACATGATGGGTTTGGCGAGAGAAACGTACGAGAAGCTTGGCAAGGAAGTATCGACCGTCATCCATTCCGCTGCCATTGTTGCTCATTCTGGCGCTAGTGATGATTTCTATCGCAACAATATCCTGGCAACGGAAAATATCGTGAAGTTTTGCGAGACATATGGCAATCGGCTTGTCCATATATCCACGACAACAGTATCGGGCGAAGGTTTTGCTAGCGAAGAATTGACGGAGACTTTCGATGAGACGAAACTGTATATTGGGCAAGAT
>OMYM01000052.1 GCA_900315225.1 uncultured Erysipelotrichaceae bacterium | reverse complement strand
TCACACGGTGCCTCATTTCGGACGCAAGCGCCCCGTTTCGCTTTTGGCTTTTGATGTCTTGTCCAGACGGTTAAGCCGACAATGCACCATCGGGTTGCCTTGATCGCTTTTTGAATGCATCGAATCCTACAGACGTTCTAATAAATGTTTCCTGCTCGCGTATAATCTGCCGATAGCGGGCTGTAGACGATACTATTGAAAGGTCTTCCAAACGGTGAATTGAATGACAGTGTTTGATCCTCTGTTTATTCGATAAGAAACAGTACCAACGGGGGTCACACCCCATCCGCAATGGCACATCATATATGATGTGCCATTGCGGATGAAAAACAATCATGGCAGCTGGTCAAAGTCTTCCTCATAGATGTCAATGACGAATTGATCAAATAACGGCAGGGTAAAAGATACATATCCGTATGTCTCGCCGTCAACGAGTCCCTTTTTGATGAGACGGCGACGATAAGGATTGAACTGATTTGTCTCGATTTTCAAGAATCCCCTAATATCACGGATTTTCCCGCTCTTTACCTTGGCGATTCCATAGGCAATCTTTCTGTCTGTTTCTGATAATTCAGACCAAATCTTATGATAGACATATTCATTCAGATATTGTCTGTAATCGTCAATCACTTCTTTATAGGACCCGCCATTATTCCATGTCAGGTAGCCAAGCACTTGAAATGCATAGCTATATCCTTTTGTCATTCTTGCCATTTTGCGGGCTTCTTCCGCTTCTAGATGGAAGTTTGTCGCATAGTTCTCAGCAATCATGCGAATGTCAAGGGACTTTAAGGGAATCTTTGGCGCTCGATAGAGGAAGGTGAGGTTATCCACGTTTTGAAGCTCAGATATATTCTCATATAAGCCTGTCATCAGCAGATATACAGGCAGTTGTCGACGAATCAGGATCTGGTATGTCATGGCAAAGACACGCATGTTGCTGGTATTGGATGCTTCATCAATCGTAACCAGGACTTTCTTCTTGTTTTTCTTGATTGTCTCCAACATGGATATTAATGTATAATCGTCGTCTTCAATTTGGTTGTTGTCTTTTATCTCCATGCCGAGTCCAAGAACGGAAATGTTTACTTCCGTAGGCTTCACTTTATGAATAAAGCTTTTTTCGTGACTTAGAAAAGAAATCATTGATTTACGCATATCTGTCTGGGTGTTTAAGTCAATGACAATCCAAGATGGATCTTTTCTAAGTTTATTCGCGATTTCGGATAATAGTACGGTTTTTCCTGATCCACGCAAGCCAGTGATCATGAACATTGTATTTGATTCATATTCTGAAGTGAAAGCATCAAGAATTTGGGAAGACTGGAGGTTTCTGGGGATCATTTGGGATGGCTCTTTGCCAAAGATCATTGTGTAGGGATTTGACATCATGTGTTTCTCCTTCCTTTACTGGTTTTTACTGGTTCGGGAATATTTTACTGGTTTTTACTGGTTTATGCAATGGGGAATTAAACCATGAGGGAAATAAGGCTACCAGTACATAAGCATTGGCTTTGCCAAGGCAATAACAATTTTTGGCACATAGTAAAATGATTCAACGATCATTTGCTTCAAGGCATTCGCTCTTCGAGCAGCCGTTCCATTCGAATGTGTCCGAATGCTTGCAATGGAAAAAAGAAATTCAAACCCCCTGGGTGTAGTCCAAAATTCCAGGTAATTACATGGCGTTTTTTGAGATAAGCGAAAAGCAAAGGAACACAGGAAACAGAAAATGACACAGAGATACGGAGATGCTGTATGATAACGCTGGAGGATTTCCGTTATGAAAGCAGAAGAATATATCATGATCCTGAGCGTTGCAGCAATGCTGAAAACAGCTGGCGGATTGCCTTGATGGCCATGTTATTGAAAGAATTCACAGATGCAAATATTGATAAAGTTACCCGCATGTGCCTGATCCATGGTCTTGGGGAAGCCTTTACAGGTGATATTCTCACCTTTGTCAAAAAGGACAACGACCGAGATGTTGAAGAAGACCTTTTCCTTCGCTGGGTGAAAACGTTTCCTGAAAAAGTAGGGACGCATGGCTGGCATTGTTAACGGAAATGAAGGAACTGAAAAAAAGAAGCAAAGCTTTATAAGTCCATGGACAGACTGGAAGCCCTGACATTCCACAATGAGTCAGCTCTGGATACATGGCTGCTGTTGGAATATGACCTGTAGTTTGCCTATGGCGTCAAGGACATTGCCTTTTCCCCATACCTCATGCAGTTGCGCAAGGTCCTTGATCTCTGATCAAGAGAAAAGATTGATACGGAAACCGATACGATTGTCACCCTTGAATATGCATTGAAAAATCATTCCGAAGAAATGTAACATTCGGAAGGTTTACGGTGTCATACAGGATGAAAGGAAAACAGCTTATGACTGATGAAGAAATTATCGCCCTGTACTGGCAGCGGGATGAACAGGCGATTCGTGAAACCGACAACAGTTACGGACGGATGCTGAAAAGCCTGGCTTTGCGGATTGTCCATGATCTGATGGAAAGTGAAGAATGCCTGCAGGATACCTATCTGAAGGCTTGGGATACCATCCCTCCCCAGAGACCGCAGTACTTTTCTGCATGGCTGGCCAAGATCATCCGCCGGCTTGCCCTCAATGTCCTGCGCAAGAAGACTACCGTCAAGCGGGAAGGGGATTATCAGGCAGCAGGACTGGATGAACTGGCAGCTATCCTTTCTGGTGGCACTGATCCCGAAGAAGAAACCAACGCGGTGCTCCTTGGCGAGTGCATCTCAAAGTATCTGGATACGCTTTCCAAAGACTCCCGGGTCCTGTTCATCCGCCGTTATTTCTTCGAAGATTCCGTCAAGGAAGCAGCAGCTTACACAGGCATGCGGGAGAATAATGCACGCGTCCGGCTGCATCGAATACGCCAGGATCTTCGCAGTTATCTGCTGGAAAACGGGTATGATGTATGAGAAAAGAAGATCTTGCGGCTGGCATTAGTGAAATCAGGGATGATCTGATTGATGAAACCCTTGGATACCGAAAGAAAAAGCCATGGCTGATTCCGACCAGCATCCTTGCCATGGCGGCATTGATGATTGTGGCTGTCATCCTGTCGCGGTCGGATGGATCGCAGGTCATTGTCAACCCCGCTCCCACCCCGACGCTGGTGCCGTTTGATGATACAAAACAGATTCTCAGCTTGTCGATTGCTCCCGCCGGAGGCATCGGTGCCGATGGCCTGGGACCGAGCATCTACGATTACGAAGACGATGGCATTGCCTCTCTGCCAGACTTTACAACCATGCCAGTGCTGCGCCGCAACCGTTATGGGTACAATCCTGAAGTAGCAAAGGGAATTGCAGAAAGGGCGGCGGCCCTGCTGGGCCAGACCCCTGTTCAGATTTCAGAAAACACTACCGTTTACAGAATCATCGGTGAAGACTTCAGAATATCTGCCGGTCCCGAATTTCTGGACATCAATCATCTGCACATTGATAACTGGGATGAGGCAGATGAAGAACTGGTCAGGGAGAAGGCACAAGAATTCTTGGATACATGCAGGGAACTGTTCCCGTTTGAAAATCCCGAGCTTCATGTCCAGAAGGGAAAGGCAGCTGTGTATGAGCATTCCGATGATGAAAAGCAGGCATTCCTCAGCCGGATGCACGCTGCTGGAATCAGCGTCAACAGCGACGGCGTGATCACAAGCATGTCAATTCCTTTATATGCCGAACTTCCGTTTGAGGTGGTGGATGATTACCCCATCATCAGCTATGAACAGGCTCTTGCCGATCTCAAGGCAAGGAAGAGCTATCCGCAGACGCTGGAAGCTGATCCCGAAGTCGTCCATGTATCCCTTGGCTACTATACGGATATGGATCATAACCTGATGTATCCGGTTTATAACTTCGTCCTGCCCCAGCCCAACCCTTATTACTCTGGACAGACGGTTGAATGCCGCGTGGTCGCTCTGGATGAAAGGTATTACAACATCGAGTATCCCGAAGCCGTCATCGTCAGAAAGACGGCTGCGAGTGAAGAGGATGAACTGTATCAGAAGGCCCTGGCAGCTGTGGCAGCGTTCAATGGCGAACAGCCTGATGTGGAAGAGGCGTATTACCTCAAAGAGGGGGATACGGTGGAATACATCGTCTTCAACCTGCTGGAGAACGGGAAGCAGACAAGTGCAATCGTTCTTGGCAGCAATCTCGACAGCCTATATTTAGGCTCTGAGACACGTACGCAGTATGACTTCTATGAATACGGGGAACCGTTTATTCTCTATTACCGGCTCGGTGAATGAACAAGAGACAATGTTCTGCCGTATTCGAGATGTAGTGCACAGAATAAAAAACGACAATCATACAAAGCAGAAAAGGGGAAAATGAAAGTGAAACACAATGGAATGAGATTATTGCTTTCAGCAGTTATGTGCACGGCAGCTTTCCTGCCGGTGCATGCCGAAAAAGACCATCTTGTATGGATCGAAAAAGACGGAAAACAGTACTGGCTGGAAAATGGTGAAATTCAGGGCGTCTACGGCGATCCGAAGAACATCCGGGATACGGTGTACGGCTTGGAAAGAGGAAGAGAAATCTATGACCCAGGCAGTGATGGCTGGTACTGGCTGGATGCCGTATATGACGGTGCAAAAGCGGAGAACAAAGAAGTCTGGATGCCCTATATCTTCCAGGAAGACCTGGTCACAGGCATCAATAAACAGGGCAAGTGGGTGCGCTATGATGCCAATGGAAAGATGATCAAGGGATGGTATAGTGTTGATTCTGCTTTGGACAGGGAACTGTATCCTGATCAGGTTGACAACACGTATTACTATGACCTGATTACCGGGGAGATGGTCAAAGGCGAACGGGAGATTGATGGCAAGGCATATCAGTTTGATGAACTGACCGGTGTTTTGATGCAAGAGGAAGGTGCCGAAGGATATTACGGAAAGTCCTATCCTGCCTATATCAATACCTCCTATGACATCGAAGCAGAGATTCCCTCTGGCTGCCTGTTCATTGCGACAGAAGACTATGACAACGATGAGCAGGATGAAATGCTGAGGGTCATGCTGGATGACAGTGATAATATCTCACTGGAAATCCTTGAGAAGGAACAGTCAGGTGAATACCATTCGGCAGGAAGTTATGACACCGGCATCCAGCTGCCGTTATCACCCTCTGTGATGACAGAACAGAGCATGAACAATCTGGCTGTCTTCTCCTTTGACGATGACCAGGGAGGACGCAGGATTGTCGTGGAAGTCTCGGATAACTCCAGCTTCATGTCAGACGGGATACATCGGGTATTTGCTGTTGCCATGTATGACGGAACACTCACTGAATGCGCAAAGGCAAGCTACGATGGATCCGACTGGAGCCTCCTCTACAGCGGTCAGTCGATTACCGACAGCATGTTGAAGGGAAATGTATCAGCG
>OMYM01000158.1 GCA_900315225.1 uncultured Erysipelotrichaceae bacterium | reverse complement strand
GCCATCCTTGATTGCTTCCTTGAGTTCTATCACATGGTTTCTCAGATAACTGATGCGATAGTCGTCATGGATTTTGCCTTCTTCCAGTGTATCTTTTGCACCAAGCCCGTTTTCCACCACCATCAACGGCTTTTGGTATCTGTCATACATTTGGTTTAAGAGAAACCTGAATCCTTCAGGATCGATCTGCCAGCCCCACTCGCTTGCCTTCAAGTGAGGATTCTTTAATCCGGCGATGAGGTTTCCAGATACCCCCTCGGCATCCTGTGTCACAGAGATGCAAGAGGTCATGTAGTAGCTAAAGGAAATGAAGTCTACGCATCCTTCCTTGAGGATGTCAAGGTCGCCATCCTCCATCTTGATCTCTATGCCGTTTTCCTGGAAATATCTCTTCGCATACCCAGGATACTTTCCCCTTACCTGCACATCGCAGGCAAAGAGATAGCTCATCTGGTTATGTTTCTGTGATGCAAGCACATCGGAAGGATGGCATGTCAGCGGGTATTGCAACATGGATGCGATCATGTTTCCGATCTTTGCGGCCGGATCAATTTCATGACAGAGCTTGACAGCCAGTGCGCTTGCGACAAACTGATGATGCAATGCCTGGAAACGGAGTTGTTCCGTATTCTCCGGAGAAAACATGCCTATATTCATTCCCCCTGCGGTCATAACGCCAAACCTGACTTGCAGGCAATTGATCTCGTTGAATGTCAGCCAGTATTTCACCTTTCCCTTGTATCTTTCAAACACTGTCTTCGCATACTTGATGTAGCAGTCGATCATCTTGCGATTAGACCACCCACCCTGCTTTGCCATGTGATACGGAGGCTCGTAATGTGACAGAGTGACCACTGGTTCAATTCCATGACTCAGAAGATCGTCAAACACTTCATCATAGTAACGCAACCCAGCTTCATTTGGCTCGGGATCATCTCCATTCGGGTAAATTCTTGTCCAGGCAATGGACATGCGATATGCCTTGAGTCCCATCTCTGCCATCAACGCAATGTCTTCATGAATGTGATGATACATCTCGGAAGCCGTGTGCGATGCATAGAACGCTCCATCTTTGATTCCATCCGTCTCGATTCTTACCCCTTTTTCTGGGTCAGAAGCAAGTATATCCGCAACGCTGATGCCTTTGCCATCCTCATTCCAAGCACCCTCGACCTGATTGGCGGCAGTGGAAGCCCCCCAGAGAAAGCCTTTCTCAATTACACTCATGTTTCACCTCCGAGTACTATTCCGCAATGTGTTCCTGCACAAATTCAAGGGCATACAGTCCCGCCGTCTCAATGTCTTCACCCCTAAAGCCATGTTCAGCCCCGGGAATCACCTCCATCTTAGCATTCTTGTATACTTCAAGCGCCCTTTCCGAATATGACAGCGGTACAACCTGATCACTGTCTCCATGAACAATCAACACGTCTTTTTCATATCCACCGATAACCCCGTAGATATCAAACGACATATTGTCCATGTAATGTTTCTTGCTTATCTGCAAACCGTACATTTCCTCTACTTCCAATGCATCTTCTGGACCGTTGGGATACTTTGCCCATGCATCATCCTGTAGGACAAAGGCAGGATAGAACAGCACGATCGCTGCATAATCCTCCGGGTGATATGCTGCGACATAAGCCGAGACAAATCCACCCATGGATTCCCCAAGCAAGAACAGATTGTCATTGTCCACCGTGTCCATGTTCTTGAGAGCCTCTGTAATCACTTCCAGATCCTGCGCTTCCGTCAAAGTCGACATGTCGATCATTTGCCCATCGGACTTGGATGCAGGTCCACCTCCCTGGAAATCGAAGGAGAAAGCCGCAATGCCATTGGCAGCGAACATTTTTGCATATGGTTCACAGTTTTCAAAGTTTCCACCAATGCCATGTGACATAATGACCGTTGGATACGTATCTTTCTCTTCCAGAGGATAATACATCTTGCCCCAGATATTCGTTCCGTTGTCATCAATATTCAATTCTTCAATCCTGTATTGTCCTTCATACGGATCCGCCAAGTCGTTTGTATTCTCGTCTTCTGCCTGTGCTGCAATCGCAATGTTGTCATTGTTTTCCATCGCACTGTCAGAGACAGATCCCAAGGTAGAAGTACTCTCCGCAGAGGAATTGTTTGTTGTTGCGGAGGATGTCTGCCCGCATCCCACCAAAGCCAGCGCCAGCAAGGCAATCAAGTGTTTCTTCATGTTGTTCATCTCCTTATTCGTCTTCTTTCACGTCTTCAAATCCAAACAAAAGCGTAATTACAAATGTGATGACATATGTCAGCGGAATACTCAAGAAGCCAAGGATAATATTCGGGCATTTCCCAAGGAATATCGGTGATGTCAAGAGGCTCGGCGTTACAAATGTTGGCGCCGTGAGCTTGACCAGTCCCATGATGCATCCACCCAATGCCGCACCAGCAAGCACTGCGATAAAAGGTTTCTTCAAACGAAGGTTAACGCCATACAATGCTGGTTCCGTAATGCCTAGCAATGCACTGAATGTCGCAGAAAGAGCAGTGCCCCTGAGCTTCTTGTTCTTTGTCTTGAATGCCACTGCGCCAGCTGCGCCTGCCTCGGCAATATTCGCCGCCATGCCACTAGGAAGAAATACAGAGTCGAAACCTTGTGTCGCAAACATCTGGATCAGCAGAGGGATTGTCGCATTGTGTGTTCCCGTCAATACCATCAGTGGGAACAAAGCCGCATTGACACCAACTGCCAGCCAACCCCAATTATTGCACAATTCACAGAATGCATAGAACAAGTTGCCAAGGACCGCAGAAGCAGGTCCAATCACCACCAGCATGATTGGTGCCACAACCAACAAGTCAATCATCGGACGCAAGAACACCTTCACTATGCTTGGACTGTATTTGTCCGCAAACTTATCTACATACTTCAACAGCCATACGCTGAAGATAATCGGCAAAGCCTGTGCACTGTAATCCATGATCTTAAGGCCTATCCCAAAGAATCCAACAGATGTTCCCGTCTCGCCAAGCCCCGTCAGCGTTGGGTGCATCAGAATGGCAGCCAG
>OMYM01000098.1 GCA_900315225.1 uncultured Erysipelotrichaceae bacterium | reverse complement strand
GCACATACTCGCTGTATTCTGTTGTGACATTCGATGATTGCGCGGTGGAGTTCGGCACAGTGTATACTGTCGTCCTGCCGGGATTGGCGATGTACCTGTCGTTTTCTCGATAGCCAAATGAAACATCCACTGGAACATAGGGAACATAGAGAATGGAAGACGCATCGACCGTTCGAAGGGTAAGCGTGCCATCCGCTTCGCCATTTGCCAGAAACAAGCCCTCGCTAAGCGGTGCTGAAGAGGATTCTTCGCTATGCCAGGCATTGTCCTCGTAAACGCCATAGGAATAGCCGCGCAAGTAGAAAATCTTTGATTCATCTGCCGCAATGTCCATGACATGGCGATAGCTCATGCTGCGGGGACCGATGCGGGTGAGATCGCTATAGCCAAGGTCTGAATCCCAGACATCCTTTCCCAGCGGGGAAAGGGGAGATGGCTGTTCTTCGTTGCTTGCGCCTGCGGGATTGCCGTCAGGAGAAGCAGAAGGGGCGGAAACAAGCCACCCTTGGCTTCTTGAGTAATCCCTGAGCTGGTAGTAGATCGCAAGTGCCCTGTCGCTGCGCACATAACTGGAAGGCTTGAGAAAAAACACCACGTCCAACGCGAGAAATGCGACCAGGGCCACCAGGCAAGCATGGACATAAATCTCTCTGTTGCGCAAGGCACAGGAAAGCATCAAGTAGAATAAAAGCGCTACAGCGACCACAAAATACTGTACATCGGGCTGCCTGTCGGTCACGCAAGTGGAAATATAAAGAAACGGAAATGCGCTAGCAAACGACCAAGCGGCGTTATTTCCCTTGATTGAAGTCCATGATCCCGCAAGGACGGGAAACGTCGACAACAACATGAAAATCTTGGTGCATTTCACCGATGCATCGATGTAGTATGGCGAGCCAAACGGCGCAACAATGGGATATGCCAGGCGTAATTGTTGCCAAAGAACATCGTAGAAACGCCAAAAGCTCTGCCGCACCTCATAGTCGTTGCAATAAAGAACAATGAGCGCTGCCGCAAACACGCCAAGCCAGCCAAGGAACAATTCATCGTAGGCGTTGATCAGCGAAATAATGATCGCCACCACAAGGATCCACCGCAATAGAGGAATTCGTTCATACGAGAGGCTAAAGGCACTCGCAATGGTCGCGATCAGGCAATAGGCAAAGCAGGATGAAACAAGGATTCCCCAGATTGCCCGTGGGATGCGTTTGGCTATCGAGATCGCTTTATCAATCATTTCCGCCTCCGCTTTCAATCCGGCAAACCCATCCGCCTCCTTTGCTGGAGGCGACCATCTTGCGCGACATGACCCACTTCATCGCCTTGTGTTGCGAGAATGGATCATTGACGCGGATGCCGCAATCGCCAATCCGATGGGGTCTTTCCCTTTTCAACAATTCGTTCGACAGCCAGAAAATCTGCCGCAGCATGCGGTCGGCATCCTCGCGGCTTGAGGGTGTGTCATAGGCGATCATGGTGTCTACGTCGGTGGGAGCCATGGGTTCCCGCACAATCAGCTCGTCATGTTTGGCGGAAAGCTTCCAATGAATACTGTTGAGGGGATCTCCTTCACGGTATGGTCTTGCTTCATGGACTTCGGCGTATCCTCCGCCAGGCTTGGGGGAAAAACCGGTTTTTTCGAAGTATGTAAAATCTGGCATATGTTCCATTTCCAAGGGTTCTGGGTAGACGCTGACTTTGTTGGGGTGGGCATTGTCTAGGTGAAAGCGAAACATGCCGAGAAGGTCGTAGTGAAACGCATCGTTCAGCGTCAGCTCATAGCAGCCGTAATGGCCAAAGGGAACCTTGGCGTCGATCGCCTTTTCCTCGCTGAGCCTGATTTTTTTCTGTGCGTTTGTATCGCCAACGCAATCATGAATGCATATGTCCGCATATCCTTCGCCGGGAAGAAACTCGCTGATATGCATCAACGCGTAGATTTTCTGGCTTTCCTCCCTGAGTTCGACCTGCGCCGGCTTGGCAAAGCGAAACAGCAACGTCCACAGGCATGAAACCATAGGCAATCCTAGCGTTGTCATCAAAATGAACGCCGCAAGCCATGTTGGGTTTGCGAAATACAAGAATACCGCAGCAGACAAGCCAAGCAGATAGCATAGCCAGTTCGCCAGCATGTGCCTATACCCTCGGCTTTCTGACAGATTCCAGGATCTGGCGGATCATTTCATCCGCATCCTTGCCTCGGAAAGAGTCGGACATGCGCAAACGGTGCGCAATGGTCTTGGGATAAGCCTGCGCTACATCGCTTACCCGCACGTAGTCACGCTTGTTAACATATGCCAGTGCCTTTGAGATTGCGCACAAGGCCAGTGTTGCGCGCGGGCTTGCGCCTAGGGCAATTTCAGGCTTGTTGCGCGTTTCGGCTACCAGGTCGACGATATATTCCATGATGTCGTCGTGGACAAAAACATTTGCGACTTCTTTTCTTGCCTGGGAAAGTTCCGTCTTTTCTACCAATTGAACAACCGTGTCCAGGGGATTGCTCGTTTGGCGCGTCTTGACCATCTCCAGCTCATCCTCTTTCTTGGGATATCCCATGCTCAAGCGAACCATGAAACGGTCGATCTGCGATTCCGGCAACAGGGATGTTCCTGCCGAACCCGTTGGGTTCTGCGTAGCAATGACAAAGAAAGGAGCCGGCAAGGGACGGGATGTCCCATCTACCGTCACCTGCTTTTCTTCCATTGCCTCCAGCAAAGCCGATTGCGTGCGGGACGTTGCGCGGTTTAGCTCATCCGCCAAAAACAGATTGCAAAAGATCGCCCCTGGCACAAAACGCATCTGGCCACTGTCCTTCTGGTATATGGAATACCCGGTGATATCGGAAGGCAAAACATCTGGATTGAACTGCACGCGACCGTATTCTAGCCCCAGTATCTTTGTAAAGGTCAGGGCAACCGTTGTCTTGCCCACGCCCGGGATATCCTCCATCAACACATTTCCATCCGCCAATACCGCTAGCAACACCCAAAGCAATACATCATCCTTTCCCTTGACGACTTTCTTGGCTTCTTTTATGATCGAGCTGATATTCAACATTTTAAAATACCTCGCTACCATTCTACATGCATTCCTTATAGCAACTGCTTAAGGAATGTTTAAACATATCACTTAGAAAACAGCGCCAAACGACGCTGTTTCGACTACATTTTTTCTGGCGCATCGACGCCAATCAACGCCAAAGCGTTTTTCATGGTGATCATCGCCGCATGGACCAGCCCCATGCGTTGGTTGGTAAGACCTGGATTGGCAGGGTCATTGACCTTGCACGCATTGTAGTAGCTGTGGAATTCCCTCGCAAGTGCCGAGCAATAATTGCATATGCGATTGGGCATCCTTGCGCTCGCTGCGTCCGCAACGACCTTGGGGAACTCGGAGATTTGTTTCAGGATCGCCATTTCCTTCTCTTGCGTCAAGAGCGGATAAGATTCTTCCCTTGCAAAGACAGGGGTGTCTTCCTTGTGCAGGATGTTGAACATCCTGGTATACGCATATTGGGCATAATACACTGGGTTGTCGTTTGTCTTTTGCTTTGCTAGGTCCATGTCGAAATCCATGTGCGTGCCGACTTCCTTGGACACAAAGAACCACCTTGCCGCATCCACGCCGACATCCTCGCACAATTCACGCAAAGTGATGGCGTTGCCAGTGCGCTTGCTCATCTTTACTTCTTCGCCATTGGATACCATGCGCACCATCTGGATCAAATCCACTTCCAGGCAATCCTTGTCATATCCAAGCGCCGCCAGTGCGCATTTCATGCGCGTGACATAAGAATGATGGTCTGCCCCGAACAAATCGATCAGCTTCCCGTATCCCCTCTCCAGCTTGTATGCATGGTTTGCGATATCAGGCGTCAGGTATGTCAAAAGCCCGGTGTTCTTGCGCAACACCCTGTCCTTGTCATCGCCAAACTCCGTCGATTTAAACCACAGTGCGCCATCTTTTTCATATGTCAGGCCTTTGTCTTCCATCTTCTTGAGGATGGCATTGATCCTGGCATTGTCGTTTTCATAGAAGAAGCGCTCATGTACCCAAGAGTCAAACGCAACCCTGTACAAGGCCAAATCTTGGCGGATAGCATCGAGCTTCATCTCGATTCCCATGTTCTTGAAGTATTCCGTTCTTTCTTCTTCATCCGCATCTAGCCACTTGTCGCCGTCTTTTTCACGGATCAGCTTTGCGACATCGATGATGTCCGCCGCATGATAGCCATCCTCGGGCAAAGGATATGCCCTGCCAAACAATTCGCAATAGCGGGAGAAGACGGATTCCGCCAATACATCGATCTGGTGTCCTGCGTCATTGACATAATATTCGCGCAATACATCGTATCCCGCTGCCTTTAGCACACGGGTCAAGGAATCTCCCCAGGCTGCGCCCCTGGCATGCCCGCAATGCAAGTCGCCCGTGGGATTGGCGGATACATATTCCACCAGCACCTTCTGCCCCTTGCCTGCATTGCTATGGCCATAGGCATCGCCTGCGTCAAGTATCTTGTTAATGCAGGAAGACAAGGCGGAACCTGACACGGCAAAGTTGATAAAGCCTGGTCCTGCGATGGTTATATCGCTTGCTTCGGGCAATTTCTCCTTTAGCTTCGCCACAATCTCCTCTGCGGCATCCCTTGGCTTCTTGCCAACCGTCTTGCCCAGGCGCATGGCGATATTCGTCGAGTAGTCGCCCATTTTGGGATCCTTTGGACGTTCCACCATCACCATTCTTTCTTGCGGCTCTATCCCATACAATTCCCGCACCGTATCCTTGATGGTCGACACAATCTTCTCGCTGATGTCACTCATATTCCTTCCCTCCGTTGTCTATCGCAAATCTTTCAAGATCCACGTAAAAAAGATTCTAGCATAGTCGCCAAGTATGCGCAAATATAGCGATATGTTAAAATTGCTCGCAAAGGAGGCAATATGATCAAGATCAGCCAGATCAACATACCGCTCTCTCGCGGGCTGTCCAAGGAAGATATCGCCAAGAAGCTTCATTGTTCCCCAAGCGACATCAAGGACTACCAAATCATACGGAAATCGCTGGATGGACGCCACCATGAGCTTCATTTCTCCTACAGCGTCGCTGCCAGCGTAAAAAACCAGGAAAAATGCCTGCGCCTCAGGGATGTCGCGGAATACGACATGCGTCCATACGAGCTACCCAAGGCTACCAAGACATGTCGACCAATCGTGGCGGGCTTTGGTCCTGCCGGCATGTTTTCAGCAATGATATTGGCGGAAGCAGGGCTATGCCCACTTGTCATCGAGCGGGGCAAGCCTTGCCAAGAGCGCGCCAAGGATGTCGAGGCATTTTTCACCAAGGGAATCCTTGACACGGAATCAAATGTCCAATATGGCGAAGGAGGCGCAGGAACGTTCTCCGATGGCAAGCTGACAACCCGCATCAAGGATTTCCGCATCCACAAGGTATTGCAGGAATTCATCGAGGCAGGCGCAAGCGAATCGATCGCCTACGAGGCACGCCCTCACCTAGGAACCGATGCTCTTCAACAAATCGTTGTCAATATCCGCAACAAGATTATTTCCCTGGGAGGCACTGTCCTTTTTAACACGCGCCTTGAAAGCATTATTGCCCAAGACGACTGTGTCAAGGGTATCGTCACCAGCAACGGGACATATGATTGCGACAGTCTTGTGCTGGCGCTAGGCCATAGCGCGGCTGATACATACCGCGCATTGCATGACCAAAACGTCTTTATCAGCGCAAAGGATTTTGCGGCAGGAATCAGGGTTGAACACCCGCAAGAAATGATCAACCGTTGCCAATATGGGGAATATTACGACCATCCTGCCCTTTTGGCCGCTTCCTACACATTGAAGCACCAGGCAAGAAACAAGCGGGGTGTTTATTCCTTTTGCATGTGTCCCGGGGGAATCGTCATTCCCGCCTCTACGCAGGTGGAAACCCTGGCAGTCAACGGCATGAGCTATGCTAGCCGCTCAGGCAAAAACGCCAACGCAGCCATCCTTGTCCAGATACCCAAATCGGATTTCTTGCGCGATACCCCGCTTGATGGCTTTGCCTATCAGCACATGCTAGAAACAAACGCCTATCGCCTAGGCTACAAGGCTCCCTCGCAGAACATCTTTGACTATCTAAAAAAACAATCTTCTTCCTCGCTTGCCATTGCGTCTTCCTACCCCAGGGGCAATGAGTTCTTTGACATGCATCGTTTGTTTGAAGCGGAAGTAAACGATGCTCTTTCGGAAGGATTCGAGGCATTCGACAAGATGATCCCTGGCTTTATTGCGCAAGGGATCATGGTCGGCATGGAGTCGCGCTCTTCTTCTCCCATCCGCATCGACCGCAATGATAGCGGTCAGTCCCTCAACATCAAGGGGCTTTATCCTTGCGGGGAAGGTGCGGGATACGCCGGTGGCATTGTATCTAGCGCGGTAGATGGCATTCGCCAGGCCGAACATCTCATTCGAAACATATAAAAAGCGCATTTCTGCGCTTTTTTTAAGCCTTGGCGACATGACGGTCAAGATAGTCCTTCACTTCATCGAATCTGACTGGATCAATCATGATTGTGACCGTGTTGCGCACCGTATAGGAAAACGTCCCGTCTTTTTTCGCAAGCGACATATGCTTCATCTTTGCGTATGGGACAAGCGATCCGCTTGTTACCAAACCTTTGGGTGAAAACCCTGACTTCAATAACAACGACATGCCTGCCGCAACAAGCAGAAACACCACCTGGATGATGCGCATTGCGCCTCTGCCCCCAATCGCTTCCGCGACCGCAAGAAACAAAAACGCAAAAGGGACGAGGAATTTAGCAGGGTTGCGTATCTCCATCTCCACACTGAGGGAACGCTTGACAAGCACCAACAACAATACGAATACCATTGCGTCCAAAGCCAACTGAATGTAATCCATAATGCCTCCGAAACAAAAAACTGCATTTCTGCAGTCTTTTGTTATTAGTCAAGCCTCTTCTTGAGATCATCGATATCTTTTTCAAGATTGGAGATAATCTCTTTCTTCTCTTCAATCCTACGCTCAAAGTTTCTGATCTTTGTGTAGTCCTCGGTAGAGAAGATCCTCTCTTGCAGGTCATTGACCTGTTCCTTCATGTTCCTGATCGTCGTGTTCTTGCGCTCGATGATATCCTGGAATCTCTTCTGGTTGGCAGCCCTTTTGGCAGCCCAAAACTGATCCTTGATCGCTGTGAATTCATTCCACAAACGGTCGTTGTCGTCTTTTCCAGAATATCCGGCATCTTTCCATTCCTTGTCGAGAACCTTCATCGCATCGGTGTTTTCCTTCTCGTAGTTCTCGGAATTAACGATCTCGGTCGCCTTGGCAATGAGTTCCTTCTTCTTCTCAACAGAAGCCTTTCTGGCATTGTCCCTGTCATTGAAGAACGCCCTTCTTCTAGCGAAGAAATCCTGGCGGATGGAATTGAATTCCTTCCAGAGAGCTTCATCGCTATCGCGAGAACCAAATCCCTTGATTTCCTTCCATTCATCCATCAATGCATTGATGACATTGCCTGCATCACGCCAGTTTTTGACATCCGCTGTCGCGTCCTTGGCGCGCTGGATCAAGTTTTCTTTCTTTTCCTTGATCTCGGCAACCATGGCATCGCGATTAGCAAAGTACTCCTTGCGTTTCGTATTGAAAGCCTTGCGCGCGCCATTGAACTCATTCCAAAGCTCATCGTCAACACCCTTGCCGGCGGAACCGATTTCCTTCCACTCTTCCTGCAGTGTCCTGAACTCTTCGTTTGTATTCTTCCAGGAAGTAGAATCAATCAAAGCCTTTGCCTTATCGACAATCGCTTGCTTTTCTTCCCTGTTCCTTGCCTGGTCTTCCAAGCGACGGGAATACAATCCCAGGGAACGTTCAAACCTGTCGGCGTATTCGCCATCCTTCGGTGTGTTCCAGTTCTTCATGGAATCCCATTCTTCCTTCAGGGTAGCGAGCTTTGCGTCTGTCTCGTCATCGTAGTTGCGGAGCAGGCCTTCAACCTCGCGGCAGATCGCCTGTCTTCTCCTCAGCTGGTTTTCCATGACTTCCAGCGCCTTATCGCCTTCTTCGGTACCATACTCCGTTGTACCACCCTGGCTGGCGGGCAATGTCAAGGAGAACATTTGGTAAACGCCATCGGTTTCAATTCCGAACCAACGGCCATGTCCATCCTCGGCGCCATCCTTGGGAAATACCGGGTTGCCATTTTCGTCTTGAGCCCCATAGAGGACTTCAATGACTTTTCCGCCAAATGTGTTGTGCGGCTTCGCTTTTAGCTTAGCGAACTTTTCATCGTAACCATTTAACTTGTTCCAATCCATATCCTTACTCCATCTATCCCATGATATCGCAATTTGCGTTATCATTCAAAGGTTTTTTTCCTAAATCAAGCCTTTTTTTCTATTCTTTGCACTGTAACCGTTTACAATCGTCGTATTTTTCCCCGTTTTGCCTATCCTGCGTCCTTTCGGAGATAATATAGCGCGGTCGAGCTTTTGTCTCCATGTAGATTTTCCCGACATATTCCCCAATGACGCCAAGCGAAATGAGTTGGATCCCACCGATCATGCATGTTGCGATGACATTGCTGGACCACCCTGGCACCACGTGTCCAGAGAAATAGGAGACAAGCACATAGATGATCAGGACCATGGCGAACATGGCGAAGAATATCCCCATGCCCGATATGATCCGGATCGGCTTGACCGACATGCTGGTAATGCCATCGAAGGCAAGCCCAAGCATCTTGGCAAGCGGGTAGTGGCTTTCGCCCGCAATCCTTTCATGTCTTTCATAATAGACGCACGTACTCTTGAAGCCCACCATGGGAAACATTCCCCGCAGGAATATGTTCACTTCGCGAAAGTTCGAGAACTCCTGCAGCACACGGCTAGAGACCAGGCGGTAGTCGGCGTGGTTGTATACGACCTCCCCGCCCATGTGCGCCAGCAAGCGGTAGTATGATTGCGCCGTGAAACGCTTGAAAAACGTATCGCTATCACGGTTCGAGCGCACCCCGTAGACAATCTCGCAGCCATCAAGGTATGCCCTGGCCATCTCGCTCATGGCGTTGATGTCATCCTGGCCATCGCAATCGATGGATATGGTGACATCGTAGAGATCCTTGGCTTCCATCAATCCGGCCAACAGCGCGTTTTGATGTCCTCGGTTGCGCGAAAGACAGATCCCGGTGAAACGGGGGTCCTGGCGGGAAAAGCCTTGGATCAACTCCCATGTTGCGTCTTTTGAACCATCATTGACAAACATGATTCTTGATGCTTCGTCGATCAACCCCTCGCGTGCCATGGACTCCAGTTGCCCAAGGAACAAGGGAGCCGTCTTGGGCAACACCTCTTGCTCGTTATAGCATGGGATGACAATGCAAAGCAGTGGCTTTTCCATTATTTATCAAGCCCGAGGTATTTCTCCCAGAAAGCCTCGGTAACGAAATACTTCTTTGCCTGGCGATAGCTTACCTCAAGCTCGCCGATCCGCTTGTCGTATTCCTTGCGAAGCTTGCTGTATCTCTTTTGCAGCTCTTTGTAGCGCTTCTTGTCGAACTTGCGCAGCGCGGCGGTCTTGTCAATCGGGTTCACCGCCAGCACGGTCGACTTCAATGCAACGCGCCCTGGCTGGTAGCGCCCGTCATAGCTGACGATGCCAACGCCCTGGTTGTCCAGCATCATTTTAGGAAGGAAACGGTGTCCATTGGAAGTGACTTTTGCCTCGATCTTCTTGAACAATGGCATCGGTTCATCGCCGCCCACTGCGTCAAGCCTTACCTCGATATCGTCAAAGCTAGACAATGGCTTCATCTGCTCATTGAGCTTCTTGTATTCCTTCATGATCTGCTCGCCATCCGCATTCGCAATGAAGGAAGGTCCCTTGAGGAAATCCTCCAGCGCACGGCACACCAGTTCCGCCGAATTATAATTCAGCTCCCTGATTCTCTCGCGGAAGTTCTCGTCCAGCGTCCCAATGACGTTGCATTCCTTGATATCGTCGGAAGACGCACGCACAATCAACAGGTTGCGCAAAGACTGGTACATCAGAAGGAACGCGTTGTATTTGTTCGCAAATCCCATGTGCCAGACGCAGATGCTCGACATGGTCAAAAACCTCGTATGGCTGCGCAAGCCATATTCCACGTCGTCGCCTCTGATGAACAATGGCATCGGCAGACCGTTCTTCTTGATCATGTGGCGCGGCATGCAACAATACCACCAGGCGGCGTACATATGCTCGACATACGGCAGCTCGTGGTTGTTGTTCATGACGTTGGCGATCTCGGTCATCACATAGTCCGGCTTCGCCTTCAACAAATATCCGCTCTTCTGAACTGTTCCGACGTCTTCAAATTGAAGGAACATTGCATTATAGTCCAGCATCGCGCCGGAAATATACGCATCGTGGTATTCCTCCTTGAGAACCGACAACAACACATACGTGCGGCGAATACTTTCAGGCAACACCAATACATCGTCGTCCATTAACAATACATGCGTGATCTTAGGTTCCATGCGCAAGCTTTCCATCATGCCCCTGGCATAGCCGCCAGAACCTCCGGCATTGATATTCGGGAACAGCTTGACATGATATCCCTCGATGTCCTCCTTGGCAAGCGTGCGACCATTGTCGACGACGTTGACATACAAATGGCGGGCAATGTCATCGTTGCCCGACAATAGCTGTTCTTTCAACAGCGCGACATTGAACTTGATGAACTTTTCCTTGAAACATGTCGTCGTGGCGATCGCTAGGTTGATTTCCCTATCCTCATCGAATTCACCAATATATGAAGCATCGTAAAGCTTGGAAGGCTCTAGCGCGATAATCTCAAAGCCAATGAACTCCTCGTTGTTTTCAGGAATGTCAAGCGTCAATGCCTGCCTCTCCTTGAAAGCAAGCTCTTGCGACACCAAGACCTTTCTTTCCGGCACCAATGGATTAAGTGAAAAACCACAGATGTTCAAGATGAAGGAACCCTGTGCCTCAAGCGAAAAACGCACTCCCTTGATATTTGTGTAAAGCTTCCACTTGTTTTGCGAGAAGCCATTGAGATACGTTGCAAAGTCTAGGTTTACCCCAGAAGCAATATATATATAGGATTTGCCATCCTCCTCCAAAACCGCAGGATTTCCTCCGCGATAGAACAGGGCGGGGTGAAACTTAAGCTTGTCAAGCTCTGGCAACAACAACCGTCCACATATCTTTTCCATGTGCATACTCCTTTTTACTCTAAACACATCTTTCATTATAACCGATAACAGCCAAAAAATGCAAAAGTTGCGATTTTTACGCATGAAGCATTCAACCCGGTGATAAAATATACATATGTATTGCGCAAGCCGTGCGCAATGATACAGGAGGAGCATATGAAAAAAGCTTTGAAATACGCCGTTGGCGCCACGGTCTTATCGACCTTGGCTTCCATGTCCATGGTTCGTTTTGCGATCCACCGCGACAGCGCCGGCAATACATTGCGCAAGGTTTCCATGGACAACTTGGCAAAAAAGTGCATGGACAAGGACAGCCCCCTCTATCGGGTGCATCTTTGCCAAGAGCAATTGCGTCCCTTGGTGGATGCATATAGGGAGGAATGCCCCGAATTTGTCCTAGAGGCCAAGTCGTTCGATGGCGTTGTCCTCAAGGGGTTCCTGCGCAAGTGCGAAGGATCTCGCAAGTATGTCATTGCGTTCCATGGCTATCGGGCAACGCATCGGGAAATCGACGACCTTGGATTTGGCCTTGGCTTCCATCGCCTTGGCTTCAACGTTCTTTCCGTAGACCAACGAGCCAGTGGTGAAAGCGGCGGAAAATACATCGGCATGGGGTGGCTGGAAAGAAAAGATGCGCTTGCCTGGATCGATGTCGTCAAGAAAATGGATCCCGAGGCATATATCGTATTGTTTGGCGAGTCCATGGGTGCTGCCACCGTCCTGGCGGCGGGTGGCGAAGAGCTTCCATCCAACGTGAAGGCGATTGTGTCCGACTCTGGCTACGCCGATGTCTATTCCACTTTCCGCAAGACATCCAAACATCTGTTCCATGTCTCTGGCGATCCGATCATACTCGAGGGATCTCTATTATCGCGGCTAGTCGCGGGATACGGCTTCAAGGATGCCGACATCGCAAAGGCGCTTTCCCATTGCGCGCTTCCTGTTCTTCTCTTCCATGGCGAAAAAGACTCCATGGTATCCTTCGATAACCTTGGCAAGCTTTACGAAGCCAAGAAAACCGGATATGTGGAGAAACATGCCGTCGCCGAGGCAGACCATGTGACCAGTGTGTTCTTCCTAGGGCAAGAATACTGGGACATCATCGACAAATTCCTGCAAGACCACGCATAGCAAGGAGGAAACATGACGCAATTCCATCAAGCCGTCGCGGAAAGAATGATCCGCTACGCCAAGGTAGACACGCAATCGTCAAATGATTCCGCCGCCATTCCAACCACGATGGGACAATTCGACCTAGCAAGAATGTTAGCAAGGGAAATGAAGGACATTGGGCTTTCTGATGTTTTCCTAGACGAGGAAAAATGCCTCGTGTATGGAAAGCTCGCTTCTAATTGCGGGCAATGTCGCAGCCTGGGACTGATCGCCCACATGGACACCGCGCCCGATGCGCCAGGAAACAATGTAAAGCCATGGATCCTGCATTCCTATGATGGCAGCGACATTGTCTTGAACAAGGAAAAAAACATTGTCATGAAAGCAGAGGAATTCCCAAGCCTCCATAGCTACATCGGTTGCGACCTGATCCTCACCGATGGAACAACGCTTCTAGGAGCGGACGACAAGGCATCTATCGCAGCGATCATGACGATGGCGGAACATCTTGTGAAAAACCCAGAAATCAAGCACGGATTGATTTCCATCGCCTTTACGCCCGATGAGGAAGTCGGTGGACTGGCAAAGGACTTGGATTTAAAACGCTTTGGCTGTCCCGACGCCTATACGCTGGATGGCGACCACCTTGGGGAATACCAAGACGAAACGTTCTACGCTTCCGAGGCAACCATCGTCATCCATGGCCGCTCTGTCCATACCGGCACAGCAAAGGGAATCATGGTCAATGCATGCGATGTTGCCTGGCAAATCATGTCCTCCTTCCCACCCTTTGAAAAACCTGCGTTCACGGAAGGTAGAGAAGGTTTCTTCCACGTTGTCTCATGCCATGCGACATGCGAGGAAGCAACCATTGTCCTGATCATCCGCGACCATGACCCCTTGCATTTCAAGCAACGCGAAGACCAGGCAAGGCTAATCGTGGAACATTTCAACGCCACGCAACGCGAACCGTTCATCGAGCTAAAGATCAAGGAATCCTATCGTTCAATGAAAGAAATCGTCGACCAAAACCCGCACTTGATCGCCAACCTGCAAGAAGCGATATCATCGTGCGGCATAAAGCCATTCTCCAACCCTTTCCGAGGAGGAACCGATGGTTCTTCCCTTTCGCATCGTGGCTTGCCCTGCCCAAATCTTTCGGCAGGATATGAAAATGCCCACGGCAGGTTTGAATACGTTCCCATCCAATCGATGGAAAAGAACGTCGAGATCCTTTTGCGCCTAGCCCAAATATGCGCTGCGCAGAAACAGGATGTCCCATTTGTCATTGGAGGTAGCCATGGCGGTTGAAATTGAAATCAGGCAAACCGGCTTTTTGAAGAAGGAAATCACGCTTGGCGCAATTACCGGCGCAACCCTTGGCTATGGCATTCTCGATGAATCGTGGCGATTGATCGAGAACCAAACGGAAGGAGGCATCCTGACTCTCTATGATCCAGCGCACATCGGCAGAGGCGTGGAAACCAATTGGCGGCCCGGCCTCAAGAACCATCTGCAGCTGCGCATGCCAATGCCTGCGACGTCATACGACGTCGACATGCTTTGCGACATTGTCCTAAGGGTTTGCGACATATGGGACATGGCATCGTTCTATTATGGCGATGAAGTGGTCGATACCCGCGAGGTGAGGCAGTTGCGCATTCAATTGAAAAACGCCAACTTTGAAGCATTGGCGAATACAAAGGAAGCACTCAACGGATCCGAGATCGACATCATGCCATGCGTCATGTGGCCATTGCACATCCGCACCGACTATCTGGTCGAGCTAGGGATGAACCATGATTGGCAAGGCTTTGCGGCCTACCTGCATGAACACCAGGCAGCCGACTTCTACTACGCCGTTCCGAAGATCGTACGGCAAAAGGACAAGACAAACATCGGCTACTATGTGATTACCGCCAATACCGATTCGATCTTGCCAATTGTTCCCAATTGTTCCCTGTCGTTTGACCAACGCACTGGCAAACCCATTGAATGCGTCGCATTCAAGGTATTGCTTGCTTCAATCAAAGACAATGGAATCATTGGTGAACTTCCCTACAGCGCGTTTGCATCGGAAATCTACATCGATACGCTCAATCGCTTTGATGAAAAACATGTCATACTGCGCGGATTATCCGAAAGCAGGATCCACGAGATCGCCGACCGCTGGCGATTCCGTACAGAATAACGGCATTCGCCGTTTTTTTGTTCATGTTGCGTAAATGTCCCGTTTGGTGTAGGATTACACTACAAGAGTTATATTGCACTAAATATTAATGTATGAAAGGAACGCATATGAAAACCAAATCATTCCTAAAACTGGCTGCCTTTGGCATTGACACAATGCTGTTTAAAAAGAAAAAGCCAATCCTGGGCACCATCATTGTTACCGACAAATGCAATTTGAAATGCAAACATTGTTCCGTAAACAACATTACATCCATCATCCACCCCTATCGCCAGGTGCGCACTGAAATGCGTCTTTTCTATGAGATGGGCATCCGGATCCTGTTTTTCTGCGGAGGAGAAACATTTCTTTGGAAAGATGGAAACAAGACTCTTCGCGACCTTGTCATCGAGGCCAAGGAAATGGGTTTTCTAATCGTCAATGTCGTGACCAACGGAACATTCCCCATCGACTTGCCTGAAGCCGATTTGATCTTGTTGAGCCTGGACGGGGATAGAGAGCGCCACAATATCATCCGAGGCGATACATACGATGTCATCATGCATAACATCGAGCATGCGACCGCATCAAACATCTGCTTCTACATGGCGCTCAACCAGATCAACAAGGATTGCGTCAAAGACGTATGTCGCAAGGCTATAGAGCTAAAGAACGTCAAGGCGGTATCTTTCAATTTCCACACGCCCTATCCCGATACACGCTTCCTTGCCTTGTCGCGCGAAGAAAAGAAACAGTGTTGCGAAGACATCGTTGAAATGATGCGGGAAGGCGCACCTGTCTTCAATCTTAAAAAAGCCTTCCCGTATCTTATCGACAACACATTTCCCACCCCCTGCCACCAATGCGTGGTGGTGGAGAATGGAAAAGTATCCATCTGCGGCAGATGCATCGAT
>OMYM01000449.1 GCA_900315225.1 uncultured Erysipelotrichaceae bacterium | reverse complement strand
TGCGGGGACTACAACGCGATGAAGGTCCATCTTCTCCTGAAGATGCTCGCGCTCATGCTCATGGGGCTGTTCATGAGGTTCGACGGCTTGATCGTTGCCATAAAGTACATGATCAAGGACGCGGCAAGACTCATCCTGATCAAGTTCACAGACCGAGTGCTGACGGAGGAGGAGAAGGAGATGATAGGCAGGAGGAAGTCGTTCCACAGGCTTGCATACTGAGATGCCCTGGCGCGATGGCGGCCAGGGCAAGGCGGGCATGGCGTTCCATGCCAGAGAAGCGTGCGGCAAATACATTAATACGGAAAATCTACATGATTAGGGCAAAAAACAACGATCATCGACAGGGGCTTTGCGTCCATTTTTTTATGCATTCATCGCCAAATCATATGTTGGGCATGCCGCGCCACATGGATAAGGTGGGCATGTGCGGCTAAAATCTTGAAAAATCGATCATTCGCGCAAAGATGGACGAAATATCATAAAATCTTTAAGACCGCATTTATTTCACTCCTCAGAACTGCATTTTTATAATTTTGTCGTAGCATTTTATCGCCATTTGTGAGATAATGCATTCATGGGATTCAGGCGCGGAATTTGACGAACTATGATTCGGGCTTATGGTGCTATCCAGTTGCGCTTGAAGACAAACAACGCGATGATTGCATAAAAGGAGGTGGCAATCCATAGGCATATTGCATCGGTTGTTGTTGGCATTGCGGCTTTCTTGTCATAGGTGTGCGTTTGGGCATGGCTGATG
Source organism: uncultured Erysipelotrichaceae bacterium (assembly GCA_900315225.1). Lineage (GTDB taxonomy): Bacteria > Bacillota_I > Bacilli_A > Erysipelotrichales > Erysipelotrichaceae > Bulleidia. Next base: position 14,324 of record OMYM01000449.1, on the reverse strand, counting down.
ACTTGCGAAAGCAATGCTTTTGGTATCGCAGGGCTGTTTCTGTTTTAGTGGTTGTGCGGGGAAACGGCCAAACATTATTATTCGCACAAAAAGGGGGAGCATGATTGCTACAGTAACATTCAACCCTTCTCTGGATTATATTATCCGGGTGGAGGATTTCAAGGTTGGCGAAATCAATCGTACATGCTACGAGAGATTGTTCGCTGGCGGAAAAGGTATCAACGTATCCATCGTTCTTAGGAATCTGGGACATACAAGTACTGCCTTGGGTTTTGTGGCGGGGTTTACGGGCAAGGAGATTGCCCGCCGTCTGGAAGAGGATGGCATCGTCTGTAGGTTCATTGATGTGGATAACGGGTATTCTCGTATCAATGTCAAGATGAAATCTGGGGAAGAGACGGAGATCAATGGTCAGGGACCACGTATCTCGCAAGAGAACATTGATGCCTTGTTTGCGGTTCTTGATGAACTGAAGAAGGACGATATTCTGGTGATTTCGGGAAGTATTCCTAATACGCTTCCGGATGACATGTATGAAAGAATCATGGCGCATCTGGAAGGTAAGGGAATCCATATCGTGGTTGATGCGACCCGTGACTTGTTGACAAGGGTATTGCCGTATCATCCATTCCTGATCAAGCCGAATAACCATGAACTGGGAGAGATCTACAATGTCACGTTGAAGAAGCGTGAAGAAGTTGTTCCTTATGCCAAGAAGATGCAGGAGGCTGGTGCATGCAATGTGTTGGTTTCCATGGCGGGTGAAGGTGCCGTCTTGGTAGCGGAGAATGGCGAGGTGTTCATGTCCGAGGCTCCCAAGGGAACGGTTGTGAATTCGGTTGGTGCAGGTGATTCCATGGTTGCGGGATTTATCGCAGGTTTTATCGAGAGCAATGGGGACTATCGTACCGCGTTTGAAACGGGTGTATGCACTGGCAGCGCTAGCGCTTTCTCGGAAGAGTTGGCGACCAGGGAAGAAATGGAAGCTTTACGCGCACAATTAAATTAAGGAGATCATTAGAATGCGTATTACTGAACTGATTAAGAGAGATGCAGTTCGCCTGAATGCCAAGGCGACTGATAAGAATGATGCGATCGATAAATTGATCGAGTTGCATGTCAAGGCAGGCAACGTCTCTGACCCTGTGGTCTATAAGAAGGCGATCCTGGCTCGTGAAGAAGAAGGAACGACAGGCATGGGTGATGGCATAGCCATCCCACATGCCCGTACAGAAGCGGTTGCGAATGCAGGTCTAGCAGCGATGACGGTTCCTGCCGGCGTTGATTTCCAGGCGATGGATGGACAACCTTCCAATCTGTTGTTCATGATTGCGGCTCCTGCCAATAGCAGCAATTTCTATCTTGAAATCCTGAGTCGTCTTGCGACACTGTTGACAGACGAAGATTTCACAAAGAAACTGAAGAATGCCAAGACAGTTGATGAATTCCTTTCCATCATCGATGACGCTGAATCAGACAAGATCAGTGCTGATGAAAAGAAAGCGGAAGAACTCAAGGCTTCTTCCAGTCTTCCGGATATCCTGGCTGTCACAGCATGCCCTACAGGTATTGCTCATACATACATGGCAGCTGAGAACCTTGAAAAGAAAGCCAAGGAACTTGGCTATTACCTTAAGGCTGAAACACAAGGATCTGTTGGTGCCAAGAATGTCTTGACACCAGAGGAAATCGCGCATGCCAAGGGTATTATCATTGCGGCAGACAAGAACATTGAGCTTGGTCGTTTCACGGGCAAGCAGGTATATGTGACTTCTGTAACCAAGGGTATTAACGAACCAGAGGCTTTGATTTCCAAGATTCTGAAGAATGAAGCACCGATCTATGATTCTGGCAAGAAAATGGAATCAGTTGACACAAGCGCCGAGAAAGATAGCTTGTGGCATGTCTTCTATAAGAACCTCATGAATGGTGTTTCCCACATGTTGCCGTTTGTCGTTGGTGGTGGTATCTTGATCGCTATTGCGTTCCTGGTGGACAACCAGTCGATCAATCCGGCGAACTTTGGTTCCAACACGCCATTGGCAGCGTTCTTCAAGAAGACGGGTGATACGGCGTTTGGCTTCATGTTACCGATATTGGCAGGTTACATTGCGATGTCCATCGCTGACCGTCCAGGTCTTGCGGTAGGTTTCGTTGGTGGATCCCTGGCAAGTGCCGGATACTCTTTCGCTTCTTTGATCAATCCTGATGTAGCAGCTGTTTCTGGTGGTTTCCTTGGCGCTTTGCTTGCAGGATTTGTCGGTGGATATCTCACACTGTATCTCGAAAAAGCATGTGATCGTCTGCCTGATTCATTGGAAGGATTGAAACCAGTCTTGATTTATCCACTTGTTGGCATTCTATTAATTGGAGCATTCATGTTCCTGGTCAACCCTCTCATGGCTTCCATTAACAATGGACTCACCAACTTCTTGAACTCCATGGGAACGACAAACCTCGTCTTGCTTGGTGCTGTTGTTGGCGGTATGATGTCCGTTGACATGGGCGGTCCAGTGAACAAGGCAGCGTATGTCTTTGGCGCAGGTATGCTGGCAGAAGGAACAGATGCAGGCAAGATCATCATGGCTTCCGTCATGGTCGGTGGCATGGTTCCGCCTCTGGCAGTCGCTCTTTCCACCACATTCTTCAAGAACAAGTGGACGGAAGAAGAAAGAAAAGCAGGACTTGTCAACTACATCATGGGTCTTTCCTTCATTTCCGAAGGTGCGATTCCTTATGCAGCAGCTGACCCTGTACGTGTTCTTCCTTCCTGCATTATTGGATCTGCGATAGCTGGAGCTATCTCGGCAGCCTTCAAGTGCATGAGTCCTGCTCCTCATGGTGGCTTCTGGGTCATTGCGGTTATTTCCAATCCTCTAATGTACACTGTAGCATTGGTTGTTGGCTCTGCAGCAGCAGCGGTTATCCTATCTTTCTTGAAAAAGAGCAAATAACGATAAAAGCACACGAATAAAAAGGTTCCTGTGAGATGTACAGAACTCTGATAGTTCTTACTGGTTCTACAGGAACCTTTTTTGTATCAAATGAACAGGCAAGAAATATACAAGAAGCCTCAGGAATATAAGACTTCCGCATATAACCGTAGGCAGACGATGCAGAATCGTTAACTATTCCAACCCATAGGAATATTTTGTAGAAAGCCTTCCGCTGCTAAATGAAATGGTTGCGGATTTTAAAATGGTTCCCCATTCATAGGTTGCTTCTTCAACGCCAAAGATCCAGATGACAGAGGATAACTCACCTTCTCCTAGGATAGCAGCTACTTCAGCATAGGACATTCCTTCGATACATTGGTTGTATTGTTCTTTTGTCGGAGCAGGCACACCTTCTGTCAAGCCTGCTTGTGTTTTTGAAGACAGCTTTCCATCGGTGAAGGCGCAAGTGATGCCATTGAGAATGCTGGAACCAAATTCCCACGTTTCACTTGTAGCACCCATGACATCATAGGATGAAGTGCATTTTCCCTCAGAGTTGAGAACGGCTTGCACTTCAGCAAGCGTCATATCGCATTGCAAAGCAAGGAATGATTGCATGGAAATCCCCGATTGTGGCTCAGGCGTTGGTTCAGGTGTCGGGACTGGCGTTGCTAAAGTTAGCGTAATATTGGAATAGTCGGCGTTGATCAGGTAGTTCTTCATGGACATGTTTTGGGCATTTGACACGATAATATGGTTTCCGTTGTTGACGGAGAAGATCATCTGTTCGATTGTACCTTGATCAGTTTTAACGATATAACGCCTTCCTCCAAAGAAGGGCTCATACGTAAATTCATATCCTTGATAGTTTTCTTCGATCATCGAATAGGTAGTTTCTACACCATCACTTGGATTATTTGCGAAAACAGCGATATTGGCGAAGACTGAAGAGTTTTCCATATCTGGGACAAAGTAGCAAGTGTCTCCATCTTCTTTTGTCGTCCATGATTCTGGAATTGTTAACAGGATGTTAAGCGCATTCACTGTTTTCATTGGCACCTGGTTTGTAGATTGTGTTGGTTCTGGTGTTTCTGATGCTGGGATTTGCGTTTCAAGAATGGATGATTCCGTCTTAGTTCCACAAGAAAACAGAAAGATGCATGATAAGATAAGAGATTGGATAGTTCGCTTCATGATAATTCCTCCTTGCTTAGTATAATAGGAGATCGCCGAGCATGGATCAATACCCAAGAATTTGGTACAAAAAGATAGCATTGGTTATGTTGCTGGAATGATCGATGAAATGAAGGAACTCTTTTGGTTTTGCCTACGAGAAAAATGATGACGGGACATCCGCAGGGCAGGCGCAGCCCCTTTTCGGGTGCTTTTTCGAGAAGGTATTCGAAAACTACCGTAGTTTAAAGGCTCTGGGAGATCATTGCTAGGTGGGAAGTGTCAGTAAATATCTGTTCGCATTACATGGCTGTTTGTGGTATCATTGGGACAGAGGAGAAAGAGATGGATATTAAGAATGATCGGATAGACCACGGGAAGCCATTTGACTGGGGTAGGACATCCGTGGATTATGCAAGATACAGGGATATCTATCCCGATGTATTTTACCAAAAGATTGTGGATAGAGGGCTATGTGTTGCTGGACAGTGTTGTCTTGACATTGGTACGGGAACAGGTGTGTTGCCACGGAACATGGCTCGCTTTGGCGCAAAATGGACAGGCATCGACATATCCTTGGAACAGATTGAACAGGCTAAAAGACTATCCCAGGGGATGAATATTTCATATAACGCAATACCTTGTGAAGAACTATCATATCCAGCTGGTAGCTTTGACGTTATAACGGCTTGTCAGTGCTTTTGGTACTTTGACCATGAGAGGATATCACCCATACTGCATAAGATGTTGAAGGATGATGGCAGATTGGTTGTGCTGTACATGGCATGGCTGCCATATGAAGACGAGATTGCCGGTAAGAGCGAGAGGATTGTACTCAAGTACAATCCGGTATGGACTGGGGCGGGTGAAACACGCCATCCGATCCATGTCACGAAAGATGTCTTGGATTACTTTGATCTGGAGGAACATGAGGAGTATGACCTCATGGTTCCGTTTACCCGTGATTCGTGGCATGGAAGGATGCGTTCATGTCGTGGGGTGGGTGCCTCTTTAAACAGCAAAGACATTGCCTTGTGGGATGAAGAACATAGGCAAATGCTACAAAGAGAAACACCAGAAGAATTCGAAATACTACACTACGCAGCTATCACGGTGCTGAAGAAGAAGGAGAAAAACAATGATTGAAATACTCAAGAAGAGGTTTCACAAGAATATGGAACGCCATCCTGACATGACTTGGGAGATGGTGGAGAAGCGCTTGAATGAAAACAGAGGTTCGCTAGAGATCTTGCGAAGCATGGAGGAAAGCGGTGGGGAACCAGATGTAATTGGCTATGATGAAGTGGGAAAGATAATCATATGCGATTGCTCAATAGAGGCACCCAAGGGGAGAAGAAGCCTATGCTATGACGATGAAGCCTTGCATAAGAGGACAAAGAACCCTCCCGTAGGGAGTGCTGTTCATCAAGCCCAAGAGATGGGGGTAGCGATGATGGATGAGGCAATGTATCATGGGCTACAGGAGCTTGGGGAGTTTGACTTGAAGACATCTTGTTGGATTGACACGCCAAGTGCCATTAGAAAAAAAGGAGGAGCGTTGTTCTGTGAGCGGAGATATGGCAGAGTGTTCACTTTTCATAATGGCGCAGAGTCATATTATGCTGTTCGTGGCTGGCGGGGATACATCTGTCTCTAGGCTACAAACAAATCTGGAAAGAAGTGTAGGAAAGCGATATTTCAATATGCAAAAAAAGCCGTATGTATACGGCTTTTGATAATGAAAAGGGATTGCATGCTCTTTTTGAGGAGCTATACTTAGACGAATAAAATAGGTTGTTGAATTCTGCATCGTCTGTTTGAGGTTATATGCTCAACGATTGAAATATCCGTTCCAGATATTTGATCGTTTTGGCACAAATGGACTAAAGGACAAATTCATACAGGAGCTTATCTCCTACATGAACCTGCTGTTCTCCCTTTTTCTTCTTCTTATTGAAGTAAAAGCTTAGCATGTACTCCGTTGTCAGTCCGAAATAGTCCAGGTAATCGCTGATCTGTTTCTCCCCTTCGGCATTGTATCTTGGGCCACGCCAAATCTTCAATTCGATGATGTGTTGCTGACCAAGGTAGTCAATAACAACATCTATGCGTGTCTGGTTCCTGGTTTGTGCTTCAATATAGTAGTTTCCAGTTCCATTTATGATTGGCTTGAGGTAGAGCAGGAACAGCTCTCTTCCATCTTTTTCTTGGAATCTATCTCCCAGCGGTCCAAACACTTTTTCATATGTGTCGATGAAGCCCCCTAGGACAAGCCGAACGTTGAGCTTTCCATCCTGCACAAACCTGTTCTTTGCCAGGTCACCTGCTTTGCCGAATACATTGCTCTTGAGTTCCTCATCTGATAGAAAGAGATTATACAATCTGGTCTCAAAAATGCGATTGGATATTTGTACGTTATTTTGATCATTCCGAATTAACCCATACATCTGCATTTGCACAATGTCTTCCTGGTCTGGATTCCATGCCAATCTCGTTCCTTCCATTAGAATGCTTTTGATCGCTGCCTTTAGGTTGGGATAGTTGTTCAGGTTCTTTGTCAATGACTGGAACAAGGTGTTGTTCTCGGAAAGTAATAATTTGATTGCTTCATCAAAGCCAGTCTTTGTCCAGGCAACTGAAAGCCCAGTCTTCTCTCCTACCTTCTCATCCAGCAGCTGGCATATCCTGCTGACAAGAAACGGGTAACCGTTTGTGTATTCCCTGATCAGCCTGGCAATGTCTGCCGTATCCATCCCGGTATGGTGGTCGGCTTCATATTCATCCAGCATGCCCTTGATTCCATCCTGTGATAGGCTCATATCGATGTTGAAGTCTGCTGCAATGTTCCAGGGGCTGTTTTCTTTATGTTGATCTTCTTCACGGATTTTTCCCTTTAGATGTTTTATATCTGTTACTCCAGCAAGAATCACGGATTGAAAAGTCTTGATTCCTTTTCGTTCATATGCGATATATCCATCGCGTAACAAACTCAAAAAATCTATGAAAACCTGATTATTACTGATTCTATCCACTTCATCAATGATCAGGACAACTGGTATGTTGCTTTTAACAATCCATCTTCTGAATGTACGAAACAATTCATCCATCTTCAGCTTATTCGAATCTCTTCTATCATAATCCTCCAAGGCATCTACTATCCTATCTGGTAATGGTACACCATAAAACTCATGTTGGTCCATTACGAGACGTGATAGCGCTTGGGTGAACTCGCCTTCCGTTTGTGTTCCCGCTTCCGTAAGACCTTCAAAGCTTATATTCAGAATAAGATACTTATCCTGTAAGGCAGAGGAAAGCGCATTTAAGGTTGTTGTCTTTCCATACTGCCTTGCTCGGTTTATAGTAAAGTATTTTCCATCATCAACCAGTTTTTCGATTTCTTTCACCCTTTTGGAGAGATCAACCATATAATGCTTCTCTGGTATGCATACTGCTGTTGTATTAAACACTTTCATGTCGTTTATCCTTGCTTTCTTTGTTTCGAATCCAGCGATTACACTGATTCTGCGTCATATTAAATCGCAATACACATATGTCTCTTTACTGCTTCTTGATAGAAGTAATCATGATTCTATTCATCATACAAGATCCTTGCTTTCTTATACTCAGAAGCACGGGTATGTGGAATTTTGCGTTGTCTGCCTGTTGTTATATGCGAAAGCCTTGTTTCCGAGGCTTCGGGTATGGCAATAAAGAAGCTATCATTCTTTATCTTGATTTCCTAGCTTCCAGGCAATGCCATCGTACCATGCACGCATGTCTGCGTCAAGAGGACTTTCATCTTCCTTTATGATACAGCCCCATGATTCGTTTCGCATATAACCACAGGCAGACAATGCATAATTCTCCCTGTTTGTGCGTCCAAGTAAAAAAGGGATGCATCTCAAAGAGATGCATCCCTGATCTGTTTGGGTTGAATTACGGTTTTAGCTGCAGATAGATGTCGCGGTATTGTTTTGCGGAATTCTGCCAAGAGACATCCTTTTCCATGTCACGCACAACCATCTGATCCCAGCCTTCGCGGTTTTCGAAGTACAAGGTCTTTGCGCGGTTGATCGCATCCAACAACAAGCCGGATTCATAGCGGTCGAATGTGAAGCCATTGCCAGAGTTCTCGTAGATGTTGTATGGTTCTACCGTGTCTTTCAAGCCACCTGTCTCGCGGACAATCGGGACTGTTCCATAGCGCATGGCAATGAGCTGTGTCAGTCCACATGGCTCAAAGAGGCTTGGGACGAGGAGAGCATCGGAACCAGCGTAGATCATATGCGCTCTACCTTCATCATACATGATATTCGAGCATACGGTTCCCTTGTATTCGTTTTCGTAGTAACGGAAAGCATCCTCGTATTCCTTGTCGCCTGTGCCAAGGACAACAACCTGGGTGTTGCCATCGATCAATGCCGGGAAGATCTGGGTAATCAGGTCAAGACCCTTCTGGTTTGTCAGACGGGAAATCAAGCCAATGACCATCTTGTCCGCATTTTCTTCAAGACCAAGGGACTTCTGAAGAGCGAGCTTGTTCTTCTTCTTTTCCTCAATGGCGTTTTCTGCCGTGTAGTTGGCTGCCAAGAGCTTGTCGGTATTAGCGTCCCAGATATCGCAATCGATGCCGTTGACGATGCCACGCAGCTTGCCATTATGATAACGCAGGTGTGCATCCAGCTTCTCGCCGAAGAAATCCGTTTGGATTTCACCCGCATAGGTGTTGGAAACAGTGGTGATCATGTCGCAACATGCCAATCCACCCTTCAACATATTTGCGTCTTCATATCCTTGCTTCAGGACGGAATAGTCGAACATGTAGTCAGGGAGGTTTGTCCAGTACTTGAATGTCGGGATGTTGTAGATTCCCTGGAAGCGAAGGTTGTGGATGGTCAGGATGGACTTCGAATTAGCCAGCTGTGTATTCCTGAAGAATGCATTCAGGAATACCGGCACCAAGGCAGCCTGCCAATCGTGGCAATGGATAATATCCGGTGTCCAGTTCATGTAGTTCAATGCCGCAAGAGCAGCCTTTGAGAAGTAGCAGAACTTCGGGATGTCATCCACGAGATTCGTGTATGGCTTGCCCCAGCTGAAGAACTCCTCATTGTCGATGAAATCATAGACAACGCCATCCCAGACATATTCCATGATTCCGACATAGTATGAACGTCCATCGGAACAAAGATCCATGTTGAACGCGCCAACATAGACCATCTTCTCCTGGAACTTCTCGGGAATGCATGCATAGCGGGGAAGGATGACCTTCACATCGCAATTCTGCTTGATCAACGCCTTTGGCAATGCGTACATGACATCGCCCAAGCCACCGGTCTTGACGAACGGATAACACTCGGATCCAATGAACGCAATGCTGCGGCGAGGCTGTGGCATTTCTTCAACAGGTTCTTCTGTCGCAAGAATTTCTTCTTCTTTGATTGTTTCAGTAGCTGTCATTTTATTCTCCTTTATTTACGGAATGTAGCTATATACTATTGTACATGATTTTCTTTCTGTTGGAACATGAAAATTTGGAATTGCTCCAATCTTTTTGCACTTTTGGTGAAAATAGCCTTGGACAGGATATTAATTTCTTGACTTACGCGGTTTTAACAAGGGATTTTCCATGATGCGCGCTTATATGCGCGTAACATGGAAAATCTCTATTGCAAAGATCTCTTTGATCAAGTAATATTATGGAGTAGCGAGGAGGAATGAGTATGAGTATCCTGTTTATCAACGGCAGCCCAAACAAAGGTGGCATGACGGCGAGGATCGCCTATGCCCTGTTGCAGGGAAAAGAGTTTGCGATGTTGAATATCATCGACTATCAGATCAACTGCTATGGACAGAATCTGAAAGGCGATCAGTTTGACGAGGTGTTGAACAGAATCAAGGGAGCGGATGTGATTGTCATTGGTTCTCCTGTCTATTGGCATAATATCTGTGGATCTATCCGGAATCTGCTGGATCGTTTCTATGGGCGTGTCAACGAAGGCGAATTGTCTGGGAAGAAACTGTATTTCATTATCCAGGGAGCTGCGCCAGAGCAGTGGATGCTGGATGCTTCGGAATATACCATGAAGCGCTTTGCCCAATTGTATGGACTTGAATACATGGGAATGGCAAATGATGAAAACAGCGCTTATGCGTTGAATGAGAATATGTGACAGAGCTATCAAAACAACAATGAGGGCTGCTCCAAAGAGCAGCCCTCATTGTTGTTGGATGAGTTGGCGGTATTCGTGAGGGGTTAGCTTAAAAGATTGCTTGAACACCTTATCGAAATATGCTCGTTCGCTAAAACCAATCTGGAAGGCTATGTCATCAATCGAAAGCTGTGTGTTGCGCAAGTAATTGATCGCCGCAAGCATGCGATATTCACGGATGATATCAGAGAAGGTTCGGTTGGTCACCTTCTTGAAAAGACGCATCATGGATCTTGGAGAATAGCCAAAATGATCGGAAAGACTCTGCAGGGTAACGGTCTGGTAGTTGGCGTGGATATATTCAAGTATCGCGTTGATGTCGATGCCTTCCGAAAGCTTGGCTTGCATGGTTTCGTGTTCGAGTAAACGGGTCAAGTGAATCAAAAGATTCGAGAAATGGATACGCATGACTTTCTCATAGAAAGGTTTCTTGTCTACATATTCCTGGATCAAAGAATGAAGGATGTTCTTCGTTTCACATTCTTCTTCCAAGTGGAAGAGAATATGACTCTCAGATGGAATGTTGTACAAGGAGTTGATGTAAAACTGGTAGATGGAAGATTCCGACTGAAGGAGATCGAGGAAAGAAGTCATAAGTATTTCCTTGCTGATGAGGATGTTGAAGACAACACTACTCTCATTGATCAAAAGCTTATGAACAGTCTGGAGGTTATAGAGAAGAAGATCTCCTTTCTGGCATGTCATCTCTTTGTTGCTGATCCAATTGCGACAGCTTCCATCATAGACATACATCATTTCAAAGAAATCATGGCTATGATACAAAGATTCTCTTGTAACAATCCCCATTGCTCTTTCATTGTCATCAATGAACTCCATGCGTGCTTCAATGGATAGACCATTCACGAACTCTTCCTTTTGATAGAGGGGTAGATAGATGTCAGGACGTTGGAAATACCTTAGGATTGCCTTGAGTTCCGTATTATCGTCTTCTATCGGCAGGTTTGTCAGATAAGAATTGATGCTGTGGGCGGAAAGAAGGGGATGCCTTCTTTCCTTGCGTACGATATCGTTTAAGTTGTTCATGATAGTATTGTCGCATTTTTCCTAATCGCTTGTCACTATGTTTCATAGATACAATTCATTTTCAGGGGTACTCTATACCCGTGAAAAGGGAAAAGGAGAACTTTATGAAACAACTGAAGAAAGCAATCGCATCCATGCTGGCGCTGACGCTGGCCGCCTGCACGGAAAATGTCTCAAGCGCAGCGCCAGCAGAAAGCAGCGTGGTTGTAGAAACCAGTGATACGACTGTATCACTGGTGGAAGAATTCAAGGATCCAAGTGATTCTTACAAACCACTAACAAGGTGGTGGGTTCCTGGATCCATGATGGACAAGGAGGAAATCACGAAGGAAATCAAATCCATGGCGCAAGCAGGACTGGGTGGCGTTGAAATTGTGCCTGTATCTGTCGCAGGAGGCGATGGCGAAGGACAACTTGACTGGGGAAGCGATCAGTGGAAGGAAGTCACAAAGCATATCCTGGAAGAAGCAGGAAAGAACAATATGACGGTTGACTTTACCATGACACCAGCTTGGCCATTGGCACTGCCTACGATCACTGATGTCAATGATCCAAAACAAGGAGCGCAAATGGAACTTGATGGGGCGTATGTGGATGGGATTACCGCTTCCCAACCATTCCATGGCAATCTTCCTGTCTCGCAAGAAGCGATAGATGATGCGTCCAAGGTCAATGGAAAGGTTGTCTTGGTTGGTGCTACTGCCGCAAAGTATGTTGACAAGGAGAACAGTGTGTTGTCATATGACAGTGCTGTCGTGCTGGAAACAGTGGATAATGGCGATGGTACATACAGCGCAGAGTTTGTTCCAGAGGATGATGGAGAGTATTTCATCTATGCGTTCTATCAACATCCATCGGGAAACCAGAAATACGAAAACAACCAGGTTGATCATTATGCCAAGGCAGGAAGCCAGATGATCATCGACTATTGGGAAAACGAACTGATCCCATATTATGGCGATGCTTTCAAGAACTGCCGCAGTATGTTCATCGATTCATTGGAGTTTGAAACACATTTGGATTGGACACTTGGCTTGCAAGAATCATTTGAAGAGACCAATGGATATGACATTACAGCATATCTTCCTGCTGTCTATGACGCAAGTGATGAATGGACTGCCATAGGCAACTATATGGGTGATCCTGTTCCTTCCTTCTCATTCGATGTCAATACGAATGAGATTGTGAATGACTTCAAAGAACACTTGACCCAGCTATACATTGAAAACAACATCAAGCCATTGTCTGCTTTCTGCCAGAAACATGGCTTGACATTACGCTACCAAACATCTTATGGCAAGAGTTTGGATGTTGCTGAAACAGCAATGTATCCGGATATTCCCGAGACAGAGTCCTTGTATGGAAACGACTACATGGATTTCTATAGACTTCAAGCTGGTGCTGTTCACGCGATGGACAAAGAGATCTACTCCATGGAGACATCCGCCGAGTGGACAGAAACATGGAATCCGAAGAAAGACGATGGAAACTATGGAACAAGGGGAAATGGCGAACTAAATTCAGGAAACTATGAACAGACATTCCTAGATCATATCTGGCATGACCAAAGAGCATTTGCTACAGGGGTCAACCAGATTGTCTTCCATGGCTACCCATATAACGGCAACTATGACGGAGATGTCGTAGAAGGAACACAATGGCCTGGCTTTACTGGATTTGAATCATACAGATGGTCAAATTCCTGGGGAGAAAGACAGCCAAACTGGATGTTTGCTAAGACATACATGGATTTTATCGCTAGAAACCAGTATATCCTCAGGCAAGGAACACCCAAGTCCGATGTAGCTGTGTATCATCATAGCTATTATGAGACGATTGACTTCTGGGGACCAGACAAGATCCTCACAACCGAAGCACTTGAACAAAATGGATACAGCTATGACTTTGTCGACCCTAGCGCCTTGTCAAAGGAGAACATGACGGTAGAAGAGGGAATCCTTGATCCAGAAGGAACAGCATACAAAGCATTGGTGTTCGATCATGCAACAGATATCCCATATGCAGTCGCAACGAGATTGAATGAATACGCAGATAACGGATTGAAGATCGTCTTCATTGGGGAAGTTCCAACGGAGAAATCATTTGTCAAGGATGAAGACATTGCTTTAGAAATGGAAAAACTCTTGGCAAGTGAAAATGTCACAGTGATCGAAACGATTGACGATATTGTTAAGACGCTCAAGAATCTTGGCGTTGCTCCAGATGCGTCATATGACAATGAAACACTTCTTGCAACACATCGCAGCGATGAAGAAAACGAATACTACTTCATCTACAACTATGGCGGTACAAACACCTACAGGGAGATTGGCGATGCCAAGGCAGTGGATGCGAATATCACCTTGAAAGGCAATGGAACACCATATATCTTCAATGCATGGACAGGTGAAGTTTCCTTACCAGAAGATTTCCAGAAGAACGATGGAACAGTCACATTGAGCCTGCATCTAGAACCAAATGATTCAATCATTGTCGTTGTATCGGAAAATACCCTTGATAAAGCAAATGATTCTGTCGAAGGCATTGCGGATGACATTGTGGTGGAAGGATGGAATCTGTCCATCGAAAGCTGGACTATGGGAGAAACCGTTCTTGATACCGAAAAGACAATCATTGATGTTGGCAAGTTGTCAGAATTAAAGACATGGAACGAACTGGATGAAACCCTTGCTGATATATCGGGAATCGGAACATACACAGCAACCTTCACTCTCTCCGATGGTTATCAAACAGGTGAGACAGCATACATTCATATGGGACGTGTCAAAGATGCATATGGCGTTAAGATTAATGGAGAAGAAGTGATCGTTGATCAAGTATCAGGCGATGCCAATATCACAGATCTGTTAAAGGAAGGAGACAATGACATCGAAGTTACCATCGCCAGCAGTCTGCTGAATGCGATACTCAAGAACAACAGCACAATTCTAAATGACGA
>OMYM01000374.1 GCA_900315225.1 uncultured Erysipelotrichaceae bacterium | reverse complement strand
TTTGTTGCCTCGCACTACGATGGCTTTGCGCAAGGTATCGCGGGCAAGCTTGATTCAATGTTGATACCTGCTTTCTCCATGTTGATCAAACAGGGAACTGCCTGCGCGGTCGAAGGCGACATCAAGGTCGCCATGGCAATGTCCATCCTGAAGACGATCAGTGGCACTGGGCAGCTCTCCGAAATGTATTCTATCGACTTCAACGAAGACATCTGCATCATCGGTCACAGCGGCTCAGGCGATGCGGCCATCTCGCAAGCCCACAAGCCTACGATGAAGATCGTCCCTGTCTTTCATGGAAAGACAGGAGGCGGCTACTTGACGCAATTTTACCCGCCCACAGGACCAATCACATATCTTGGCATTACCCAAGACAGAGACGGACATTTCAAGTTCGTGGTTGCTGAAGGTGAAAACCAGGATGGTCCAATCTTCATGTTTGGCGATACAAATATGCGCACCAAGTTCTCTATCGGCGCGCGCGAATTCTGCAACAGGTGGTCGGAAGCCGGTCCTACGCACCACATGGCTGCGGCAGTAGGAAGACATATTGATGTCATCCTCAAGGTTGCGAAAATATTCAATGTACCAGTGGATGTCATTACGCGATAGTTTTAACGCGCAATTCACCCCTAAGACACATCATATCCTACGCCTCGCTTAGCGGGGCGTTTTTCCACTTTGTCCTTCTCACAACGTGAAAAGAACAAGGAGGACCAAAAACACAAGATGTCATAGAACCCAATGCACCGCCCAACATGGCACATTAACCAACGATTATTCGCGCTAGCGCCTTGTTGAAACAAGACGCCGCACATGAAGGAACATTTGAGAAACAATTTCATGCCCACAGGATTTTCCGGATATCCATGCGGCTTCACCAGCTGGCTTGCGCTAAGACAAATATATAGACACTTATGTTCCTTGAAGGAACACAAGAAACCGAGAATGATGCGCCACTCTGTGCGCATAAACAATCACCGAGCGGAATCGAATGACTAGTCACAAAGCATTGGATTCCAAAAAAATATACTGGAGCAGATATTTCTGCATCTTCGTATAGAAACAAAGCCTGGACAGATGTCCACTGACCCGCCGAAATGCGGGATGTTTTTTTGCGTGAAAGAATCCTACCACCAAAACAAAGGGGAGTCAATGGTCTATTTTAGGCTTTTTATCTAATGATAAAATTGCTATATGATTTACATCAAACTGACCGTGAATTCTAGGAATCAGGTTATCGAGCATAGAGAAAAGCCGACCGCTCTCAAGCGGTCGGGAGTCTTCTTTATTCTTTTTTTGGCGTAATTGCAATCACGCGCGCAGGCAAACCAGTCGCACCCTCAAAACGAGGCCATGTCACAAACACCAAAGCGCCTGCTTCAGCAACCTTGTCCAAGTTGTCAAGCACTTCCACTTGAAGCTTCGATTGCGCAAGGACATATCTTTCGCACGCAAGATCTCCCGCCTTTGCAGCTTCGGCAGAAGCATCTGTATCGAGCGTCTCATGCCCGTTTGCTGCAGCATTGCGCTCTTCGTAAATGAATTTCAACGCCTCCAATGACCAGCCAGGAAAATTCTCGCTGCCATCTTCCGCAATGCCAGACAATTTGTTCATATCAGGCCAATTGGCTGCCCAATCAGTGCGCAATGCCACAAACGCCTCCTCTGGAATCCTTCCATACTTCTCTTCATAGGAAAGTATGTCTTGAACCGTGGCCGCATAATGCACATCTTCCTTCACCTTCTCCGTGATGTCAATGACTACCAAAGGATATAGCATTGATTCAACGGAATATTTCTCAGACAGATTTCCTTCCTTGATGAAATGACCAGGAAAATCAATGTGCGTTCCAAATTGTCCAGGGAACTTAAATGTCTGGATCAAGCATTCCAGCATCGGGTTTCCCCAATCAAACACCGTCTTTCCCAGTTCTACCGAGCCTTCTGGAATGCCAGCCCAATAAGGACTATCATTAGACAACTCGTGCGTCAATTCAACCCACTCGTAATTTTGTTTCAGATCTTGCGCAAGATCCCAAAGCCTATAAGACATATAAAACCTCCAAATGATAGGGATATTATACCATCGCTTGCCGCAATTCGGTGAAAATCGCCCATATCATTGCAAAATAAAGCTTTTCATGTCAAAGTTCATGAAAATACACTTGCAACATCTGCATATCCGTGCTAATATATATACGTTATCATTTTTCCCGCCATGAGTGGGAAGGGAAGCGGGGTCATCTTTCTGTCTCATCCCGCTTTTTCTTTTTGCTAAATCAATATTTGCAATATCATGCCAAACCTCATGAAACATATGCTATAGTTATGATGACTTGCGACCGTGAATATCAATGAACCATTGTTGTCGCAACGGAGGACACATCATGACTTTATTGTTTTTACTTAATGCCGTCCTGTTTGGCGCGGGTCTCGCCATGGATGCATTCTCTGTCAGTCTCGCCAATGGCCTGCACGACACCAAAATGAAGACGGGGAAAGCAATGCAGATTGCTGGCTCATTCGCAGTCTTCCAAACTCTCATGCCTTTGACAGGATGGTTATGCGTGCATACCATAGCAACCATCTTCACTTCATTCCAGAAGTTTATCCCGTGGATCGCGCTAGGTCTGCTTCTGTACATTGGCATTGGCATGTTAAAAGAGGGCTTTTCCAATGAAAAAGAGGAAGAATCAGCCGCGCTCACCTTCCGTGAACTAATGCTACAGAGTGTAGCCACCTCCATTGATGCGCTGTCTGTCGGCTTCACAATTGCCGAATTTCCTTTCCATATGGCATTGATCGAATCCTTGATCATTGGCATTGTAACCATGATCATCTGCCTGGCAGGGCTTGAAATTGGCAAGAAAGCCGGCACTGCCCTTGCGGGAAAGGCCACAATCCTTGGGGGAATTATCTTGATTGGCATTGGCATCGAGATATTTGTCTCCAGTTTCTTCTAAAACCGTCCCTCATTTCCCGTTGTACGAAACCATATTCCGCAATGTTTTTGTAATATACTGTCAATATTATACATATAACCATAACTTCATGCGAAACTTTCACATGGAGTTGTTTATCTGCTATAATACCCGAAAGGAGAACAGTCACATGTCATCAAACAGGATATTTAGAACACTGAAAAGAAAAATTCGGCATGCCTTAGGCATACATCACCATCACCATCAAGAACATCACGAACACCACCATGATTATAGCTTCAACATGGAAGAAGATTTACACACCAGCGTGCCATCATTGGAAGAGGATACACTTTCCATCACCGAATCCAATACAACACGCATGAATACTGTCAAAGATAGCTCTATGGTCATTATTGATGTCAGAAGACCTGGGGAATACAAATCCGGTCATATCAAAGGAGCCATTTGCATCCCACTTGAATCTTTAGCTGACAACGTGCAAGCAAGAATCCCCGATCTTTCTTCAAGAATCCTTGTTTACAGCTATGAATCTCATAGGGCTGACGAAGCTTGCGATCTGATACGCAATCTAGGATACAAATATGTCACAAATCTTGGTCCTCTGTCGGATTGGACGGGGAAACTTGAAGTTCTAAACGAAGAAATCATTCAATGAAAGACTGTCCACACTTTATTGAAACTTCACATTTGAACAACGCCTAATGAACCATATGGTTCATTAGGTTTTTTTTACGCCCTTCAGGGATATAGGCTTTCACATAATCGGCACAATCATTCAGCTATCATTCACAAAGCCATCAATTTGTCTTTTCCTAGACCAGATAACATATTGACGTACAAAAACACAGGAGGTGGAAAAATGAAATACATTGCTTTAATCCCTGCCTATTGCCCGGGAACGCCCCTGGTAAAACTGACAGAGGAACTAAATGAATCCGGCTTCACCTGTCTTGTCGTCGACGATGGGTCAAGCGATCAATCCATTTTCCAAATGCTAGGCAAAGACATCGTTGTCTTGCGCCATGAAGCCAACAAAGGGAAAGGCGCAGCCATGAAGACAGGAATGCGCTTTATCCAGGAAAACGAGGTTGAATGCATTGTCGTTACCGCAGACGCAGATGGACAACATCTAGCTACAGATATTCTCCATTGTGGCAAGATTTCTGAAGAAAATCCAGAGTCACTGATTCTAGGCGTACGACAATTCAACAAGGAATACGTTCCAATGAAATCTTATTACGGCAATAAGATCACTGAATCTATCTTCAACATATTCACCGGCATCCATATCTCCGATACACAGACGGGATTGCGTGCATTCCACTCCTCGCTCATTCCTCACATGCTTGCTCCAGAGGGGGACCGATATGAATATGAGATGAACCAACTTCTATATTGCGTCAGAAAACAAATATCGATCCTTGAGGTTCCAATCACGACAGTGTATGAAGATAACAACAAGGGATCGCACTTTCATCCACTTCGCGATTCAGCACTGATCTATTCCCAAATCCTGCGCTACAGCGCAGCAAACATCATTAGATTTTGAAAGGAGCATACAATGAAGAAACGAATTTTCTATCTGCCAGATACCTTGTGCATCCTTGCCATAGCAATCTTTGTCCTTCTTGACACTTTTGTCATCACTCGGACATATGGCACTGTGGAGGCCAAATCAACCGAAAATATCCAAACTGTATCGCACACCAACAGAAACGAAACAGTCATAACCGATGATACTTATCAGGATGATAATATTTCCATTAACATTGAGACTTATCGATACAACGACACGACAATCTACGTTGCAGATGTTCAGCTGTCATCCATCGACTATCTATATAGCGCATTTGCGAACAATGCCTATGGGAAAAACATTACCGCCAAGACAAGTACTATCGCAGAAGACAACAACGCCATCCTAGCCATCAATGGAGACTACTATGGTGCAAGAAACAGTGGCTTTGTCGTCAGAAACGGAACAATCTACCGTACATCTGTATCATCAGCATCGCAAGAAGATCTCGTTGTCAATAGCGATGGAAGCTTCTCCATTATCACCGAGGGATCCACTGATATTACATCCTTGGATGCGCTACAAGTCTATTCCTTTGGCCCAGCGTTAATCGTAAACGGAGAAATCAGTGTTGACACCAATGATGAGGTCGGCAAGGCCAAGGCTTCCAATCCACGAACAGCTATCTGTGAGATTGAGCCATTGCATTATCTCTTTGTTGTCAGTGATGGAAGAACAACCGAAAGCAAAGGTCTTTCCCTCTATGAATTCGCTCAGTTTCTCACGCAATTCAACGTGAAGACAGCGTATAACCTTGATGGTGGCGGTTCATCAACCATGGTTTTCAACGGTAATCTTGTGAACAACCCAACAACTTCAGGAAATTCTATAAAGGAAAGGAGTATCAGCGATGTCATTTGCATTGGCTATTAAAGACAGAAAGTCATTTGTCACATGGACGGTATTTACCATCTTCTGCATTCTATTCTCAACAATCTACGAGTTTTTCAGCTTTGGGGTGTTTTCCATATACATGATTGCCTTGGGCGTGTGGCCTTTGTTATTGGGCATATTACCTTCCCTGTTTTTCAGGGAGCATATGGGACGCTTCTGGACAGATGGAATCCTCATGATCACCTTAGGTTCTATGTTGCAGGGGATATTGGAAATCTATGGAACATCAAGTATCTATCCAATCATCATGATGGCTATAGGAGTGGCATTCCTTATGCTCGCAGGTGTTCTTCATCTCTTTGAATGAAACTATCCAAAAGCTTCCAGGCATTGCCTGGAAGCTTTGTTCATCTAGGAATTGACAATATACAGCATCTCCGATATCAATCGACTGAGCAACAACAAGGAATAAAAGCCCTCAATAGCCGTATTCTCGCGTCCATAAACGTAATACTCGTCAAACATTTTGCGATAGGCATCGTCGTTTTCTTGGAAGAATCCCATCAAAGTTGCCTTATGTTGCAAATCTTCAATCATCTTGCACTGCTCTGGTCGGATAAAATCCATGGAAACCGTCAAAAACAGCAGAACATCTTTCTCGCCAAGAGATTCAACGTGCAACATCTGCATTTCTTCGTTTTTAAACAGATA
>OMYM01000045.1 GCA_900315225.1 uncultured Erysipelotrichaceae bacterium | reverse complement strand
CCGCCCAGACATCCGTTCCATGCGACAAACCAGAAATGATGACCAAATCGCTGAAAAGATGAGGACGTGTATCAACCAAGACATTGCGCGTCGTCTTTGTGCCAAATTCAGGAAGCCCCAAGGCGCCGGTTTCTTTCTTATACACATTTGGATCTGCTTTCAAGGCATCGTCCTTGTAGAACAAGCTCAACGTCTCAGGGTCGTTCATTGGGATATCCAGCGGCTTCACTGTCGCAATTTTTTGCAAAAGCCTCATAGCCGTGGGATCGACATGACCCAGGATATCAAACTTCAAGACGTTATCGTGAATATCGTGGAAGTCATAGTGCGTTGTCTTCCATTCAGAGGATGGATCGTTGGCAGGATACTGGACAGGCGTAAAATCCTCCGCAATGAATTCATCCGGGATGATAATAATGCCCCCTGGGTGTTGCCCCGTTGTCCTTTTGACATTCTGGCAATGTGAAGCCAAGTAGTCTTTCATCGGCTTCCTCATGTCCTCTATGCCACTCTTCTCGCAATACCCCAGTACATAGCCAAATGCGGTTTTCTCCGCAACAGTTCCAATCGTTCCGGCACGAAAAGCATGCTGGTCGCCAAACACTTCTTTGATAAAGGCGTGGGCGCGCGCCTGGTATTCATTGGAGAAATTCAAGTCAATATCTGGCGTCTTGTCCGCATTGAAGCCAAGGAACGTCTGGAATGGAATATTGTGCCCATTGCCCTTCATGATCGTCCCGCAATGCGGGCAGGCTTTGTCTGGAAGATCGAATCCCGACTTGATCTCAGGATCCTCCATCCATTCACTGTACCTGCACTTGGGGCAAAGGTAGTGAGGTTTTAGCGGATTTACCTCAGTGATCCCAGACATGGTTGCGGTAAACGAGGAGCCTACTGATCCCCTAGAGCCTACAACGTATCCGTCATCGTTGGACTTTTTTACCAAAAGATGCGCGATGTAGTAATGCACGCCAAATCCGTTGGTAATAATATTATTCAGCTCGAAATCCAATCGCTCCGTAACGATATCAGGGATCTTGCCCTCAAACTCATACATCCTTTTTGCTGTGGCATGGCAGATGTTGCGCAGCTTGTCGTCCGACCCCTCGACTTTTGGCGGAAACGTTCCTTTGGGGACAGGTCTGACCGTCTCAATCTGCTCAAAGAGCTTTCTTGGGTTCTTCACCACGATCTCTTCGATGCATTCAGGATCGTCCAGCCACGAAAACTCCTCACGCATTTCTTCGGTAAAGCGAAGATGCTGGTCAGGCGTTGGCGTGCGCATGCGCAGGTTGTCATCACGAATATACAGCGGATGAATGGCGCCACCTACCCCTTGGTTCATGATATACACATCGCGGAAGATTTTTTCTTCTTTCTTGCAATAATGCGCATCGCTATCAGCAATGACCGGCTTTCCAAGCTTCGCTGCCATGTCGATGATTCGTTTCTGCACAAGCTTCAGACGATCAAGCGAAGGCAAGGAACCAGTTGCCAGCATGATCGAGTAGTTGCCAAGTGGCTGCAGCTCGATATAGTCATAGAACATCATTGTGTTCATCAAACGCTCATCATCGCCATTGCAGGCCATCTCAAACACTTCTCCATTCAAGCAAGCGCTACCGACCAACAGATTCTTTCGATGCTTTTGCAGGGAGCTACGCAATACACGTGGCTCAGCAGCCACATCGGTACCTTCTTTTCCTGATGCTTTCCCCATAACCGCAAGCGTGCTTGTATTGGACTCTGTGACGAGTTTGTACAAGTCGCGCAAGCCATCATGGTTTTTCGCAATCACGCAAACATGCGAGCGCCTGACCTTGACATAGCATGTATCATCCTGCGTCTTTTCCTGCAGGTCACGCAATGTCATAGCGCCATGTTTCGTCCTTGCGTCCCTCAACAAGTAGACGAAGATGCCATACAACGCCTCTGCGTCATAATCGGCGCGGTGTGCCACTTCTTCATCGTAAGACACCTTGTAGTGGCGGGAAATATTGCCAAGGCGATAGGTCCTTCTTTCCCTCAGCAAAGCCCTGGAAAGATCCAGCGTATCGACAACCGTGTTCGTAAGCGGGGGCTGCCCCAAACGGCGGTATTCCTCGTTCATCCAAAAATAGTCGAACGTCGCGTTGTGCGCCACAAGGATAGAATCGCCAATCCATTCACGGATCTCATCCGCAACCTCCGCAAAAGGGCGGGCGTTTTTCACCATGTCATTGGTGATATTCGTCTTGTTCACGATAAAGGGTGGAATCGGAATCGGGGGCTTGACAAACAGCTGCTTGCGATCGATGACTTCGCCATTTTTCACCTTGACCGCGCCAAACTCGATGATATGGTCAAAGTAACAGCTAAGCCCAGTTGTCTCAATATCGAAGCAGATGAACTCAGCGGTATCGATCATCTGGTCCGTTGGATTGCGTACAATCAGCAAACGATCATTCGTCAAGTTCACTTCGCAACCCAACCCTACCTTGAATGGTCTTTCAGGGTTCTTTTTCTTCAGGCCTTCCGCCAAGTTGAACGCCTTGACGAAAGACTGGACATCGCAATGATCGGTGATAACAATCCCTTCATGGCCAATCTGGTACGCATAATTCACGACTTCCTTGATATCGCATACGCCGTCCATTTCCGACATATTCGTATGCATGTGAAACTCGATCCGCTTCTGCTCAGACTCGTCCTTGGGATCCTTCTTTTCGATCTTCTCAAGCGTATTTGGCATAAACACAAGATCTTTGGCGAAATTGTCGAATTCAATGCGCCCGCACACATGAACCATGTCCCCGTCCTTGATCTGCTTCAGATCCTCTCGGGTTGTCCGACTGTTTTCAAAACGCTTGCACATGATCGCATCTGTTCCATCATAAATGTTGAACGACTGGATCATGATGTTTTTCTTCGTCTCGACATAATCCATTCCAAAGACCTCTCCCTTGAACTGAACATCATTCATCGGAGAATGCACTTCGTGCAGTTCAATCTGTTCATATTCATCAGGCTTCTTGCGCTTGTAGGAATTCTTGGCCACCTCTTTTTTCGGGGCGGACGGGGGCGGAGTCACCACATTGACAACGACATTCTTGACTTCGCTTGTCGCAGGATGCGTATGGACGCATTCGACATCCAGTTCTCCAAACCCACAGTCTTTCAGGTAATCAGCGATATCACCAATTGCTTCCAAAGCATTTTGGTAGTCAACCTCCTCCGCAAAAAGAAAAGTCAACTTGCCAGAATCAGCATCGTAGGTAAACACCGCGCCAGCCACAAGCGCGAGCGAAGGCTGTGTCTGCTGGCAATGATCCAGGTATTTTTTCAATTCAACCCTTGAACCCTTGTTGCGATGGCAGGAAATCTTCAAGTCTACATGCGAGCCTGTCATTTCCTCCAGTGCCTGGGCAAAGCATTGGTATTCCTCGAAAGGAAGCGTTTCCTCTGCATCTAGGGTGATCTCCAGCACATTCATTCCGCGAAAAAAACGTACCCTTTGGATCAACGCGTTTTCCAGATGAGGGCATGCGCCAATGGTATCTTGAATCGACTTCGGCATAGCGCCTATTGACATACTTCCACCTCCATGGTGATTCATTGTACCACAATGCGGGGAAAACCGCCCTCTTATGCAGAGGGCGGTTCTTGTGGAATAATCTATTTCTTCAGGAAACTATTAAGCAGCTTTTTCGCTGTCTTGAAGCCAGAATTAACCAACTCTGTTTCAGCACGCCGGGTAGCTTTCTTTGCCAGCCTGCCCAGCCAATCCGCCTCTTTTTCCTTTTTGGCGGCCACTTTGGCATCCTCGCGCGCCTTGATCTCATCCAGGCGTGCCTGTCTCTTGTCTTCTTCTTCCTTGAGCCTTGCTTCTTCTTCAGATGCACGGATCTTGTCCATCATCTCATAGGCACTTTCAGGATCTACATCTTCCTCGTACTTGCCATAAATGGAGTCGGAGCGGATCGCCTTGGCAATGGTGGAATCCGGTGCCATGTCCATGGATGACTTTGGCGGCAGGATCTTTGTGATTTGCACAATCGTCGGGGCGCCATCTTCATCTAGCGCCGAAACCAATGCCTGACCAGTCTTCATGTTTGTAATGGCTTCGGAAACATTAATGTCTGGATTCTGGCGGAAACTATCCGCCGCTTTTTTGACCGCCTTGATCTCCGCTGGCGTATAAGCGCGCAGCGAATGCTGGATGCGGTTGGAAAGCTGTGCCAACACCGTATCCGGGATATCGCTTGGCGATTGCGTGCAGAAGAAGATGCCCACACCCTTGGAACGGATCAGCTTGATCATCTGTTCGATCTTTTCCATCAACTGCTTTGACGCATTATTGAACAACAAGTGCGCCTCATCGAAGAAGAACACGATCTTTGGCTTGTCCAGGTCACCAACCTCCGGCAATTCCGTATACAGCCTGTCAAGCAGCCAGAGCAAGAATGTTGAATACATCATCGGGCGTTGGAACAACTTCTGGCATTCCAGCATATTGATGACACCCTTGCCTCCCTCTGCCTTGATCAAATCCGCAAGCTCCAAGGCAGGCATACCAAACAATAACTCGCCTTTCTGCGTCTCAAGCTCCAGTAGTTTTCTTTGAATGGCGCCAACGCTTTGCTTTGACACATTCCCGTATTTCACCGTGTATTCCTTGGAATGCTCGCCGACATACGTCACCATCGCCTGTAGATCCTTGAGGTCAAGAACATCCAGATCCATGTCGTCCGCCACCTTGAAAATAATGTTGAGCACGCCTTTTTGCGCATCAGTCAAGTCAAGGATGCGGCTCAGCAACACAGGGTCCATCTCATCGATGACAGCCCTGATAGGATGTCCAGACTCGCGATAAACATCAAAGAAATGCACTGGATACCCCTGGCATTCATATCCCTCGATTCCCATCGAGGAAAGCCTCTCAGAGATGCCATCGAGGTTTCCCGGAATGATCATGCCAGAAACATCTCCCTTGACATCCGCGATAAATGTTGGAACGCCAAGCTCGCTCAATGATTCAGCGATCACCTTCAAGGTAACCGTCTTTCCCGTTCCCGAGGCGCCAGCGATCAAACCATGCCTGTTCATCATCGAGGGAATCATCGAAACCTCTAAATCACCCGCTTTTCCAATTAAGATTTTTCCATCCTTCAGCATAACTTTGTCTCCTTGTCACGCAACCCTGGTGCCACCGCAATTACGGATGCGCAGCATATAGCAACAGCCCTTGCCAAAGACTGATTCCATTGTCTTGATATACTCGGTCGTCTTTTCCCTTGGCACAAACGCCTGAATCGTCCCAGCAAAGCCGCCGCCATGAACACGATACGCGCCGCT
Source organism: uncultured Erysipelotrichaceae bacterium (assembly GCA_900315225.1). GTDB lineage: Bacteria > Bacillota_I > Bacilli_A > Erysipelotrichales > Erysipelotrichaceae > Bulleidia. Next base: position 74,705 of record OMYM01000045.1, on the reverse strand, counting down.
TCCCGCCAACACAGCCTCACTGAGCGCCAATGCCATCGCAACAGGCTGTTCTTTCACTGCGCCAGGGACATTGATGTTCTGTAGATACATATAGGAAGAATGTCCAGATTCCGTAACAAGTCGAAGGAACTCGCCAATGTCCTTGCAACGAAGCGCCTCAACTTCATCTTTTGCCCTCTTGGTTTCGTTAACAAAGTGGTATGCGCGCAAGAAAGCCCTATCACCGCAAGTCTTTCTGATTTCACTGGCATTTTCAAGAAGCTGGGATAGCGTACATTCACTAAGGAACTGGTGTCCCATGACATTTGCGGCTGCCTTCATTTCCCGTGGAACGGCGCCATATTCATCAGAAAGCTCTGCATGGCTTGCCTTGACATCGGTCAAGATCAAGTCATACCCATAGGATGCCGGGTCGAAGTCGACTTTCTCGACAACTGGATTCTTTGGATCCTTGAAATCGATCGCCGCAAACGAACCCACCGAACACGCCATCTGGTCAAGCAACCCACACGGCTTCTTGAAATAAACGTTCTCTGCATATTGACCATTCTTGGCAATAGTCTGCGAATCGATGGCACCATCGTTGTATAGCCCGTTGAAAATCGTTCCAAGCAACACTTCAAACGCAGCCGATGAAGACATGCCTCCGCCAGCGATGACATCGCTTTCCGCATATGCCATGAAACCACCGACCTTGCATCCGCGCTCGACAAGTCCAGCAGCCGTTCCCCTGATCAGCGCTTCGGTCGTGTTGGCTTCTTCGTCATGGATGCCTAGTTCCTTAAGATCCACCGGCTTAACATCGAAACCCTTTGAGGCATACCTGACCACCATGTCGTTGCTTAAAACCACGGCAGCAACCACATCTAAGTTCAAGGAAGCCGCAAGAACAGCCCCAAGCTGGTGGTCCGTATGGTTTCCGCCGACCTCGGTTCTTCCAGGAGCCGAATATAGCTGCGCCTCGCGATCTCCGAACATATTGCATGCCTTGACTAGAATATCGTCATAGCGAAGCCTTTGCGCTGCTATGTTCGCTTCCCCATACAGCGCCGCAAGTTTCTCATCCAATCCACCTGTCTCGATAAACTTTCGAAGTTCATTGATTTTCATAGTTTCTCCTCTCATTATTGTGCCATCTTGGCGATGGCATCCTTGGCAGCGTTCTGCTCAGCCTGTTTTTTCGTCGACCCGACGCCACTGCCTAGAATCAATCCATCCACCACGACATTCATTGTAAACACTGGCGCATTGGCAGGACCGGTCTCCTCGACCAGCTCGTAGCGCACCGTTCTTCTAGCATCTGTCTGCACATATTGCTGGAGCCGCGTCTTATAGTCCTGGGTAATCCCGATATCTTCGGGATGCTGCAGCCTTGGCGCTATCACTTCGTCAAGTATATTGTCTACTGCCTTCATCCCCTGGTCTAAGAACAAGGCGCCAAGAAAAGCCTCGAACATATCCGCAATGATGGCATCTTTATTCCTTCCACCAGTCCTTTCCTCGCCCGTTCCAAGAAGCAAGAAATCGTTGAGATGCAGCTGCCTGGCATAGATCGCCAATGCTTTTTCACACACCAATTGCGCCCTGAGCTGACTCATCCTCCCCTCGGAAAGATTCAAGGGGAAAATCGCATTGCTTGACCACAACTGCAAAACCGCATCCCCCATGAACTCCAAGCGTTCATTATCATGCCTTCCCTTGTGCTCATGGGCATAGGAAGAGTGCATGAACGCCTGATGCACCAAAGTAGGGTCATTGATCCGAATCCCCCTCTTCCTTAGCCAATCCACTATATCCAAACCATTCACCTCCTAATCGCGGCTTGCGGCAGATGCCCTGGCATTTTCCAACAACACAGCATAATCCAGGTTGCCTGGATCCGCCGCTATCACTCGTGCGTCAGCGCGCGCAGTATTAATGATGGCCGTGTCGCTGACCACATTCCCCAAAATAAAATCAGGCTTGCCGCTTTGCTTTGTTCCAAGTATATCACCCGGACCCCTTAGCCGTAAATCCTCGTAGGATATTTCAAATCCGTTGCACGTCTTCACCAACACCGATAGCCTCTCCAACGCCTTGCTGTCCTTGCTGGAGGTAAGAAGCCAGCATTGCCCTTGCTCGTTTCCCCGCTGTATTCTTCCCCTGAGCTGATGAAGCTGGGAAAGCCCGAATCTTTCGGCATCATAGATAATCATCCCTGTCGCATTGACAACGTTCATGCCGACTTCCACGACAGTCGTGGAGACAAGTATCTGTACTTCGTTGCGATAGAACCTGTCCATTGCCTCTTGTTTCTGCGCACTGTTCATCCGCCCATGCAACATATCGCAACGATATTCCCCAAACGCCTTTTGCAAGGCGGCGCAAGTATCGTTCACGTTCCTGACATCCATCTCTTCGTTTTCATCAATCGCAACGCAAATCACATACAGTTGCCTGCCAGCTACCAGTAATTTCTTCACATCGTCCAAGACCGAACGAAAGCTGTTTTCCTTGATCAGCTTGGTAATTGGCACCTTGCGCCCGAGAGGCATCGACTCAATGGTCGATATGTCCATGTCGCCATACAACGTTGCGGATAATGTCCTTGGGATCGGCGTTGCGCTCATCAGCAGGAAATCACAGTAATCCCCCTTCTTGCGAAACGCCCTTCTTTGCTCTACGCCAAACCTTTGTTGCTCATCCGCGATGACTAAACCAAGATCGAAAAACAATACATCCTCCTGGATCAAGCTATGTGTCCCGACAACGATTTGTATTTTCCCCTTGGCTATATCCTCTATTACTTGCCTTTTCTTCTTCGCTGGCAAGCCAGCATACAAAACGTCCATGGCAATGCCGCAATCCTTCAGGATCAAGGCAAGCGAAGCAAGATGTTGCCTCGCCAGTATTTCCGTTGGCGCAAGCAACGCCGCCTGGCGCCCCGCCAAGACACAAGCTTGCATGGCAAACGCCGCCACCGTAGTCTTGCCACAGCCAACGTCCCCCTGTAGCAGGCGGTACATAGGTACAGTCGACGACATATCACGCAGGATATCGTCAAGTGCGCTCTTCTGATCTGGTGTCAATGCATAGGGCAGCCTTGCGATTGCCTCTCTGATCCTCGACACGTCGAAACAATGGGGAGGACGAAAAACATTGGCGATTTCCTCCTGTCGCATCACCTCGATCGATGTGAAAAAACGAAGAAACTCCTCGTATTTCAATGTCCTGTAAGCCTGCTTTACCTCATCCATGGATGTAGGAAAATGAATGTAGCGCAACGCCAGCGCCTTCCTAAGCAATCGGTAGCGCGTGACCAACGATTGGGGAACAATGTCCTGTATCTCGTTTACCACGGCGCAAAAAACCTTTTCAATGCATGCATGCACCGTGCTTTGCCTGATCCCAGCCTTGACGCTATATATAGGTGTCACTGCATCATGCTCCGCAAGCCGCTTAGTGTCATAGCTCAACGCCGTGACCCTGTTTTTCCCTTGGTAGATCCCATTGATTGTCACGACCTGGTTCAAACGAAGGGAAGAAGCCCAGGGACGGTTGAAGATGGTAATCTTCAGCACCCTGTCCCATGCCATGACCTCGAAAGTTGTGGTTGATCGTTTTCCATATTGCCAAGTGCTTGCAGTCTTTACTACCTCACCCTCAAATGTCACCTTGTCCTTTTCCGCCCAGTTTTCAAAAGGCATGTTGTTCATGGCATCGTATCTTATCGGGTAATACGCCAAGAGAGATTCGGTGTCATATAGCCCAAGCCGATGCAAATCTTCGATACGCTTCCCCGTCAGCTTCAAAGCTTTATCATCTAATTCCATGGGTTGCCATGCCTTCTCACTGGATAATGCCGAAAAGACCCCTTGGCTTAATCCAATCAAGCAATATCTGCTCCTCTTCTGGAATCTTGCCAACGAAATTGTATTGATCCGAAACCTCAAGATCCTTCAGCACAATCCAAAGTTCTCCGCGATAATGCTCAAGATTGTCATTGACAACCAATACGTCCCCGCGATGGGCAATCTTCTCTTTCCTTTGGCGCATCGGGATGCTTTTTCCCTTAAATACAACCCTTGGCCAAGACGAACGAATGATCAAGTCATTACAATCATCGCGATGTGCATGCTTGTCCCAGAAGACAATATCCCTCTCCGTATCGCAAATGCCCTCTTCCAGGTCAATGCGCGTGTTGATGCGGGAAAGATCCGTTTCCGCAAGCAGCTTCAGTTCTTCTCGCGATGCAAAGCAATTGCCCACAAGAATATCCTGGCAAAGATTGATGGCCGCAAGATGGCGCAGTTGAAGATCGGCTGGAAGATCCCGGTGCATTTCCAGCGTGGGCAATCCATCGTATACAGGCCAGGGTCCAAACGTTCCTTTCTCTTGCGAAGTGATGAAGCTTGCGATATGCATGCCAGCCTTGCGATATCGCGAAGTCAGCTCAATATACCTGTCAAGCCCCATGCCTGTATGGCGCTGGGGAAAGAAATTCGAGCAAAAACACATGTTCTCCCCGTCCGCTCCACACGCAAGCATATTCTCAATGGCAATTGTCCCAGAAGCATTGTATTCGATCATGATCCCTTCTTTGTTATGGGTGATCGCAATGTCCTCCACTTCGCCAAAATGCCCATCCAAACGCAATACATCCAGACCGATCTCTTTGAAGACAGACAAGTCATAAGGCGTTGCGCCCATCTTTTTGAATACCTCTGGATTTGTGTCGGCAGAGACGATCATCCCCGCTTCATGCGCCACGGCAGTCAGTCCTTTGAAATGTTCAATGGTTTCTTGACTGCTGCCCGTCAGAGACAGAAAACATGTGAAAACACGCTTGAAGCCAAGGCTGCCTGCATAGCGGATGTATTCATATGTCTTTTCCGTTGTCGTATGTTCCGGATATACCGAAATGCCAAGTCTTTTCATATTATTTCCCCCTTGTGCAATTTATGCTCTTTCATGATTATACACGATGCGCGCGCATAAGAAAAAAGCGGAATTCCTCCCGCTTATTCAACGCCAATAATAAAACTATAGACAGGCTGCCCGCCTTGCTGGAAGTCAACGTCCACCTCGAATTCCTCAAGGTATTCCTGCAATGCATCGCATTCTTCCTTTGAGGCATCTTCGCCAGCGATCAATGTCACCATCTCGGAATCCTCATCGCACAACACAGAGAGCAGCTTTTTTGTGACATCCAGCTTATCCTGCCCAATAACAACGATTTCTTTGCCGCAAATTCCCATGTAGTCGCCAGAATGAATCTCGCGCCCATCCATCGTCGTATCCTTGATCGCATATGTGACTTGACCAGTCTTGACGCTTGTGATCGCATCATTCATCGTTTCCGTGATAGCCTCAACACTTTCCTGCGGATTGAAGGAGACGCATGCGGCGATTCCCTGCGGAATGGACTTTGTCTCAATGACAATGACATTCTTGTCATCCGTGACCTCCGCCGCCTGCTTGGCGGCCATGATGATGTTCGAATTATTGGGGAAGATGAAGATATTCCTTGCGTTTACTTTCTTGATCGCCGTCACAAAATCCTCGGTGGATGGATTCATGGTCTGTCCGCCAGACACAACAATGTCAACGCCATATAGCGCAAACATTTTTTTCAATCCTTCACCAGCCGCAACGGCAATCATTCCACACTCATTCATCTCCACCTCAGGCTCATTCTCGTCAAGGATCGAAGGCTTTAACTCATCCTGAATATTCTCGATTTGTATCTTAACGAATTCACCGTATCTTTGGCCAAGGGTAAGTACCTCGCCTGGCATCATGGTGTTGATGCGAAGCTTCACTGTATCTCCATCAAGGATTAACGTCAAGTTGTTGCCGATCTTCTCCAGTGACTTTCTGACACGTTCTTCCTTGAAGCTGTTTTTCCCGCTGTTGGATAGGGATAAGATATATTCCGTGCGATAGCCCGATGCCTTTTCGTTCTTTTCATGCACAATTTTCGCCACAGCTTCGCCAACCGCAATCGGCTTGCCGTCAAGGTAAGCCTTGAAGCCATCCAGCACATGCTTCAAGCCGCTTCCGCCACTATCAACGACATGGGCTTCCTTCAGCACCGGCAATAGCTCGGGCGTTCTGCCGAGGGATGCCTCGGCTTCGGCGCAAAGAACAGCCACATATTCTTCCAATGAGCATTCCGGATGCCCTTCGACAAACTCGGCTCCCTTCTGGCTACTCTCGCGGATCACCGTTAAGATTGTCCCTTCCACTGGTCTCATGACTGCCTTATAGGCAAGCTTTGAGCCGTTCACCATCGCATCGCTGAAATCCTTCGCGTTCAATTCTTCCTTTACGCCCACCGATTGATTGAATCCGCGGAAAATCTGGGACAGAATAACGCCGGAATTTCCCCTTGCTCCCATCAACAGACCCCTACTCAAAGTCTTTGTAACAACCGGCAAAGACTCACTGCCACTCTTGACAACCTCAGCCATTCCATTGGTAAAGGTCAGGGACATGTTTGTACCTGTATCTCCATCTGGTACCGGAAACACATTCAACGCATCCACATCTTTCTTGTGGTTGTTCAGGTTATTGCATGCGCTTTCCAGCATGCCTTTCATTATCGCTCCATTGATCTTATCCATGTGAAATCCACCCCGCTAAGAAATAACGCGTACGCCCTGCACAAACACATTCACTTCCGTGACTTCGCGCGAAAGCGACTTTTCAAGGACATACCTAACCTTCTTCTGTGCCTCCGCGACAACTTCCGAAATACGTACGCCAAAACCAACAATAATATATAGATCTATCGCCAGACCATCGTCATTGTTCTTGACAACAACGCCTCTTGCATAGTTTTCTTTCTTGAGAAGCTCTGCCCAGCCATCACGCAAGACCTGCTTCGATGCCATGCCAACGACGCCATAGCATTCCGTAATAACACCGCCTACCAACGTTGCGACCGCATCCTCGGTAATCGAGATATCGCCATAATTCGTTTTCTTTTCAATCGCCATGAAAATGCAACTCCTTTACACACATGATTATTATACCAGAAGCCTCAATCATCTGGAACAGATAATTGAGGCTTCTGGTATAATCACAGGTTTCCGTTCATAGATTCATTTCCTGTAGAAACGCAAATACATCGGAAACCAGCTATTTATTCTTCAGGAAAAACAAGCGTTCCAGAAGCATATAACCCTTCTTCATAATGCTCGATGAAATCCTCGTCCCGCAACTGAATCCCATTCTCATCCACGGGAATAGGTATCTTGTTTCCTTCTTCATCCAACGCATAATTTCCATCGGCATCAGTATAATACCGCTTGTACACAGGATCACCGTATTTGTTTCGCATGATCTCGCCATTCAAATCAAGCCAAAATTCTCTTTCTTCGCTTTCCTCATTCCAAGGGCAAACCTTGGTGTAGGCATACTCTGCATCTTCCGGCGCAAAGATGCACATGGTTCTATCCGGCATGCGGGTATAGATGGCATTAAACTGATTTAGCGTCTCCATGCTATAGTAGTTCGCAATGACATTTCCCCCATTGCGCATCAACACCCTGACCGCCTCGTCGTCGTATTGCAAAGAATATTGGGTGATTTCGGATATATCCTCGATCACTTCCGTCTTGACGTTCGCCAATCCCTTTGAAAGCAACCTTGTCTGCTCTGCGCTTTCAAAGCCGGTAATCAACGGAAGATTCGCTATCATTTCCAAATACTCACTCTTGAGCGGCGCCTTGGTATTGTCCGCAAGCAAAATCACAGGCTCGTCCTCATAGCGGTACCCAATCGCCTTTTTTTCCTTGACGATGATCCTAACTGTGTTTTCGTTCTCCAGCGATACCGATGCGCTTTCAACCATCGGATCACTCTTGATCTTTCTTTCGATAAGATATGGAACCGTCAAATAATAGTCTGTCGATGGAGTCAATCCGCTGATTTCAACAATATATTCGTTTGTCAAATTATGGAGCCCACTGACGGAAACTGTACTTACCCTGGATACAGGCATTGAAAAATAACCGGCAAGCACAACAAAAACACCCACAAGCATCATGTAAAAACGAAGACGTTTTTTTATTTTTCTCAAACGCAACTTGCGGTTTTCGCTAGATTGCAGTTTTGCGACCACGCCACCTGGTGTATCCGGGATGTTCTCTGGTCTGCTGGTTATTTTTCCTGCCAATTAAACATCTCCATTTCTGTTTCCAACGTAATGCCAAATCGCTGCTGGACAATGACTATGATTTCCTGCACCAACTCGATATAATCCTTCGCTGTCGCATTCCCTTCATTGACTATGAAATTACAATGCTTTTCGCTAACGCAAGCATCTCCCTTTTTCTTTCCCCGATAGCCAATCTCCTGGATCAAGCGCCATGCATTGTCATTTTCCGGGTTTCTAAAAACCGAGCCACAGCTGAATTTATCAAGTGGCTGCGTGTTGATTCTCCTTTGCCTTCGCTCCTCCATCAACTTGGATATTTCTTCCCTTGGGCATTCCTTTAGGTTGATGATGGCCGCTAGAACAACCCAACTGGGATGAGACTGGAAAATGCTTGAACGATAACCAAACTGACAGTCTTTGTTATTCATCCAGCAATAATCCCCATCCCGGTAGACCAACACCTCGCTTACAATATCCGCCATGCATGAACGATATGCCCCAGCATTCATGAAAACACTGCCCCCGACCGTCCCTGGAATGCCGCTGGCAAACTCAAGACCTGACAGTGAAAGCTTCATTGCTTCCGAAGCCAAGCCGACCAATGGCGCTCCTGCCTCGGCAATCAACATCGTCCCATTGAAATAGCGATGATGAAAATGCTTGTCCAAGCGTACAATCACCCCATCGTATTCATCATCGGAACAAAGGATGTCGCTGCCCTTGCCAAATATCTTCCAGGCAACACCCTCATCACGCAATACCCGCATCAAGCCCTCAAATGAAGCCAACGTATCTGGATATGCAACATATTTCGCATTTCCCCCAATCCTTAGAGTTGTCATTTTTGAGAGAGGCTGATCCACTTCCACCTCACAATATCCACATAATTTATTTAGCAAACTACTCATTGCCAATCAATTCCTCCATCAAGTCCACCATTTTTTCCGCAGCATCTCTTTTTCCTGCACGGTATGCATTGGCGCGCAATATTTCCCTTCTTTCCGGATTTGCCATCAATTCATTGATTGTATCTGCTAGACCTTTGGCGTTCAGGTCTTTCTCTTCTATCAGCACAGCGCCATCCAAATCCGACAATTCGCGCGCATTGTAGTATTGGTGATTGTTTGGCACATACGGACTCGGGATCAAGATAGAAGGTGTACCAATCGCGCCGATTTCCGCCATCGTTGTTGCACCGGCGCGAAGAACCGCAAGGGCACAACCTTTCAACATTTGCTTGCCGTCCACATATTCCACAATCCGGATATTGTCCCTTGAATCATGCTTATACGTATAGCTGTTTGACTTGCCTGTCGCCACAATCACATTGAACTGTTTTCCAAGATAGTCCAGGCAATCGTCGATAACCTTCGATACCGAGGAAGAACCCAGCGAACCCATCATGCATATGACAAAAGGAACATCCTCCTTCAGGCCATATTCCTTGAGAATCGAGGGATCCCATTTTGTCTTTGCGGCGATCGATGCCTCGGGATTTCCCAGCAAAAGTGTCTTTCCAGCGGGAAACTGCTTGAGGTTGCTCTCATAGCAGCCAACTATCTTGTCCGCAATGCGGGCAAGAAAACGATTGGCTTTTCCCGCATAACTGTTTTGTTCGTGAAGTACCGTTGGAATCTTGAAATGATGCGCAGCCCTGACCAAGGGAACACTTATGTAGTTTCCAAAACCGACCACGATATCAGGCTTCTCTTCCTGCATAAGCTTGCGGCATAAAGTTTCCGCCCTAAGCATTGAGACAGCGGAACCGATTTTAGCGGACAGCCTGCCATTCATTCCAAACATTCGTATTCCATGGAAACGGTATCCAAGCGATGGAATCACCGTTGACTCCATTCTATTATTTGAACCGAAGAAAACCACTTCCGTCTTCGGATCTCTTTCTTTTAGCACCTCGGCAAGGGCAACTGCCGGATATATATGTCCGCCGGTTCCTCCGGCGGCAATCATCACTTTCATAATGAACCCCCTGTGCAACGTTCATTTTAGCATAACAACAACATTCCTGCCGTAGAAATAAAGACAAAGCAGCGCCATTTTGGCAACCTTGCGCCAAAATAGCAAAAAAGGAGGCTTTATGCCTCCTCTTGGATGATTTCGTCTATTGCTTGCCAAATCTCATCGACCCCAATCTTTTTCAAGTTATTGCATGGAAGCAGGGATTCCCTAGGCAAATCCAGCGTCTGTGCGATTACTTTCATTTGGTTGAGCAACTGCGACCGAGAGAGCTTGTCCACCTTGGTGCATACACCAATAATCGGCAAATGCCTTGCCTTGGCATATTCGACCATCGTCTGGTCGTCCGCATTGGGAACCCTTCGGCAATCCAAGACAATGACCATGCCTTTCAACTGCTGACGACGCCCCATGTACGGATCCATCAACATGCGAAATTTCTCAGCGGCATTCTTGATGCCCTGGGCATAACCATACCCTGGCGCATCCGCAAAGATGACGCGTTTGTCGACGAGGAAGAAATTCAAAAGCCTTGTCTTTCCCGGCGTTTTGCCAGAATATGCAAGATTCTTGCGGTTGGTCAATGCATTGATCAATGAACTCTTCCCTGCATTCGACCTGCCGCAAAAAACAAGCTCTGGCAAATTGGTCTGAGGCCACTGACGTTGCTCGGCGGCTGTCTTCAACAAGAACGCATCATGACTCTTCATTCTTTCACCAATGCCTCGTCAAGCACCTGCGAAACTTTCTCGACAGGGATGAACTTGATCGATTCCTTGACAATCTCTGGCAACTCATCAAGATCCCTCAGGTTCTTCTGAGGTATCACAATGCGAGAAATCCCAACACGATGCGCCGCCAAGGACTTTTCACGCAAGCCACCAATCGGCAAGACATTGCCGCGAAGGGTTACTTCTCCTGTCATTGCCAAGTCGCTATGCACTGCACGCCCAGTGATTGCCGAAACCAAGGCAGTGGTCATGGTTACACCCGCAGAAGGACCATCCTTTGGAACCGCTCCCTCTGGAACATGGATATGAATGTCATTCTGTTCAAAAAACTCCGGTGCAATCTTGAAGTCATCGCCATGCGCCTTGATATAATCAAGCGCGATCGATGCACTCTCCTTCATGACATCGCCAAGCTGTCCTGTAATGACAAGCTTTCCCTTGCCCTTGAAATAGTTTACCTCGACAGGCAAGACATCGCCGCCAAACTGCGTATACGCTAGCCCCGTAACCGTTCCAACCTGGTTCTTCTTTTCCTTGTTTCCGTGTTCAAACAATTCCTTGCCCAGCCATGAGCCGACCAATTCCTTGGTGACAGTGATGGATTCCTTTCCTTCCTTGAGGATGGCAAGGACAGTCTTGCGGCAAAGCGAAGCAATCACTCTTTCCAGCTGTCTTACGCCTGCTTCCCTGGTATAGTGGCGAATCAAATACAGCAGCTCGTCTTCTTTTAAGAAGAACTGGTTTTCCTTCAAGCCATTGGCCTTCATCTGCTTTGGAATCAAGTGTTCCTTGGCGATTTGCACCTTATCGATCTCCGTATAAGACGGCAGCTCGATGATCTCCAGCCTGTCGCGCAAAGGCGCAGGAATGTTTTCGAGGTAGTTCGCCGTAGCAATAAACATGACATCCGACAAGTCATATGGTTCTTCCAGATAATGGTCGGAGAAGACACTGTTTTGCTCAGGGTCAAGGACTTCCAGCAATGCATCGCTTGGATCGCCCTTGTAGTCAGCACCCATCTTGTCGATCTCATCGATCAAGAATACAGGGTTGATGACCTTAGCCTTCTTCATGCCCTGGATTACACGCCCTGGCATAGAGCCAAGGTACGTACGCCTATGCCCCCTGATTTCAGCTTCATCACGCACTCCGCCAAGCGACATTTTGACAAACTTGCGGTCAAGCGCACGCGCAACCGACTTTGCCAAGGAAGTCTTTCCTACGCCAGGAGGTCCAACGAGACAAAGAATTGGGCTACTGAGCGATTGGGTCATCTGCTTGACCGCAAGATACTCCATGACACGATCCTTGATCTTGTCAAGACCATAGTGATCCTCATCAAGGACGCCTCTGACAGCGTTCAGATCCTCGTTATCCTTGGTCTTTTCATACCACGGGACTTTCAGCAGCCAGTCAAGATAACTTCTCTGCACGCTTGCCTCACCGCTACCCGGCGGCAACATTTCATACCGGCGCAACTCTTCATAAGCCTTGTCCTTGACATGCTCAGGGTACGGATTTTTCTCCAGCATCTCGCGCATCTGGGAAGTGTCATCGCTTAAGTTAGACACATCGCCAAGTTCCTCGCGGATCGCCTTCAGCTTTTCCCGGAGATAGTATTCCTTCTGCCCATCGTCAATCCGTTCCTTCACCCGGGTGTTGATCGTATTTTCAATCTGCGAAAGCCTTTGCTGGCGCCCTAGCTCGGAAATGACCATCAACATGCGCTCATTGACATTCACCTGCTCCAGGAACCTCTGCTTCATGGAGGGATCCATGTTGACAAACTGCGCAAACTGATCTGTCAGCGAAGCTGCGCTTACACCCTGGGAAAACTGTCTTGTGACTTCAACGGGGAATATAGCGCTTACCCCGGCAGTGCGGTCAAACTCAGAGACAACCCTCTTGACCAAGGCAGCCTCTTCCCCTCTGTCGCCAAAAACCTCTTCCAATATTTCGATTTCCGCCAGCATCATCGTCTTGATGTCTTCAATGCCAATCAGCCTAGCTCGATGCATGCCGGTAAATGTCACGCGGATAAAGCCTTCTTTTCGCCTGACCACTTTTATCTTGGCCAGCGTTCCAACACGGTATAGATTCTCTTCCGCAGGATCATCAACCATGATATCGTTCTGGCAAACAATCCAAACCAATGAATCATATGTTCCAATTGATTCATTGACCGCATTGATTGACTTCGTCCTGCCGACTTCAATCAAGACATCCTGCCCGGGAAACACAAGGATTCCCCTCGTGCAAACCGCTGGAACCTTCATATATCTGTCTTCGCTCATACATTGCACCTCCTTTTCTATGTGCAAGATGGTGTAAAATAAGACGCTTTGCAGAGCGTCTTATTATCGTCTATTGAAACCAAGCCAGAAAGACTACTCAGCTTCCTCGCCCTCAGTCACTGTGCCTTTTCCCTTTAGGAAGTCAATAACCTTCCTTTGAAGGATTTCTTGCTTGACATCGTCAAAATTGACCTGATTCAACAACTCTTCGGCATTCATCTCAAGCTCCTCGGCACTTTCCCTCAGGGACTCCTTCACTTCCTCATCCGTAACAGTAATTCCTTCTGCTTTTCCGATCGCATCTATGGCCAGTTCGAATTTAAGGGACTGCTCCGCATTACCCTTCATTTCCTCCAGCATCTCTTCGGTACCCTTACCCGTCAGCTGTATATATTGCGAAACGCTATATCCCGCATTCTGAACGTTTGTGAAAGCGTTGTTCAGCATTTCCTTGGCACGCTCCTCGATCAAATGTCCAGGGATTTCATTCAGGCACAAGTCGGCAACCTCAGCCTCCAAACGTCTTTCCGCCTGTTGCTCAAGTTTTCCCTTTAGCGATTTCGCTATTGCACCCTTGAGATAATCCATCAGTTCATCAACCGTGCTGACATTCGGGAAATTGACATCTTCCGCAAAATTATCATCAACCTCGGGAATTGTTTCCTTCTTGACGTTGTTGACCTTGACCTTGAATACCGCTTCCTTGCCTGCAATATTCTCATTGCTATAATCCTCAGGGAATGTCACAACGATTTCTTTTTCATCCCCCGCCTTTGCTCCAATCAGCTGATCCTCAAAGCCTGGGATAAAGGAATTGCTGCCAAGGGTAAGATCGTAGGAACTAGCCTTGCCGCCATCAAACGCCACATCGTCGATGAATCCTTCGAAGTCGATATTGACTATGTTGTCTCGGCCAGCCTCTCCATCAATCTCCTCGATCTCCGTGTATCTCCTGCGCAAATCTTCCAGTTCAGCCTGAACCATCGCATCGGTGACTTCAGGTTCCTCAACCTTGTATTCGATGCCGCTGTAATCAGCTATCTTTCCTGTCGGGAATACTTCAAGATCAATAGTGACAGTCGCATTGCTCTTGCTGAAGGAAGGTGTTCCCACAACCTGAGGCTGAGAGATAACCTTAAGGTTATGCTCCAAGACCGCCTTGCCAAGCCAACTGTCAATGTTCGTTTTAAAAGCCTCGTAGTAGACCGACTGCATGTTCAGCCTCTTCAACAGCATGTTTTTCGGTGCTTTCCCTTTGCGGAAACCAGGAAGCTCTATTTCCCTGGCAATTTTTCTAAAGGATTTGTCAACCGCCTTTTCCCATTCTTCGCCTTCCACAGTGATCGTTAGCCGACCCATGGAATCAGTGTTCAGTGTCCATTCTGACATTGTATCGCTCCTTTACTATCATTTACTTTATTTGAATGCCGTCCTATTATAACAAGGCCAATGCCAATATGCTACATGAAATAAGAAACAACATCAAAACAGCCATAATTCTAGCACTCTTTCTGAATGCTCGCAAATAGTTTACTCCCACCATTTAGCACTGTCAAGCTTAAAGTGCTAATTTTTTCTTTATCCGGTTGTACACCTGCCCTTCGTCCATCATGTGGCTGACTGTCTCTATCGCCATCAGGGCAAGTTCAAGCGCTTCATCGGCGCCATAGCTCAACGGAAGAAACACATAAGCCGCATGCAAAAGAACATCGCAACTCATCCGATGCATGTCGGGATAATCATTGCCCAGCCATTCATCAAGGTATTCCTTCGCCAAAAGATACCCTTCTGACTCGGCAATCGGAATCACCTCGTCGCTGCAAAACAAATATTCAACGCCATCCCTCACCATCTTGAAATCATCGTAGATCTTTTGCTCGGCAAGCGCCTCGATCAATACCGCCGAAGCCTCTGGAAGCGGCTCATCGGCAAGGTACTCCCTCACCTCATCCAGGCAATGGAGCAAATTTCTTCCCGAAAGCACATATGCCGCATGCAATTGTTGCTGGGGAGTTCCTTTCAACAAGGACAGCAGCGTCTCCATTGACTCTTTCCGCAAAGGCTTTTTATCCGCGATCTGATAGCGCAAGCGCCCAACCTCTTGCTTCAGACAAGTCTCGGCATCCTCGGGTACATATGGCATCCCAAGTTCCTTTTCAATAACATACAGCGCCTGTTCTTCCATTCCCTTGCTTGCAAGATGCCGCGTCTCCTCCAGGATTTCCTCATAATAGCGTTCCATGTTCCTCCTTGCACAACATGCCGCAGCAATATATATAAAAGCCGCACTAACGCGCGGCTTTCATGGCGTCGTCGAAGAGACTCGAACTCTTGACCACACGCTTAGAAGGCGTGAGCTCTATCCAACTGAGCTACGACGACAACACAGATAGATTACCCCTTTCCCGATTATTTGTCAAGTGTTTTTTTCATTTTATTCTTTGATATCGCAAAAGCTTTGCTTCCACGCTCTTTCCTTCCAGTGTGACAATCATATATGAGGGTTCGGAGCCATCCCGGTTAAAACAAATCGATCCCGGGTTCAACAACCGCACCCCATCGATCTGTGTATCCAACGGAATGTGCGTATGCCCGAAAAAACACAAGTCGCAGCCAAAAGACCTTGCCTTGTCCGCAAGCATCTTATATTGACGCATGAACATATCGCAATGTCCATGCGTCAAGTAAATGACGTGTTCCCCAACGTGAAGCACTTTCATTAGCGGGTATTCTCCATAATAGTCGTTGTTCCCCTTTACTGTCGCAAATCCCTCCATGAGGTAGCCAGGTAGCGAAGAATCGCCGCAATGCATGAAATAATCCGCATCCGCATGCATCTTGCGCACCTGCGCAAGACATTCCCGCATTCCATGATTATCGCTGACCAAAACAATCTTTATTTTTTTCATGAAAAAACTATAGCACAACAAAAACAACGGCGTGTACCAAGCAATCTTTTTCTGGTACAATAAACACAAGGAAGGAAACACATTATGCCGATATCTTTAAGTCCGTATAATCATTATATTTTCATTGTTGCCATTTTCGTGGTTGTGGCATTCCTTGTCCGGCTTGTCATGTCGCTCATGGGAATGGTCAGGGCGCTTGCCGAAAAAAAGCCTGTCCTTGACGATATACAGCGCTACGCCACCTTGGCGCAAGTCAAGACGCAAGCTTACGCCGAAAAAAAAGCGGAGGATGATGCAAAAAACAAGTATGTCAAGCTAGCACTTCCTATCGTAATTGCAATCTACGAAATCTACAAGAAAAACCCTGAGATGGTTGGACCCAAGGGATTTATCGATGCTTCCAAGCAGTATGTCACAAACATTCAAAACGATAAAAAACTTGCGCAACGCATCAAATCGATGCTTTGACCGCCATCTTGCCATGGAAAATGAAAACGGCTGCCAATCAGCCGTTTTCATTTTCCACATGCAATGCGTCATATACATTTTGCGCAACTTGCCTAGGCACAATCTTGGCAATGTCGTCGATGCTCGCTTCTTTCAATGAGCTGAAATTGCCAAACGCCTTTAACAGCTGCTTCTTTCGCTTGGGACCAACGCCCTCCACTTCATCCAAAACCGATTTCGTCTGCGCCTTGGCGCGCAGCTTGCGATGATAACTGATAGCAACTCTGTGGACTTCATCCTGCATCCTTGTCAATAGAAAGAACAAACCCGAGTTCTTGTCAATGTCGAAGACCTTGCCATTGGTATCCATTAATGCGTTGGTATTGTGATGGCTGTCTTTGACAAGCCCCATGACCTTGATTGTTTCAGCCAAGCCAAGGGAATCAAGGATTTCCTTGGCGGCCTCGATCTGTGTCCAGCCGCCATCTACCAGAATGCCATCCGGCAAACGTCCATCGTCATTCAACAAACGGAAATAGCGCCGATACACCACTTCTTTCATTGAATCAACATCGCTATTTGCGGTATGAAGCTTATAAAGACGATAGCTTTTCTTGTCTGGCACGCCATCTTCATAGACAACGCAGCTTGCAACGGTAAATGTGCCTGAAGTATGGGAATTGTCAAACAACTCGACGCGATTCATCGGTCTATCCGCCAGTTTCGACAACTGTTCAACCGCCTGGTCGGTCATTGTCTGCTGCCGCTCCACCGTGCTGAATTTCAGATCCAGCTGCTTTTTAGCGTTTTCAAGGCACATATCGATCAGTTGTTTCTTATATCCGCGCTGGGGCTGGAAGACTGTAAATTCCAATACTTCCTTTAGCGCCGTTGCATCTATTTCCATGGGGATAACGAGTTCCTTTGCCGCAGGATGATCCTGGTAGTACTGAATTAAGAAACTAGCAAATTCATCCTCGGCATCGCCATACAACGGGCGCAAGCGAAACTCCTTGTTCATAATGACGCCATCCCGCACAAGGAATCCTGTAATCGCAAGATAACCCCTGTCCGCGTGCCAGGCAAACACATCACGGCTTCCCCTATTATCTTTCTCAATGTTCTGCTTGGTCTTTGTAATCTCATGGATACTATCAAGCAACAGCTTGTATTCTTGGGCTCTTTCAAACTCAAGTGCTTCGCTGGCTTCATACATTTTCCGTTTGAGCCCTTCCTCCACGTCCTTGATGTCGCCATTCATGAACTTTGTCACCTGGTCTGCCATTTCCCCGTACTTTTCTGGCTGTATTTCGAATTCACAAGGTCCTAGACACTGTCCCATATGGTAATAGAGGCACACCTTGTGCGGCATTCTATCGCAACGGCGGAAAGGATACAGCGTCTGCAAGAGCTTTTGCGTGTCGCGCGCGGCAGACGCATCGGGAAACGGTCCAAAATACCTTGCCTTTTTATCCTTCTTCGAGTCGCGCGCCACCATCAGCCTTGGATATGTCTCACGGGTCAGCTTGATATATGGATAGCTGGAATCATCGATAAACTGGATGTTGTACTTCGGGCGGTATTTCTTGATCAGGTTGATCTCCAGTACAAGGGCTTCTTTTTCCGTAGACGTGACGATGAAGTCAAAGTCCTCGATATTTGATACCATCTTAGTCGTCTTGAAGTCATGTGCCCCGACAAAATACTGATTGACGCGGTTATGCAGATTCTTGGCCTTACCCACGTAGATGATTTCCCCATCCTTGTCTTTCATCTGGTAGCTGCCAGGGGAATCAGGGAGATTCTGCAGCTTTGCCTTAATATATTCCTTGTCCATCTTGCTACCTGTCAATTCAGCGTCACGACCGTGGCGCCACTGCCTCCCTCATTGGCAAGGCCAAGCCGGAATTCCTTGACGGCCTTGTCTTTTTTCAATGCCTGATGCACAGCGCTGCGCAATGCGCCAGAGCCATCCCCATGTATAATGCGAAATGTCTTCAAGCCACGTACCTTTGCCTGGTCGACATAGGATGTCATCTTCCCCATTGCCTCGTCCACGCGCATACCGATCAGATTGCACTCAATTGGCATGCTCGAAAAAATGCTGCCCGAGCCGATAGACACAGTCGCCTGCGGCTTCTGGCGCACAATTACATGGTTGCTGTGGCGAATCTGGTTCTTCTTGACACGTATCTTTCGGCCATTGAATTCAACCGTAATCTCACGCTTGCCAACCTCAACAACTTCGCAGACTTGATTGGATGAACGCAATTCAACAGCATCGCCAACCCGAAATTCTCCCTCAACGCGTTCTGGCTGTTCAGCTTCCTTTTCGCTCTCTTTCAATTTATTGCGGATATTCAGTACTTCGTGGTATTTCGACTGCATGGAGCTTTCCCGCATCTCAGCAAGTATCTCATCTGCCTCGCGCCGTGCCTTCTCCACATATGCCTCTGCCTCTTTTTCCGCCTTTGCCCGCCATTCGTCACGTTCTCTTTCAAAGGCGTTCTTTTCTTTTTGAAGTTGCTGATTTAACTCCCTGTTTGCCTTAAGTTCCGCTTGCAGCGCCTCGCGCTCCTTTGCAGCTTCGTTCAGCTGCCGATCAAGCTTTTCAATCAGCTCATCCTCTTGCGTCTTGGCCTGTTCCTTTAGAAAGCCAGCATACTTGACAATTCGCTTAGGCAAGCCGTACCTCTCTGCCACCGCAAAGGCATTCGACTGCCCGCTCAACCCTTCCACGAAACGATAGGTTGGCTCTAGTTTCTCCATGTCGAACTGCACGCTCGCAATCAAAATGTCTTCGTGCCGCTTTCCATACGACTTCAAGCGCCCATAATGCGTCGTTGCAACCGTCATTGTACCGCGCTGGCGCAATTCATTCAGGATTGCGATCGCCAGGCTTTCGCCCTCCCTTGGATCGGTTCCTGAGCCGACTTCATCCAACAGCACAAGGCTGTTGCCCGTTGCGCAATTGCATATCTCAGCCTGTTTCTTGATATGCGCCGAGAATGACGAGAGTGACTCGACCACGCTTTGGTCATCGCCAATATCCGCGAATACCTTGTCGAAATACGGGATTACCGCGCGCTCTGCGGTCACTGGCATGCCCGCATATGTCATCAGTACAAATAGCCCGATAATTTTCATGGACACTGTTTTTCCGCCCGTGTTTGGACCCGTGATCAACAGCGTAGAGACGGGTGGAACAATGTGATAGCTGTTTGAGACTACCTTTTTCTCATCGATCAAAGGATGGCGTCCGTATTCAATGTGCAACTGCTTTTCCTCGGAAAGCTCTGCCGCATAAGCTTCGTGCGCCCAACCCCATTGCGCCTTGGCGAAAATCTCATCGAGAATCGCGCATGTCTGTAAATTAGCAAGTTCTTCCTTCGCCACTTTCGAGACTTCTTCGCTGCATTCCTCCAAAACCTTTTGTATCTCTCCATGCTCTTGGTTGATGAGCTGTTGCTTTTTATTGTTGACGTTGATCAAGGAAGCGGGTTCCACATAGCTAGCGGCGCCAGAGCCGCTATCGCCATACACCAGTCCACCAAAACTATTCTTTTCCGAAGCTTTCACCAAGATCACCGCTCGCCCAGCGCGATAGGTAACAATGGAGTCCACCACGGAGTCCTTGTGGCTATTGACAAACCGCATGGCAGCTTCGTTTATTTCCGCATCCACTCGCCTAAGTTGCGCGCGGACTTTTGCCAAGGCGGGACTTGCCTGATCCATGACCTCGCCATAGTCATTGATACGAGCGGCGATAAAACGCTCGCATCGCTCATGCACTGCCAACGAGCCAATCAAATCCTCCAGGTTCGGATGCTCCACTTCACTGATTTCTTTTCCATACGCAACGATTCCCTTCACACCTCGGATAAATCGCATTTCATCCACAAGCATTTGTCCGTTCAGCACACCTTGGCGCCGTGCCCTTTCCAAGATGGAGCCAATGTCGGTAATGCCGGAAAACGGCATTGTGCCGACATGTACGATGGAAGCCAGCGCTTCCCTCAAATATGCATTGTCTCGTTGTATGACAAGCTTGTCAAACGAAGGCTTGCATTCTTCAATACGCTTAATGCCTAGCGAAAAAGCGCAATAGCGCTTTATTTGCTCAAGAATTACATCTAATTCAAGACTCTTTTCAATGCTCATTTGCCACCTCGCCAAGATTATTGGAATTCAATATCTTCATAACCGCGTTCTTCCATCCATGCGCGCAAGTTGTCAAGCTGTTCCTGCGTCAGGTTTGAAGCATCGTTGTACAATTGCGCAAATGCATCAGATTCAATGACAGGCGACACGACTTCTTGCAGCACCGACTCGCCAATTCCCTTCACTGTCCCTAGAACTGATTTTTCAATCAATTCATTTCCATTCGTAAAAAAAGGTGAATTGAGGACAACGCAGACCGCAAGCACAAGCATGCATGTCTCGACAACGCTAAATACCATTCCAAGGATCGAACTGGCTATATGAACCGGACCGATCTTTTGAAGTCCCCTGGCCGCAATGTCAATCAAGAAGAAAATAAACCTCACCGCCACAAACAGGATGACATACCATGCGACTTCATTAACAAAACGGGAAATCAATTGCGAGTATTTGAAATTGTCGAACGGAATCCAGCTTCGCGGTACAATCCTGACATATTCGCTGACAATCCCGGCAACCAGCCATGAGCCATAGAATGACACGACAGTGCCAACCAATGCAATGACACGCCGCAACACGCCTGTCCTGTACCCCAGATACATATTCATCGCCAAAAACAAGAAAAAGACCAGGTTTACAGGCATGATCCAGCTTTCGGTTACGTTAAACATAATTCTACCTCCCCTTGTTCCAACACGACCTACCCCCTATGCGTGCCAGACTATTATCTATAATATCATAGTAAAATCGGTTGATCGATTCAACGCCCATGCTAGAATATCTTCATGAACAATTCAATGACATTGCGCCTGGACAAGGAAGACCAGGAAAAGCTTTTCAATGCCTGGAAGGAATTCCAGCACCCAGCGCCAGATCACGCCGTCTGGCAACTACGGCCAGAAAACGCCGTTATCACATGCTATCAATCGGGCAAGGTTCTTTTCCAAGGAAAAGACGCCCATGTCTATGCCTCGGCTTTCAAGGACAAGGAAAACATCAAGCGAGGCGGCGCAACAAAAACCACCGCCAAAGCCACTTCGCAAATAAACGATATCCTTCCACAGGCAGGAAGCGATGAAGTGGGCACAGGTGATTTTTTTGGCCCTGTATGCGTATGTGCCTGTATTGTGGACGAAAAAACCAGTGATGCAATCAAATCGCTGGGCATCGGTGATTCAAAAGAGTTGACCGACGAGCATATGCTCACAATCGGACCACAACTGATGGAGATGTTGCCCCATTCCCTTTTGGTCCTGCCAAACGCCAGATACAACCAAGTTCATCAAGAAAACAACCTCAATGCGATAAAGGCAAAAATGCACAATCAGGCATATGTCCACCTGCGCAATAAAGCTCCTTTGCCAAAGTTGGTCGTTGTCGACCAATTCGCCAAGGAATCCACTTACTATGGCTATCTCAAAAATGTTCCCGATGTTGTCAAAGGCATCCACTTCGAGACAAAGGCGGAAAACAAATACCCTGCTGTCGCTGCCGCATCCATCATTTCGCGCTATGCTTTTCTGAAAACGATGCTGCAGATGGAAGAACTCTATGGAATGAAATTCGCGAAAGGCGCTGGAAAGCCTGCGGATACCTGTGCCAGAAAGTTTGTTTCCAAGTATGGCTTTGATCGTCTTGGCGAAGTGGCCAAGCTGAATTTCAAGAACACAGAAAAATTGCGCCGATGATTTTCTCGCAAAAACAAGCCGCCTTGCAAAGGCGGCTTATTTGTTTTGCGTCCTGACAACATTCAGGGCGATCGTGTTATCAATCTTGTCCAATATGACGCCAGCCGCGCGCAACATGCGCTTGGAAGCGATATTTGTATCAATGCCATCGTATTTATCGGATTCATAGACAATCCGCTTGATGCCAGCCTGGATAATTGCCTTGGCACACTCATTGCAAGGAAACAAAGACACATACAGCGTGCATCCTGAAACCGGCCACTTGGAGTTCAAGATTGCGTTTAGTTCCGCATGCACGACAAACGCATATTTTGTGTCCAAGACGCCCCCTTCCCGCGCCCAGGGAAAATCATCGTCCGAACATCCCTTTGGCAAGCCATTGTATCCAACCGATACAACACGATGGTTTTCATCGACAATCGCCGCTCCAACCTGGGTATTGGGATCCTTGGAGCGCAAGGCTGAAAGATGCGCCAGTCCCATGAAATACTCGTCCCATGTCAGGACATCGACCCTTTTGTCCATCTACTTATCCTCCTTGATTGTCGATAAGATTATGCCATCCGTGCCATATACCCGATCCAGTTTCTCCGCCATGGCATAGGCATGCGATTGCAGTCCTAGCTCTCTTTCCCTTTTCAGGACATTGATATCAGTCCCAATGTATCTCTCGTCCTTCTTGATAATCTGCGGTCGCGTGCAAAAATACCCGATCGCCACGAAAAACGCAAGACCGGCAAGGGCAAAGTGCTTCCGATAGTCTTTATTATCAAGCAAGCCTGTCAGAACCATCCCCGTGATAAAACCGCCAAAATGCGCCGTCATGGAAATGCCAGGCATAAGGCTGATCAGTATGTTGACAACATACACCCGCAACATTGCTTGCCTGACCGCTTGGTTGCGCCAGGCGTTGCTTTGAAACAAGATGTAGGAATATCCCGCCATGAGGCCATACAACCCGCCAGAAAGTCCTACCATCAGCACATTTCCGGCAGACACATATGTAAATAAGCTTCCCCCTATGACAGACCCAAGCAATACCGCAAGATACCCTGGCACGCCAAGCCTTTTTTCCATGTATGGTCCAAGGTTCATCAAGGATAAAAGATTGACAAGCAAATGCAGGAAACTCACATGGACAAAGCCACAGCTGAGCAAGCGCCACCATTCGCCTGCCATGATAAACGGCTTGTAGTAGGCGCCAAGCAAGATCGCCGCATCATACTCGTTCAACCCGCAAAAGCGTATCAACAGCGTCACTACAACGCAAATGCCCATGAAAACGGCACTGACAGTGGATACATTCCTATTTCGTCTCGCACTCATCGCCCCTCTCCCCCAAGCATCTCAAGCAATTCCTCAAAATAACGGGGAAGCGGGGCTTCAAACGACATTTCTTCACCAGTCGTTGGATGCCAAAGTGTCAGTCGGTATGCGTGCAAAACCTGTCCCTGGGTATCCATAAGAGGGCATCGCGAGCCATATCTTTCATCTCCCATCACAGGGTGGCCAATGTACTTCATGTGAACCCTGATCTGGTGCGTGCGACCAGTCTCCAGGCTGCATTCCAAATATGTTGCCTTGGGAAACCGCCCGAGCACATGAAAACGCGTGACTGCTTCTTTGCCATGCTCGTTGATAGCCATGCGCTGGCGGTCACGGGGATCGCGTCCAATCGGTGCATCAATCATCCCATCGGAATTTACAATAACCCCATTGACAATCGCCTTGTACTCCCGATGGCATTTCTTTGTCTCCAGCTGCTGAGCTATGGCATTATGCGCCTTGTCGTTTTTGCATGCGACCAGGCATCCCGTCGTATCCTTGTCGATCCTGTGAACGATGCCTGGGCGTATCACCCCATTGATGCCGGAAAGATCCTTGCAATGATACAACAAGGCATTTACCAATGTGCCCGAATAATTCCCAGGGGCAGGATGGACAACCATTCCTTTTGGCTTGTTAACAACAATAATATCATTATCCTCATAAAGGATGTCCAGCGGAATGTCCTCTGGCAACACCTCCAGCGGCTTGTCTTCGGGAATGGATGCGATAATTTCATCTCCCTTGGCAAGCTGGTATCCGCAGCGTTCTGTCTTTCCGTTCACACTGACTTTTCCTTCATCAATCAACGCTTTCGAGCGTGTACGCGAAATTCCCGCCGCCTCGGAAAGATACTTGTCCAGCCTTCCCGCCTTTTCCTCTTCTATCACGCAAACAAATTCATTCATTTCTTATCCTCCATGGTCGTGATCACCAACAATAGGACAACGCCAATTGTCAAGGCAGAATCCGCGACATTAAAAACCGGAAAATTATATCCAAAGATATAGAAGTCCAGGAAATCCCTGACATAGCCAAGGAAAACACGGTCAAAAAGGTTCCCTAGGGCGCCACCCAATAACAGGGCAACCGATATAGCCGTAGGCTTGTCGGGCTTCTTTTTGGCGAGATAGTATATCATGCCCGCTGAAGCCGCCAAGGAAACCAAAGATAAAAACACCTGCTGCCCTTCCAGCAACGACCACGCCATGCCAGTGTTCTTGACATATGTGATCTTAAAGAAACCTTCGACCACGGTCACGGCATGCAACGATGTATTCGTCTGCACCAAATGCTTGCTCGCCAGGTCAAGGATCACGATGACAATCGCAATTATCCACGGCAACATCGCAGCCACCTAGTCCGTCTGGCTAAAAAGCGCCAGTTCTTCCAATTCATATGGCTCAAAAGCATTGGAAAGATCATCATATGCAGCATCGAACGCGGCCGATGAAATCCCTTCGTCCAACCTTGCACGCAGCCTTTCCTTGAGGAGAACGCTGTTATCCTCAGCAAATTCAATCTTGCGACTCGCCATAACAACGTTATTCTTGTCTAGGCAGACAATTCCATAATAATACTTGTTGGCGTTTTTTAGCGATGAAAGCAATTCGTCATCCGCATCGGCCAGGCAAAAAGGAACATCGCTCGTCTCCAGGGTATCGTATATATTCAGCAGGAACAAATCCACCGCCCCCTTCTGCACAAACCAAACATTGATATCGCGATGATAGACACACTTGATTTCTTCCTTTGTCCACACATCGTCTTTGATATAGAAAATCCACGTATCATCCTTGAAGTCCAGCCAAATGCCATCAATGCCACCACATTCGACCGTGCTTCCTCTTTTCAATAATTCCATTTCCAAACCTCACGCTAGCATTCTATCATAAGATAGAAAAAAAGACATGTCAGGAAGCCCTGCACGCCTTTAGCGCCTTGGCAATCTGGTCTGGACAAGACGTTGGCTTGAAGCCGCAAGTCGTTCCTTCCAGCGCATCAATGACCTCTTGAACCTTTCTTCCCCTGACCAGGCTGGAAATTCCTTTCAGGTTGCCATTGCAGCCGCCAGTGACCTTGAGGCTGACGATGACATCCCCTTCGATTTCAACTTCAATGTTACTTGAACAAACTCCCTTTGGCTTGTACGTATATATCTGACTCATTTCTATCACTCTCCTCGCCCATAATTCTAGCATATAATTTCTTTTCGCTCTTTCCGCTTGACTAAACTCTTTGTCAATGGTATTTTCACTCGTGCCATGAATATATTCGAGACATTATCGCAGAAGACACAAGAGTCTCTGCATGAAAACAAAGTATCTTCCCTTTCAGAAGTACAAAAAACATGCATTCCTGCCATCATGGAAGGAAACGATGCACTGATCCAAGCGCCCACTGGCGCAGGAAAGACATATGCCTATATGATTCCCCTCATTGAACGGCTTTCCTTACAGCAGTCAAGAAAACACTTTCCCGTTGCCTTGATCCTATGCCCGACCAGGGAACTTTGCCTGCAAACTGCTTCATGCGCGCGCAACCTGTTGTCAAACAGGGAAGGCTTTCGAACCGCCGTGCTATGTGGAGGAACTGATATCCAACGGCAGATCAAGGCTTTTTCCAGTGGCGCCGATATTGTCGTCGCAACACCATCGCGTTTGCTAGACCACCTGAGGCGCCATACTTTCAAGCCGCGGGATTGCACCTTTTTTGTCCTTGACGAGGCTGACGTAATGCTAAAAATGGGCTTTCGCGAAGACGTGGAAAAAATCGCCGATGCGCTTCCCCTGCACCAGACCGTCCTGTTCTCTGCGACATATGGGGAAGACATCCAGGACATTGCGACCAAATTGCTTAATGAACCAAGGCAATTCAAGGTCGGCGAAGACAACCAATTGCGCCAACGAACAAATGTGCTTGTCGCAACAGGCAATGACAAACTAGTTCTTTTGGCCAAGACCCTTTCGCGATACAAGCATTCGGCACTTGTCTTTGCCAACACACGCGCAGGATGCGATCACGCAGCTGCATTTCTTCAGAAACGAGGAATACGCGCCATCGCCATCCACAGTGACATGGATTACGCAGAGCGCAAACAAGCAATGGCGCGTTTCAAGGCAGGCAACCTCCCAGTTCTAGTCGCCACCGATGTCGCCTCCAGAGGAATAGACATTCGCACCCTGAAGCTTGTCATATGCCTGGATTACCCCGACAATGACGAAGACCTTATCCATCGCATTGGCAGGACATCGCGCGCAGGTACTTCGGGGACCGCCGTCATCTTGTTAAAAAACAGCCAAAAAGACAAGATTGCCACCATTAACAAGCTTCTCAATTGCACATGCAAACCCCTGTTTTTCAAATAGAACAGGGGGTTTTTTTATGGGTTTTTCCAGTCGCAAGGCAACAAAGAAAATGGAGGTGTCTATGTTTATCCTAAAGTATTTGTACATTTATGTCTTGCTATGCCTTGGACTTCACTATCCTGCTTTTTCGCTATCATTTGACAGGAAATGCCTGCTTGCCTCGATTCCCATTGCGCTTGCCTGCACAACCAGCGATCAAGCGGTTTTCATTCCCATCCTTGTTTTCATGGCAATCAGTGATGCGAGAACCATGGAAGTCCCTTATCTATCCGAGCTTGTGTTGGCAGCCCTCTTCATCGCTCGAAAAGGCAATGAAAACCTAATGCTTGCCTGCATCTTCACCCTGCCTTTCTTTATTTTTTCGCTTCTATCCAAGATCGGTGGCGCCGATGTCATTCTGATTTTCCTTTTCACTCTGTATCTAGGCATGGGTTGCGCGTATGTATTGATCATTGCTTCGTCCCTTTGCCTGCTGGTCAACGCAACAAAGGAACCCTCAAGGAGGATTCCCTTTATTCCTTATCTATGCATTGGCTTTTCAACTATTCTGCTTTTGAGTGAAGCGGCAAGCTAAACCAGAATGTGCTTCCTTCGGACAGCTTGCTTTCAACACCATACTTCGCTCCATGCAGGTCGAGGATTTCCTTTGCGATTGCCAAGCCAATTCCGCTGCCAGAAGAGACACGGACATGCTCTTTATCGACCTTAAAGTATCTATCCCAGACATCGTTCAAGGCATCTTCCGCAATTCCTTCGCCAAAATCCCTGACCTTGGTAATGACATTGCCCTCAACGATTTCCTGGCTGACAATAATGGACCTGCTATTTCCTGAATAGTTGATCGCATTTGTCATGAAATTGTTGAAAACCTGCCCGATACGGATAGAATCGCCAAAAATCATCGCCTCGTCCACCAAATGGCTTTCAATCTCAAAGCCTTCTTTCACCTTGTAGACTTCGTATTTCTGCAATTGTGTCTTTACCAAAAGCGCAAGATCGAACACTTCCTTATGCATCTCGATCTTGTCTTCCTGCATCTTCGAAAGATCCAACAGATCGTTGACAAGATTGCCCAGCCTCTTCGCTTCATCGATAATCACCTGGATGTTCTCATCTGTCTTTTCCTCAGGAAGGTCAATCATCATTTCCCCATAGCCACCGATCATTGTCAATGGTGTCCTTAAGTCATGGGATACATTGGCAATCAAATCGCGCTTGGCGCGATCTGCCTTTTTGATGTCTGCTGCGGCTTTCACCAGCGTAGCATTCAATTCCTGTGCTTCAAGATACCGATTGGTTTTTTGGTTGTTCTGGTATTCCCCATCCGGCAGGCTTTTCGCCGCATGATTGATCAAGACCAATGGATTGGCAATCTCCCTGTATATCACAACCGTCAGT
Source organism: uncultured Erysipelotrichaceae bacterium (assembly GCA_900315225.1). Classification (GTDB taxonomy): domain Bacteria; phylum Bacillota_I; class Bacilli_A; order Erysipelotrichales; family Erysipelotrichaceae; genus Bulleidia. Next base: position 46,266 of record OMYM01000045.1, on the reverse strand, counting down.
ATGACAATCATTAACAACAAGATTACGCCAATATAAATCAATTGCGCCTTGATGGTTTGCGTTGCAGGGTTTACCGCGCTGATGCCAGTTTGCACCATGACAACGATCTTTCCATCTTCCCCATCGACGATACGGGTCAAGATCAAGCTTTTATACTCTTCATCCGAAACACCGGAAAACGATTCCGATTCATCAACCGCCAAAACAGTGCCGTCATCCCTACTCAACGCAGAAGCTATCAAGTCACCCATCTGAAACGGCGACATTCGGTACAAGCGGCAGCCTTGCCGTGGCTTGCCAAGATTGGCATCATACGCATCGCCGCTTTGAAACACACGTATGCAAGTATCGTTCTGTGCCTGGTTCTGATAGATGACCTCATCAAGGTCATCGTTGTCCAGGGCATTCACGACATTGTCCGACACCACATGGATCATGTTGAGCTTGTAGCGCTCATACATCGGCTCTAGCAAGATCACTTGGAAGACAAATAGAAGAACGATGACAAGCGCCCCGAAAAAAGCCAGGTAGCGCGCAATCTTCCACTTCAGGCTAATTTGTCTTTTCAAAGCGATATCCTACCCCTCTCAATGTAACAATGTATTTGGCATACTCGCCAAGGTTCTTGCGCAGAAGTTTGATATGTGTATCCAATGTCCTGTCGTCCCCAAAGAAATCATATCCCCAGACGTTTTGCAACAATTGCTCGCGCGTCAACGCGATACCAGCGTTGCGGGCAAGATAGACCAGAAGCTCATATTCCTTCGGCGACAGCTGTATGCGTTTGCCGTCAATGGAAACTGTCCTTGCGGTATAGTCGATCACAAGCCCCTCTGCCGTCAAAGTTTCGCCAACGATTCCCGAGGAATTTACACGCTTTAGGATCGCATGGATACGCATCATCAGTTCCTTTGGCGAAAAAGGCTTGACGACATAGTCATCCACCCCCACGTCAAAGCCATGCACACGGTCGTATTCCTCCCCTAGCGCGCTCAACATGATGAAAGGAAGGCCTGGCTGCGTCTTCTTGATCTGCTTGACAGCGGAAAAACCATCGAGGTTCGGCATCATGACATCCATGATGACAAGGTCATACCGCGATGTCTCGCACTTTTCCACTGCCACCATCCCATCGGATGCCTCGTCTGTCTCAAAGCCTTCGTGCTTGGCGTATTTGCGGATCATCTCACGGATCTTCTGTTCATCGTCTACAATCAGTATCTTCGTCATATCGTTCTCCTTTTGCGTAATTATGCTACATCGTCAAGGTGAAGGATGTGTGAACACCTACATTTTCTCAATGAAATCCGCCGCTGGATCCAGTGCTTCGATCTTCAAATCCTCTATTGTGCCATTGTCGCTGCATTGAGCAATGCGTGGATCCAAGGGAATGCTCGCCAGCACAGGCAAGCCATGCTTGTCGGCGATTTCGTTGATATGTGACTCGCCAAACACCTTGAATCTTTCGCCACAGCATGGGCAGACGACATACGCCATGTTTTCAATCAGGCCAAGGATCTTGATATCCATCATGCGCGCCATGTTGATCGCCTTGGCGACTACCATGGAAACCAATTCCTGCGGACTAGTCACAATAATGATTCCGTCCAAGGGAATGCTTTGGAACAATGTCAAGGGAACATCTCCTGTTCCTGGAGGAAGGTCGACAAACATGTAGTCGACATCATCCCAAAAAGCTTCTTGATAGAATTGCTTCAACAAGCCTGCAACAACCGGTCCGCGCCAGATCACTGGCTGATCTTCGGCATCAAGCAACATGTTGGTACTCAGAACCTGGATATTGTTTTTTGTGCGCGCCGGATGGATCAACTCGCCATCGCCCATCGCTTTCTCATGAATGCCAAATGAACGCGCCTGGCTAGGTCCGGTAATATCTCCGTCCAACACGGCCGCATGATACCCTCTTCTTGCCATCTCTGCAGCCAACATGCTCGTAACAAAAGATTTTCCAACGCCTCCCTTGCCTGACACGACTCCAATAATCTTTCCAATCCTGCTACGAGGACTCGGCTCAATGCGAAAGCTTTGCGCCGACCTAGATGCACAATCAGAGACTTTGCATCCCTCGCATACGTGATTACAATTGCTTGCGTTTTTGTTTTCACTCATTATTTTCACCTCACACGTTCTATATTCTACAACAAACACACATAAAAGCGTAAAAATGATTTTTCTTCTCATATGCCCCTCTTCAGCAATGTGATATGATAGTGCAGTTATTAAGCAAAGGAGAAATTCATTATGGCTGGATATGTAGTGGTAGGCGCCCAATGGGGCGATGAAGGCAAAGGCAAGGTTGTCGACCTCCTTGGCAAGCGCACCGACATGGTTGTTCGCTTCCAAGGCGGAAACAACGCCGGGCACACGGTGGTTGTCAATGGTCAAAAGACAATTCTGCACCTTCTTCCATCCGGCATTCTCAATCAGGATGCCTTATGTGTCATCGGACCCGGGGTTGTCGTCAATCCCTTCGTCCTTTTCAAGGAAATCGACACTCTGGAGTCACAAGGATGCCCTTGCGACCATGTCAAGGTCAGCGGACGCGCCCATCTTCTCATGCCATATCATGTAAGGCTAGACGAACTGGAAGAAGCTCGCACAAACAACAAGATCGGAACGACAAAGAACGGCATCGGACCGTGTTATTCCGACAAATATACAAGAATCGGCTTGCGCGTATGCGACCTTGAAGACTGGAATTCTTTTTCCGCCAAGCTCAAGGCAACCCTTGCCATGAAAAACGAAATCATTGTAAAGATCTACGGAGGCGAACCATTTGTCTATGATGAGATGCTTGCACAATTCGCCCAAGTCAGAAAGAGACTTCTACCGATGACCATCGATGCGGTCGACTTGGTGAACAATGCCTTGGAAGAAGACAAGACGGTTTTGTTCGAGGGAGCGCAGGCAAACATGCTGGATATCAATTATGGCGTATATCCGTTCGTTACCTCTTCATCGCCAACCATAGCAGGGGTATGCGAAGGCGCTGGAATCTCCCCGCGATATCTAAAGCGTGTCATAGGCGTTGTCAAGGCTTACTCGACTAGAGTTGGCTCAGGTCCTTTTGTGACAGAGCAAATCAATGAAATAGGCGAAAAATTGCGGGAAAAAGGTGGCGAATATGGCGCAACTACAGGCAGGCCGCGACGTTGCGGCTGGCTTGATTTGCCAGTTGTGAAACAAGCATGCCGCATCAACGGCCTGACGGACATCGCTCTTACAAAGATCGACATATTATCTGGCTTCGATGAAATCCCCGTGTTGACTGGTTACGAAATCGATGGACAAGTCATCGAGTCTGTCCCTGCTTCTTTGGAAAAATACGCAAAAGCCATACCCGTATACAAGATAATGCAAGGATGGCACGAAGATATTTCTGGCATCCGCCAATTTGAAGACTTGCCTGACACATGCCAAGAATATATCCGTTTCATCGAGGATTACTGCAAGACACCAATCTCGCTCGTTTCTGTTTCACCAGAACGCGAAGGAAACATCGTATTGCACGATCTGATATGATCAATGGCATAATCTTAGAAATATGCGCTGGTTCCATCAGGGACATTGAAACCATTATTGCCTTCAAAGAAATCGACCGCATTGAGCTAAATAACTCCATGGAGCTTGGCGGACTTACGCCAAGCCCCGGGACTTTGTTAACAGCGCGTAAACTCACCTCACTTCCCATCATATGCATGGTTCGACCGCGCCCTGCTGGATTTGTCTACAATCCACGGGAAAAAGAAACAATGCTTGCGGACGCAAGATGGTTATTGGAAAATGGCGCAAACGGGATTGCCTTTGGCTGTCTGACGGAAGAAAACACTGTCGATGAACCATTCGCAAAAGCCATGGTAGATATATGCCATGGCTATGGAAAAGAAGCAGTTTTCCACATGGCGTTTGACCAGGCGAGAGATTGCGATGAAGCGACAGTTTCTCTGATACAATGCCATGTGGATAGGATCTTGTTGAAAGGATGCGCTGAATCGGCGCAGCAAGGCATCCCTGCCATTTCCCGTCTCCAGAAGACTTATGGTGACCAGATTGCCTTTCTCCCGGGAGGAGGCGTTACAAGCGCAAACATCCGCCACATTGTCACAAAGACATGGTGTTCGCAAATACACATGAGCGCCAAAGCCACACTGCATGACGCAGCGGATTATTACGCTGTTTCCAGTGCCAACATCAGGCGTGCTATCATGGCACTTTCCGATGCCCGCCAACGTGTCTTCACCCGCGAAGACGCAAGCATGTTAATGGAAGCAAATAAATAAAAAAGATCCATGCAAGTGGATCTTTTATTATGCATCAAAGGATTCCTGCACGACGATAGATTTCGTCAATGCGGCGAATATGATAGCTTGTGTCAAAGCATTCTTCGATTTCTTCATTTGTCAAAGCTTCCACAACCTCTGGAACAGACTCCATGAGCGCGCGGAAACTGAGATTGTTCTCCCATGCCTTGATTGCCTGGGGTTGCACGGTGTCGTATGCCTTTTCGCGAGTCCATCCTTTTTCCACCAACTTCAACATGAATCTTTGGGAAAAGATAACGCCATTGGTCAGCCAGATGTTCTTTTTCATATTCTCTGGAAAGACCGTGAGGTTTTTTAGGATATTGCCAAAACGATAAAGCATGTAGTCAAGCAATTCCGTTGCATCTGGCGCAATGATTCTCTCGACCGAGGAATGAGAAATATCGCGTTCATGCCAAAGCGGAACATCTTCGTAAGCAGTCATCATATATCCATGCATGATGCGCGCGCACCCGCACATATTCTCGGACCCAATTGGATTTCTTTTGTGCGGCATGGCGGAACTTCCCTTCTGCCCCTTGTTGAAGCGCTCTTCCGCTTCACGAACCTCGGTTCTCTGTAGATGGCGAACTTCCGTTGCCATCTGCTCAATCGTGGAAGCAATCAAGGCGAGGACAGCGAAATAATGCGCGTGTCTGTCTCTTTGTAGGACCTGGGTGGAGATAGCAGCCGAATGAATGCCAAGCTTATCGCAGACATAATCCTGTACAAACGGAGGAATATTCGCGAATGTTCCAACAGCGCCAGAGATCTTGCCAGCTTCGACATCGGCGGCAGCCATGTCGAACCTTTCCAGATTACGTTTCATTTCCTCATGCCATAAGGCAAACTTCATGCCAAATGTCGTAATTTCCGCATGGACGCCATGTGTCCTTCCCATCATGACAGTATCTTTGTACTTTAACGCATTTTCCTTCAATATCTCCATGAAGGCAAGAATGTCTTGGCGCAAAATAGCATTGGCTTTCTTAAACCGCAAGCCATTTGCGGTATCCACGATGTCCGTGCTTGTCACGCCATAATGAATCCATTTCTTTTCATCGCCAAGGCTCTCAGATACGCATCTGGTAAACGCAACAACGTCATGCCTGGTCTCTTGCTCGATCTCAAGAATCCTGTCAACTGAAAACCTAGCGTCCGCCTTGATTTTCTCTACATCCTCCATAGGAATTTCGCCAAGCATTGCCCAAGCCTCGTCAATTAGAATCTCTACCTCAAGCCACGCCTGAAACTTTGCTTCTTCTGTCCAGATGTCGCGCATCTGGCTTCTGGAATAACGTTCAATCATTTCTTTCCTCCTTCAATCCCAAGCACTGATCTTGCGGCAGACTTGGATCCTTCAATATTTTCCGCAACGACAAGAATAATCATCCTGTCATCGCTTTCAATCACGGCATTGGATATTTTAAAAACCTGGTCAGGATGACTATACTGCATCTCATTCTTCAAGTTGATTAGATATGTCCTCAAGTGCGCAATGACATTCTCGGTGTCATCGCTGATAAAAACACCGACAAGGTTGGCATCCCCTTCCTTTGCACTCTGGAAAACCGTAGCAACCGCATCGACATCTTCAGATTGAAAAAAAGCGCCCTTGACAACACGACTTTTGACCTCGACATAGTCGGTCAAGCCAATCTTTGCGGCAATTTCCTCTGCCGGTTCTTTTGTCTCATGCTGTTCTTTTTGCACCGACTCTCCGGCACACCCGGCGAAAACCATGGCAATGACCAGGATTGCTTTTTTAATTAAAGAGATCATCACTCTCATCCTCCGTCTTAAACTGCGGCAATTCGGGAAGCTCGTCCAAGCTCGCCAAGGAGAAAGAATCCATGAACTCATCGGTGACAGAGTACAGGAATGGTCTTCCAGGCGCATCGGAACGTCCATCTTCCTTGATCAGTCCCCTTGACTCAAGCTTGCGAATCATGACATCTGAGCTTACGCCGCGGATCTCCTCGATTTCCACCCGCGTTACTGGCTGCTTGTACGCTATGATCGCAAGCGTCTCTAGCGCTGCTTGCGAAAGCTTGCTTTCCTTTGAAAGCTGAAATAGCTTCTTGGCAGACTCATGCACATATGTCTTCGACAAAAACTTGTATGTTTCGCCAAAACGTGCAACCTCGATTCCCCTTTCATCACAGGAATACAACTGCATCAAATGACTAAACATCTTTTCGGTATACTCTTTTCCAGTGCCAAGAGTGTCCATTGCCTGCGAAAGTGTTATTCCTTCATCGCCCGTCAAGAACAACAATCCCTCCAAGATTCCCGCCAAGTGTAGAAATCCCTCCTCGTTTTTCTGTTCATTCGCGAATTCCAGGTCAAGCGAATTTTGCTCGACAACTGCCTGAGTCATTGCACAAGCCCTCCCTTGCTAAACCAAATATTCTCGTTCTCGTCCACTGTGAAATACAGGATATGCAGGCGCGCAAGATCCAAGACAGCAAGGAACGTGACGATAACCATCTGGAGATCCGTGCAGTCCTCCAGCAATGTCTTGAACGGAAACGTATCTGGAAGGTCTAGCAAACGTGCCCGGACAACGAGTTCCCTGTCCTCCAGTGACAATTCCTTGGCAGTGTATTTCGTCTCAACTGTTGCGCCAAGGTGAGAGCGCATCAGGCATCGTTGCATCGCCTTCATTAACATGTATGGATTCCCCTTAAACTTTGCGGAAGACTCATCGGTCTTCATCCATTCATCGGCCTTGGCGCTCAAAGGCTTTCCCATGCGCAACTGCCTCGCATTGTACAGCTCGGACAACCCTTGTGTTGCTTCCTTGTACCGTTGATATTCAAGCAACCTTTGCACAAGTACCTTCTGAGGATCTTCCTCGATCTCATCGATTTCGTCTTTTTTCGATGGCAGCATCCGGCGCGATTTATATTCGATCAATGTGGCCATTTCCACCAAATACTCCCCCGCAATCTCCAAGTGCAGTGTCTCCATCGATTGCAGGTAAGCGATATACTGGTCGGTAAGCTCATTGATGTCCAGATCTAGTAGATCCAGCTCTTTTTCCTTGATCAAATGCAGCATCAGATCCAGCGGACCGTCAAACTGATTGATCGTCACCTTGAATTCTTCCATAAGCAGAGTGAATTATAGAGAAAAACCGGACAGCTTTCAACTGCCCGGCTTAATTTAGCCAACAACGATGTTGATGATCTTGTTCGGAACGACAATGATCTTACGAATGGACTTGCCTTCAACGAACGGCTTGACGCTATCCAAGGAAAGCGCTTCTTTCTCAATCGTTTCCTTGGCAGCATCCTTTGCACAAGAGATCCTTCCGCGCAGTTTTCCATTGACCTGGACAACAACTGTGACGCTGTTTCTATCCAGTGCCTGTTCATCATAGGAAGGCCATGGCTCATAGGCAAGCGTAGGCTTGCCCGTATATGCAGAGAAGATCTCCTCGCACAGATGAGGCGCAAACGGCGAAAGAATCTTGATGAAGTCGATCAACATGCCACGGTTTACTTTGTTGGCCTTGTAGCAGTCGTTGATGAAAATCATCATCTGGGAAATCGCTGTGTTGAAAGCCAGCGCATCAATATCCTCGCCAACCTTCTTGATTGTGAAGTTAAAGGAATACTCCAGTTCAGGCGTAGGCTCGTCGGTGATCTTGTCCGGCTGCTCCATGGCAAGCCTATAGACCCTGTCGAGCCACTTGTGCGCGCCATCGACACCCTGCTCGCTCCAAGGCTTGGATGCTTCCAAAGGACCCATGAACATCTCGTATACACGCAATGTATCGGCGCCATAGCGTTCCACGATCTCATTTGGATCAACGATATATTCAGGGAAACGCTTGCCCATCTTGATTCCGTTTGCTCCAAGGATCATTCCTTGGTGAACCAGTTTCGCAAACGGTTCCTTGACTGGGACAAGTCCCTTGTCATAAAGGAAATTGTTCCACATGCGGCTATAAAGCAAATGCCCAACGGCATGCTCTGGACCGCCTACGTACAAATCGACAGGCATCCAGTGCTTTAAAAGTTCATAGTCGGCAATGGCATTGTCGTTGTCCGGGTCGATGTAGCGCAAGAAATACCAGCTGGATCCTGCCGATCCAGGCATCGTACTCGTCTCGCGCTTGCCCTTGACGCCATCCACCTCGACATTAACCCAATCAGTTGCCTTATCCAGCGGTGAACCCGTCTTGGAAGGCTTGTAGTCGTCAAGCTCAGGAAGAATCAAGGGAAGCTGGTCATCGGAAAGCGAAACCATGTCACCATTTTCCAAATGAATGACGGGAATGGGCTCGCCCCAGTATCTCTGGCGCGCGAAGATCCACTCGCGCAAGCGGTAGTTCACCTTCTTTTCGCCCAGTCCCCTCTCCTGTAGCCAGGCAATCATTGTGTCAATGGCATCTTCCTTGTTCATGCCATTGATAAAGTCGGAATTGATATGCGTTCCATCCTCTGTGTACGCCTCAACGCTGACATCGCCACCTTCGAGGACAGGGATGATCTCCAGGCCAAATTTCTTTGCGAATTCATAGTCACGCGTATCATGCGCGGGAACCGCCATGATTGCGCCTGTCCCATATGTCGCAAGGACATAGTCGCTGATCCAGATTGGAATCTTCTTGCCGTTGACAGGATTCACCGCATAGGCGCCTGTGAAAACGCCTGTCTTGTCCTTGTTCAGCTCGGTTCTCTCCAATTCGCTCTTCGTAGCGCACATCTTGACATATGCGTTAACCTCATCCCTTTGCTCAGGCGAGGCAATCTTCTCAACCAGCCTATGCTCAGGCGCAAGCACGCAATACGTTGCGCCAAACAATGTATCGCACCTTGTCGTAAACACCGTGAATGAATCCTCAAAGCCATCGATCTTGAAAACCACATGAGCACCAATAGACTTGCCAATCCAGTTTCTCTGCATTTCCTTCGTGCTCTCTGGCCAGTCGATTTCATCCAGGCCATCCAACAGACGTTCGGCATACTTGACAATGTCGATTACCCATTGCCGCATATTCTTGCGGACGACCGGATAACCTCCACGTTCACTCTTTCCGTCAATGATTTCATCGTTTGCCAAGACTGTCCCAAGCTCCTCGCACCAGTTCACAGGCATGTCAATGCACTTAGCCAAGCCATCTTCAAAGAGAAGCTTGAAAATATACTGTGTCCATTTATAGTACGCAGGGTCGCAAGTAGAGACTTGCCTGTCCCAATCATATGAAAAGCCAATGTTTTTCAACTGATTTGTGAAAATCTCAATGTTTGCTTCGGTAAAACCTGCGGGATGCTTTCCAGTCTTGATGGCATACTGCTCGGCAGGAAGCCCGAATGAGTCAAAACCCATTGGATGAAGGACATTGTATCCCTCCATCCTCTTCTTGCGCGAAACAATGTCTGTCGCCGTATACCCTTCAGGATGGCCAACGTGAAGTCCGGCGCCGCTTGGATACGGAAACATGTCAAGCGCATAGAATTTCGGCTTGGAAAAATCATGAATGTCTGTCTTAAAGACTTTGTTCTTTTCCCAGAAACCACGCCATTTAGATTCTATGGATTTATGGTCATAAGTCATTTGAATATATCCTCCTTGTGAATATAATACATCGCCAAAAATAGAAAACGCCCTTGTCTAAGGACGTTGAACACGCGGTACCACCTTAGTTTGCGCCACTGGCGCACGCTTAACGCGGCTGTAACGTCCCGCCGACGGTCCGCTCCAAAGCTGAGTCGCCGTCATCCATGCAACGAGTTCCACCATCCCCCGTCTCTCTAAAGTCATGTCTTTGCGGCTAATGTTCTTTTTCAACACGGCAATCAATATAATACCACAAATCACCTCGCAAAAATTTTAAAATCAAGCAAAAGAAAAGGAACGCCCTCGTTCCTAGCCCTGTGTTTTCCATATTTTATTTACACAATCCATACAAATCCTCGACCATATACGTTGGATGCAGCTCCTCCGTAATGCCCGACTCCATAAGAGACCGCCCATGGGTAATAAACATTGTCTCTATACCACACCTTGCCGCCGGAAGAATATGCCTCTTAAAATCCGTCCCGATCGCAATGACATCCTCAGGCTGCACTCGCATATAGCGTAATGTCATCATGATCAGCAGATCCGAACCCATCCCGGCATCGATCGCAACCTTGCCAGTGGATGCCTCAAGCATTCTGACAATGGCGCCATTTCCGATCTCGGCATCGCCATTTTGATACTGGATCATTCGGGAATCCGTGGAAATCATCTGTGCTCCCTTGCGCACCACATACGCAGCATCGCTGTAGTCATGGTAATCCATATTTCGATTCATGCCAATGAACAAAAGGTCTGGCGATAACCTGCTGATTTCAAACTGGACTTCCTCCAGCGTTGTCCGCAAGCCCGTACCGCCTATGAAGTATGCACGCCTCTTTTCAGGAAACTGCCATACCGCGAAATCCACCGCGCCCATGACGCTTGTATATATGCGGGATGGACGGACAAACTTAAAACCCATCTCGTTCATTGTGGCCGCGAGCCTCTCGCGCGACCTTGCGCTGCGATCAGTGATAATCACGTATGGTATCCCATTGTATCTCAAGGCTTCCATGAATTCCTTGGCTCCTTCGACAGGAACCAATTCATCCATCAAGACCTCCATCGGTATCAGATAGTTCTTCTTTATCATACTCAGACCTCAGACTGTATTTTAACACTCAAACGAATAACTGTGATATCATTTAATTCGTTTACGAGGTGAGCATGCGATCAATTCTAAAAATATTCATCTTTTTTGCCACAGCCATGATACTGATGGTATATTGCGTCTATGATTCATTCAACCTAGCGCCTTCTCGTTTCATGATTCGCTACGAAAGCTTAGAGAACCCGCGTATCCCCGAACAAATGGATGGCATTTCAATTTTGTTCTTTTCCGACCTTGAATACGGAACATTCATGGATGAAGAAAGATTTGCTCGATTTGTAGACATGGTCAACATTGCGGCACCGGATATCGTTGTCTTTGGCGGCGACCTGTATGACGAAAATGCCTTGGTAACGGAAGAAAGCAATGTCGCCGTCACTTCATTGTTAAAATCAATCAACGCGCCGCTAGGCAAATTCGCTGTCCTAGGCGACAATGACCATGCCAGTGAGGAAAAGACTGAATCCATACGACAGACGCTTCTTGCGGCGGACTTTGAACTTCTGGAGAACAAGGTCGCAAACCTGCGCAACAAAGGTTCCCAAGGCATCGTCTTGGTCGGCCTGGACAGTGAATACAAGGGCAGCTTAGACATTGATACAGCCTATTCCTCTGTTTCCCGTACCACCTATACCATCACGGTGTGCCATACGCCAGATACCGCAGACCGTGTTCCAGCGGATATCACCGACTATTTTCTCGCCGGCCACAGTCATGGCGGTCAGGCGTATTTCTATTTCATGTCGTTCTACACGCCAAGCCACGCCACCAAATACCTCAGGGGAAAGCATGAAGTCAACAACTTCATCCTTGATATTACCAACGGGGTTGGTACCTCCTGGGAGGATGTGCGTTTTCTTGCCGGGGCAGAGGCTGTAATGTATCGGCTACACCATGTCAATTACTGACATACAGCCAAAGACAATCCGCATTGCAACAAATTTCATTGATGACTGGCGCTAGACTTGGCAGCGCAATTGCGTAGAATTTACCAATACCGGCTGTTATATGTGAAACGATTGTAAATATCTGTTCTAGATATTTAATCGTTCTGATGCAACTATGTTTCCAAGTATACATGAACCTATCGATTTTCATACCGCTCATCCAAGGATAAACAAACATGCCCTTGCGCCATCAGTCGCAAGGGCATTCGATTATCACACGATCAATGAATAATAGAAGCGAATCATGGCGTCCATAGAACGCCCTGCCTCCGACAAGACAATCGGTGAAAAAGTGTAGGCATCCCAATCTCCCCAGACATCGATGCCCCTGGCAAGAACAGGAACAATGTCTTCAATCCTGTAGGAACCCTCGATTGCATTCTGAATCATTTGAAGAAACTCACTGTCAAAATCACATACATGGGCTTTCCGTTGCTCGGCAATCTTCGTAATCCCAATTCTAGGACCAATGCTTTGGCGAATGATATCATACGCTTCATCAAGCATGTCGTCGTCCATTGCGCTAATTTGCAGGATGTAATATCCATTCTGTTCTTCGACATTAATCTCAGGACGGAACCAGTAGCGTACTTGCGGACTCAATTGCGAAATGTTTTCCGCAACCTGCCGCTGCTTCATGGTAAATTGCATACGTATTCCAACGGAAAGGGACGGCAGGATATGCGCAATGGATTCCGCAGTCACCGAAGACATCGATGCGGGAAACATAAAGTCGATGGAAAAACTGCGCAACCATTCACTTGATGCCTGGTTTTTCTGCACACCAACTGTCAACGAAAGCTTCGAACCAATGCCGACAAGGGCGTAATCCCGCCCATCGCTAAACAATGTATCGATGCCAAAGCCTTCCTCTAGGACAATGCACTCCAAATGCTTTGCCTTAAAATAACTCAATGCTTCTTCACGCGCATTGTCCAAAATCCGCTCATCATCCGCCATCAGTATCCATGCATCATTTCCAGGAACAACGTTGTCCTCACATATGCGCTGGATACACTGCATCAATACTCGAAAACCCTCTTGTCCCGAGGCTACAAACAATATGCTGTGCTCATTGCGAGAAAGACCTGCCCAATGGAATAAAACACCGCTATCCAGCGGAATCCTTTGAAGTATCACCTTGGAGCCTGGCCATTGCAAATCGATCTCCCGGAGAAACTTCGCCTTGCTAGGAGCGGCGCCATCGATCTCGTATAGCGCTTCTTGGACGGCAACATCAAAATCATCCTGCTCCATGGAATCATCGGTGCCTATTTCATATTGTGATTCTTCATATTGCGGTTCGCTCAAGGGATTGGCTACTTCGTCCAATGCGTTATCTTCATCCCCATCATCTAGTCCATCCGGAGGCAACTCTTCATCGTAATAGTCTTCATCGTCAAGCGAAATGATATCCTCGTAGCCAGCTTTCCTTTCAAAGTAGTGAAAAACAGCATCGTCCTGGCTTTGGTTGTGTTCATCCACGCTTTCATCGATGTCCCTTGATACAAATGGCAGCCATTCGGAGCCACGGGTCAAACTGTATATCATCAATCCCATGATACTCAATACAATGATCAGCAGAACCCAAACCACCAGCATCATAGTCTCACCTCCTGGAATGAATCTCTGTCGTCCAGATACGCCGGACTATCCACCTTCATTCCCCCTTCGCCATGGCGAATACCATAAAGGATAGACTTTGCCCTGCCCAAGTGACTGGCATAGGCAAGCTTGACAACGCACACATGCATGTCCAGCTTGGCACATTGCAAGATCACTTCCTGCATGCGGTCGGGGCGATGCACCATGAAGAACGTTCCGTTTTTAGCAAGCAGGCGCTTGACGCTGGACAGCAAATCCCACAGCGAAAGATATTCCTCATGCCTTGCGGCACGCAAATAGGGATTCAGGTTTTTCAAGTCTTCATTCCGGGTATCGAAATAAGGTGGATTGCACATGATAATATCATATCGCATTCCTTCGTAATCTTGAATCCTGCAAGTGTGAAAAGTGCCTTCTAGCCCGTTTCTTTCTAGATTTTCGCGTGCAAGTGAAGTGGCTTTTTCAAAGATGTCCACACCTGTGAGTCTCTTGTTTCCATGCATTCCCGCATACAGCAACAAGGCGCCATTGTTGCAGCCGATGTCAAGCACGGAATCATTCTTTGATACCTTGATGAAGCGACCAAGAAGTTCCGTGTCTGAGTTAAAATGAAACATTTCCTCGTCCTGATAAATCTCAAACGGTGTGCCGTACAAATAATCAAGCCTCATGTGTTTCCCTCATCTCAAACCAAAACACCGATCCCTTGCCCTTTTCGCTCTCAACGCCATACGATGCACCATGCGCATCGACAATTGCCTTTACAATCGCGAGACCAAGCCCAGTACTTGTCATGTTGCGGGAAAAAGAACGGCTGGACTTTTGATACCTGTCCCAGATATACGGCAGGTCTTTTTCGTCAATGCCCTCCCCCTCGTCCGCAACCTCGATGCGCACTGTTTCTTCGTCCTGCTTTACATATCCCCTGATGGTGATTTTCCTCCCTGGAGGGGTATGCTTAATGGCATTGGACAAGTAATTGGCGATCACCTGGCTGATCTTCAATTCATCGGCGTAAACGACAAGCGATTCAGGTAGTTCAGTTCTCAACTGAATGCCTGCTTCCTCGATCAATTGCTCATCCATCTCCGTAATATCGTATATCACTGGCACTAGGTCGACATTCTCCAAGTTCAGCTCAGCTGTCCCAGATTGCATCTTTGATAGCTCGCTCATGTCTTTCACCAAACGATCCATGTATTGTGTTTCGTGGATAATGACATTCAAATGCTTGTTTCGCTTGACAGGGTCATCACCAGAGATATCTTGAATCATCTCGGCATAGGCGCGTATATCGGTAAGAGGCGTGCGTATATCGTGGGAGACATTAGCGATCAAGTCGCGCCTAAGTTCATCGATCTTTGATAATTTGCTTGCAGCTTCATTCAACGTGTTTGCCAGCTCTTGCGTCTCGGTAAAAGTGCCGCCTGAAAAAACAACATCGTAGTCTGCATTAGAAAGTTTCTGCGCCTCCATCTTCATCCTAACGATTGGATCCGTGACCATCATGGCGATCAAGAAAGATAAGACGGAAGCGATGAGAATTGCAAAAACAGTATATGCGAAATACTGCTTCGTGAAAATAGAGACAATGGAATCAACGGGTTCAAGCGGGGAATTGACATAAAGATAATAGTTTGCAAGATTTTGCCGAATCAGCCTGCCATAGACGATCATCTCTTGTGAAGTGCGGGGATTGAGCAAATTGAAACTGATTTCCCCGCCATTGTCAAGAACCTGCTCTTTCATTTCAAGCGAATTGACTTGCCTGCCTGCATCCGAATGCACCGACACATCAAAGATGCATCCAGCGCCAAGGCTATCGGCGCCATAAATCTTACGCCCTTCATCGTTGTATATAACAATGCAGACATCGTTATCCACGGTTTCTCGCAATGCCGTGGAAATTCCTTCCGATGAGTGTTCAGTCAAAAGATTCTTCTGGATGACATCAGCGACGGTGGCAACCGATGCAATCTTCGCATTGCGAAAGTACGGTCGAATCAATCCCGTCTGCATCAATCCAATGACCAAGACGATCCCCGCCGCAAGTCCCTGGAACACCAACCAGAAACGAAAGCGTATGCCATGGAAATCAAGCTTCAAACTTGTACCCCATTCCCCTGACTGTCACAATGCAGTCACGGTATCTGCCCAGGTTGCGCCGCAGCATCTTGATGTGTGTGTCAACCGTCCTGTCGTCGCCGCAATACTCATAGTTCCATACCTCCTCAAGCAATCTCTGCCGAGACAAGGCAATGTTTGCATTTGCGCTCATATACAGCAACAGATCGATTTCCTTTGGCGTCAATGGCATCCTTTGGCCATCGACCGTTACCGTGCGACCTAGTTCATCGATCTCCAGTCCTCCGTATTTCCGGATAGACTTGTCCACGGTCCTGCCCCTTTCCAGAACAACCTTGATCCTCGCCATCAATTCCTTGGGTGAAAAAGGCTTGGTCACGTAATCGTCTACGCCAAGTTCAAAACAAAGCAGCTTGTCGTATTCCTCTTGCCGTGCACTTAGCATGATCACCGGCACAGAACTCAGCTCCTTGATTCTGCGGCATGCCGCAAAGCCATCCATCATGGGCATCATGACATCCAGGACCACGCAGTCAAAGCTCTCTTTTTTCAACATTTCGATCGCTTCCACGCCATCGGCAGCCTCCCGAGGCTCATATCCACTGATCAAGCAATATTCCCTGACTACTTCACGGATGTTTTCCTCATCATCAACGATCAATATTTTCGCCATTTCTCACAACCTCACTTCCTGGATACTGTCCGCAAGAATCGACATATCGCTTGATATTTTAGCACGGAAAAGAATGAACGCGCCACGCACCAGGAACGTCATGCATTCTTGGTAAAGCCGTGGCATGACAGCCATATCCAATTCAGCGCTTTCATCCGAGATCTTAACAAACGCCATCATGTCGCCTTTTTTAGTGCGGTGTTGATGCACGCTGCGGATTTGAGCAAAACCATGCACACGCCCAATCCGTCCTTGCAAAGACGACAACAATGGCTCGTCGATGCCTAGCCTCTGCCTGACAATGGTAATTGCCTGTAGGCCAAGCGTGTAGCCAAGCGCATTTCTCTCACGGTCGGATTTCTCCAGTTCGTTTTCTGGAAGATTTTCAATCTGCGGCTTTGTAACAAGACCAAGGTCAATGGAAATCTGCGCGCCGCTGCCAATCCTCACCAAGTCCGCATAAAGAAATGCCTCGTCAAGCTTGGAGAGATATGACCGCCTTGTGTAGCCTAGGCAATCAAGCGCCCCAGCATCGATCAACGCCTCGATTGACGCACGGGTCATCTTGCGCAACTGCATGCGCGCAACAAAATCAAACAAATCAAGATACAGTCCGTTTTCATTGCGTTCTTCCATGATCAGCCTCGCCCCGCCAACGCCAATGGAACGAACCACGGAAAGGGGAATCAGGATAGATGAGCGATGAACCACATATACATCCATGGATTCATTGATGCTCGGGGATATCAAGGGAATTTTCTTGCGTCGACATTGTTCCACGTATTCGGCGGTCTTTGTGGAATCGCCTACCGCGTGATTCAGCAAGGCAACATGGAAATGCAGGGGATATACCGCCTTGAGATACGCCATCTGATACGAAACCAAGCCATATGCGACCGCATGCGACTTGTTGAACCCGTAGCCGCCGAATTGCGCCACTAAGTTGTACAATTCCTGGGAAAGACGTGGATCATACCCGTTTTTTTCCGCCCCCCTCATAAAGTCGCTACGCAAGCTTTCAATCTGTTTTTCATTTTTTTTCGACATTGCCTTGCGCAGGATATCCGCCTTGCCAAGAGAAAAACCTGCCGCAATACGCGCTGTCATCATCGCTTGTTCTTGATAGATCATGACGCCATATGTTTCTTTGAGCACAGGTGCCAGCGCCTGTGAAGGATATCGGATAGCAAGCGGATTGCGTCGGTTTTCAAGATAGCGGGGAATGCTATCGGCGGAAGCAGGGCGGAACAAGGCAAGTGAGGCAACAATATCCTCAAAGCGAGACGGGCGCATCTTGCGCAAAAGATTCCTCATTCCCTCCGATTCAAATTGGAATACCCCAGCTGTATCCGCCATGGCAAACAAGCTGTATGGTCCTGGATGGTCAAGGGGAATGCCATACAACCTGAAAGACGGGTCCGTCTTTTTCACTTCATTCACAATCTCGTTGATAATCGTCAGGTTCTTGAGTCCAAGAAAATCCATTTTAATCAAACCTAGCGCCTCTAGGTGTTCCATGGTGTATTGCGTATTGAGCAAAGTGTCGCTCCCCTTCATTACAGGAACGATCTCCTGCAAGGGTTTGCGTGAGAGGACTACGCCCGCCGCATGCGTGGACGCATGGCGGGGAAGACCTTCAATGCGGCGCGCCATCCAGTAGACTTCACCCAGTTTCCTGTCGCTGTCCACCAGCACTTTGAAACGTTTGTTTTGCGCATATGTGTCGGCCAAGGTTACGCGGGGAATGTTTGGGACAAGCTTGGCAAGCTGATCAACTTCGCGCTGCCCCACGTTCATTACCCTTGCAACATCGCGAAGCGCCTGCTTTGCCCCAAAAGTGCCAAATGTCACAATGCCTGCAACATGATCTTTTCCATACGTTTCCGCAACATAATGGATCACCTCTTCCCTCTTGTCGTCTGGGATATCGGTATCGATATCCGGCATGGAAACACGTTCGGGATTTAGAAAACGTTCGAAAAGAAGATTATATTTTACAGGGTCGACCATGGTAATCCCAAGGCAATACGCGGCCAGCGAACCAGCAGCGCTTCCTCTTCCCGGACCAACGTTGATTCCCTTGCTGCGGGCATATCGGATAAAGTCATAGACAATCAGGAAATAGTCCTCAAACCCCGTCTTTCTGATGATATCCAATTCATATGCAAGGCGCCTTTCATATATTTCAGAAGGATGATTGTCAAAGCGCTTGCGCAGCCCCGCCTCGCAAAGAAGTGGAAGGTAGTCGTGCGCGCTCATGCCATTAGCAACCACATATTCTGGAAGAGAAGTTTTTTCCAGCGCGTAATCGCAACGGCAATGCCTTGCGATTTCATCGCTTCGCGCTAGATCATCCGCATCGTACAGCCCTTCCATTTCCTGAGGCTTTAGGAAATACCTTCCTTCAATCTTCGACAATGAGCTATCCATCAGCGTCCGCGATGTAGCAATGCCGTTGAGAATCCTATGAACTTGCGCATCCTGTTGTTCCAGATACCAAATCTTGCTCAGCGCTACGGTCGGAATGGAAAGGCTTTGGCACAATCTCTTCAACGTTGCGTTGCGCTCGCGATAGAATGAGGTCTCTTGATAGGACAAGGCAACATCAAAATGCGGTAGTTCCTCTTGCATGGCGCGCAATTTATTGGCCACCCCTTCATAATCCTGCTTGATCAGTTCCGAGGCAAACCATCCACCCTCCCCATAGGCAATCCAATGACAATGCGCCCCGAGTTTTTTCATGTCTTCAAATGCGCAAGGATGCCCTGTCTCGCAAAGCAACGACGACAGCTTGACAAGATTGGCGTACCCTTGGTTGTCCATCGCCAAAAGCAAGAACGCAACCGTTTCTCCATGATATAAGCATGTCGCCTCCAAGCCGATGATCGGATGAATCTGCGCTTGCCTACAGGCCGCAAGAAAGGAAGGAACCCCATGCATGACATTCCTATCAGTCAATGCGACATGCGTGTATCCGTATTCCTTGGCTTTTTCCACCAGCGATTGAGGGCGAATCGTGGACTGAAGCAGTGAATATGCGCTTATTGCGTGAAGATGTGTACTCATGTCTATAATGGTACTACAGTTAACCCATTGCTGCCAAAAGGATGCCTTGCGCCAAGCAAAAATCCAAGCAAAGATTGAATTGCCTGGAACGAGCGCCCAGCTTTTGTGATAATATGGTTATTCGATGGAGGTATTATGGCAAAAAAGGCAAACGGCATGGATCCTTCCATGGATCCGGAAGAATATAAACAAATCATCAAAAAAAGAAAGCGCGAAAAAAGAAGATACCGGCATCGCATCTTTTTGACCGTGCTGCTAGTGTTCATGGTGTCCATAGAGGCAGTCGTGGGCTACTTCGCGTACCAATATCTTCAGTCGAACCTAGAGGGGCTTCCCATCGTCCATCCAAAGGATTTCATTTCTGAGGAATCCAGCAAAATCTACGATGGACGGGGAAACCAGTTGACGGAAATCGGAACCTACTACCGAGAGAATATCGACTACAATGACTGCCCCGAATCGCTCGTCGATGCCTTTCTGGCGATCGAGGACTCACGTTATTTTTCCCACAACGGTTTCGACATTCCACGCTTTACCAAGGCAATCATCGAAACTCTTGTCAATGGCAACCGCCAAGGTGGATCAACATTCACGATGCAGTTGGTAAAGAACACTTATTTCTCCCGTGAAAGCGGAAGCGAGCAGGTGGAATACGATGCCGACAACAAGTACAAGATCCAGCAAATCTGGTTGAGCATGCAGCTGGAGCAAATGCTGGACAAGAAGGACATATTCATACTGTATGTAAACAAGCTTAACTTTGGAGACCGCATCAGAGGCGTTGAAAAAGCCGCGCAATTCTATTTCAACAAGCATGCCTCGGAGCTAAACCTCTCTGAATCAGCCATGCTGGCAGGCATTGTCAACCTGCCAAACCTGTACAACCCATACAACTACCTTGAAGAAGCTATTGATCGCCGCAACGAAGTTCTATATCTCATGTTAACGCACGGCTATATCAAGGAAGAAGAATACCATTTGGCAAAATCCATCAAGATCGAAAACCAGCTGATCGGGGAAGACCACCTTGACGTGGAAAACTCCCAATTCTCGGCATATGTCGATGTTGTGATCCAAGAAGCACAACAGATGACCGGCTATGATCCCGTGCTCAAAGGCATGCGAATTGAAACGGCTCTGATTCCCGAAATCCAAGAAAGGATCGAGGCGATTTCAAACGAGCAGACGCGTGTCTCGTTCCCCGACCCGCTGATGCAGGTGGCAATTGTCTCCCTGAACAACCAGACTGGCGAAATCGTTGGTCTTTCAGGGGGAAGAAACTATCAAGGCGGCGCGCGCTTGCTCAATCGCGCCACCCAAGGCTACAAACAGCCTGGTTCATCGGTCAAGCCATTCTTGGACTATGCCTTGGCATTTGAATACCTAGGCTATTCGCTGGATGAAGTCGTCATGGACAGACCCATCACCTTTCCTGGCGAAAGCCGTGTCTTAGTCAATGCCGATGGTGAATATCGCGGGGAACTTCCTCTGCGAAACGCAGTTGCAACTTCCTTGAACATCCCTGCCATACTGACCTTGGAAAAAGTCACTGCGGTACTAGGCAGCACTGGTGTTGTCAACTACTTGCACAGCGTTGGTCTCTCCAAGGCAAATGAAGCCGACTACCACATGTCCTACGCCATTGGCGGAAACCAACTCATTACGACAGTCAAGGAAATGGCTGGCGCCCATGGAGCGATGATCAACCTAGGCATCTATAACCAGCCGCATACAATCAATAAAATCACATTCTCCGATGGAACGGAAATTTATCCCGAACATCAAAATGAACGTGTCTTGTCCAGCGGAAGCGCCTATCTTACGGATCAACTCATGCAGTATGACGTAGACTCGCAGATCTACAACTACATGCATGTCCTGAAAAGGCGCTACCCTGTCTATGCCAAGACTGGCACAACTGACTGGGGATCAGATGGTCTGCAATACGGCATTCCAGCCGGTGCCGCAAAAGACAAGTGGATGATCGCTTCCACTTCCCAATATACCAATGCGGTATGGATTGGCTATGACATGGCAGTCAAGAACCAAGGAACCTATTTCCCTCTTTGGAAAAGCGAATTGAACATCCCTGGTCGCATCAACAACTTGTTGTTGGATATCGAAGAGGAAGTTTCACCCGATACGATCGGCGGCGTAGAGCGCCCTGAAGATGTCGTGGATGTACGGTATGTCTACGGGTCGTATCCTCATGTCAACTATGAAAGCTGGATGTCAAATCCAATCAATTCATTGGTATCCGCTACCGGCTTGGAGCATGTTCCCACCGTATACTATAGCGACTACAATTCTGGACTGCCCGAATTGACAGGCTTCAGTGCCTCTGTCGCCAATGGATTGTTCTATGCCAACTGGTACACCGAGGATGGATGTGCAGGCGATGAACAGGACATCTCCCTCCATGACTATTGGAATGATGTCGAGGAAAAAGGCGCATGCCTTGCGAACATAACCTGGATCGCCGATTCCTTGAACAACGTATATGTAGCTGATCTATATCAAGACGATGTGTATTTGACGACAATCACGTCAAACACAAATTCCTACGCAGGATTCCCCATTGTGTTCCATGGTGAAATCAAAGCTTGTGGCTATTATCGCAATGGTCGCGGCACTTCTGAAACAAAATGCACATCTGCTGGCTACTTCGACCCTGATGCCGTAAAAGAAGAAAACGGCCAATAGAAATAAAAAGCCTCGACAAAATGAGTCGAGGCTTTTTATTTGCCTACTTGCAAGTCAGCTTTCAGGTTTCAAGTCGCGGCGCATCAATGAAACAATCGCTGCCTGCGGACTTTCATTCTCATACAAGATCTTGTATACCTGTTCTGTAATCGGCATGTCTATGCCATTTTTCCTTGCTTCTTCATACACAACCTTGCACGCAAGAACGCCTTCCACAGTTTTATTGTTTTCCCTCAAAAAACGTTCTGCGCCACCGTCCTTGCCAATTTGATATCCAGCCATGAAATTGCGCGAATGCCTTGAGGAACAAGTAACTATCAAGTCGCCTACGCCATCAAGACCGAGATATGTTTCCTTTTTTCCTCCCATAGCAACGCCAAAGCGCGTAATCTCCGCAAGTCCCCTTGTCATCAAGGCGGCTCTTGCATTATCGCCCTGACCGATTCCATGAAGAATGCCTGATGCAATCGCAATGACATTCTTGATTGCAACACCAATCTCCGCTCCAATGACGTCATTGTTTCGATAAACACGGAAATAATCATTAGAAAACAATTCTTGGATTGTTTTAGCGGCGCCATCATCAGCGCACACTGCGTTTACCGCCGTCAACTTGCGCAATATCACTTCTTCCGCATGGGAAGGCCCGATCAGTGAAACAACTGGAAGCTTTCTTCCCTTGTTGACCTCTTTTTCAATGACAACGCTCATTCTCTCGTGGGTTACGGGATGGAATCCCTTTGCGACAGTCACAATGATCGCAGGCTTCTTGATCAACTCAGAAACCTTGCGCGCCATGGATTCAATCGCAACCACTGGAACCGCCAACAAAACCACGTCCGCATCCTCTACGCACTGAATGTCCATTGTCGCATGGATTGCCTCGTTCACCTGGGCATCAAAGTATCTGCTATTGCGATGATTCTGGTTGAGGTCCTCTACTTCCGATGATTCGATGCCATACATGACAACTTCGTTTCCATTGTCTGCCAAAACCTGTCCAAGCGCCGTTCCCCAACTGCCTGTCCCCAAAATCACCGTCTTCATTCTGAAACCTTCTTTCTCACAATAATATGTATTGGCGTTCCTTCGAATTCAAAGGACTTACGCAATTCGTTCTCAATGAACCTCTGGTATGAAAAATGCATCAGCTTTGGATCATTACATGACAGCACAAATGTCGGCGGGGCGACAGAAACCTGCGTGGCATAGTAAATGCGGAAACGCTTGCCATTGCGGGTCGGCGCTGGGAAGGAAACCTGTGCATCGATAATCACTTCGTTCAATACATTCGTTGGTATGCGCCGCGTTGAATTTTCATGGACACGGTCAACCATGTCTATCAAGTTTTCAACCCTCTGCCCTGTCTTGGCGCTGACAAATACAATCGGCGCATAGGAAAGATAGTTGAATTCATTGCGAACCTTTTCCGTATAGCGGTTCATCGTCTTGTCGTCTTTTTTGATCGCATCCCATTTGTTCACCACAATGACAATCGGCTTTCCCGCTTCATGTGCGTATCCCGCAACATGCTTGTCTTGGTCACGGATGCCCGCCTCGGCATCAATCAAAAACAATGCGACATCACAGTCTTCAATCGCTCGCATGGCACGCAAGACAGAATACTTCTCAATCGATTCATATACCTTTCCACGCTTTCGAATGCCTGCGGTATCCACAATGACGTATGGTCTTCCATTATGCTCAAACGCAGTATCCACCGCATCCCTCGTCGTCCCCTGGGTATTGGAGACAATCGAACGATTTTCCTTCAGTATCGCATTGACCAATGAGGATTTACCTACGTTCGGTTCGCCAATTACTGCTATGCGCACTCCCTCATGAAGCTCATTTGACATCTCTTTAGGAAAGTGCGCGATGCATGCATCCAGAAGATCGCCGATGCCAACGCCATGAAGACCACTGACAGCAATTGGATCACCAATGCCAAGGCTGTAGAACTCGTATATATTCATCAGCCTAGTCGAGTCATCGATCATGTTGACCGCCAAAACGACTGGCTTGCTCTGCCTTTGCAGCATGGACGCAATATAAAAGTCATCGTCATGGACACCAGTCTTGCCGTCTGTCACCATCAAGATGACATCCGCCTCGTTGATCGCTATCTGCACTTGCGCGCGTATCTCTTCCTGATAAGGCTGATCCTGAAGCTGAATTCCGCCAGTATCAATGATGCGTATTGGCGTTGAAAGCCAATTGGCCTTGGCATAAAGACGATCACGGGTGACACCTGGTGTATCCTCTACTATCGAGACACGTGACCCGACGATTCTATTGAATATCGTGGACTTGCCCACGTTTGGTCTTCCTACAATCGCAATTACCCCTTGGTTCATTCTTCCTCCCCTGCATGGATGAATTTTGTCGCAAGCGCCATGATCCTCTCTGTCACTTCCTCGATCGTCATGTCGGAAGTATCAATCTCGAAAGCATCATCCGCTTTTCGCAAGGGTGAATTCTCGCGATTCATATCCTGATAGTCGCGCTGACGAATCTCCTCCGCAATGATTTCCACGCTCGAAGTAGGAATGCCCTTCTCTATATTCTGCCTATATCTGCGCAAAGCGCGTGCCTCTGGGCTAGCAACCATATATATTTTCACTTCAGCGTTCTTCAGCACGACAGTTCCAATATCCCTGCCGTCCATGATAAATCCCTTGTCGCGAGCAATTTCCTGCTGACGTGACACAAGATCGCTTCTCACCTTTGCATGTTTCGACACACTACTGGCCGCCAAGCTGATTTCATCCGTTCTGATCTCGTTGGTAACTTCCTCTCCGTCTAAAAATACCTCGGAGCGAGGTGTCAAGCGAATATCCGTATTCGCAAGCATGCGGCACAAGCCATCCTCGTCGTTCAAGTCAATCTTTTCCCGCAATGCCTTCAGCGCAACGCAACGATACATTGCACCCGTATCCAAATGTACATATCCAAGCCTTTCCGCAAGAACCTTTGCGATCGTGCTCTTGCCAGCTGCGCTTGGTCCATCTATTGCTATGTTTATTCTCATACACCATTGTTCCCCGCAGTTAAAATCCAATAAATCAACAACATAAGAATCACAACCAGTGCCACAATCAACACAATCAGCACTGTATTGAGAATCTTGTTTGTATACCTCATCTTGTCACTGACTTCCGTCAGGTTATCCTCGTATCCATCCAGCTGTGCGCGCATTTGCGTTGTTTCATGCAAAAGCTGCTGGCGCACCTTGCTTTCTTCGTCCATGCGCCGGTTGAACGTATCGGTTCCTACATATTGCCAATCATTATCCGGCTTCGCGATTTTCTTTTGCGGCCGATGGTCTGGGTCTTGACCTGGCATGGAAAATGTTTCACGGAAAGGACTGCGCTCAGATCCTACGCCCGGCGATTTTGGCGAAGACTTGGGAGATGGAGAAGACGCACTAGGTACCGAACCAGACCCCCCGTTGACAAGCATCTGTACTTCAGCCATGATGTCTTCCCGCGATCTCGTGATTGTATCATCATGCGTGTGAAGACTCTCGGTCCTGTCATCCGCATAAGAACTCCCGCCGCTTGGCTGTGCATAGCTTTCGCTTTGATAGCGATAGGAAGGCTGTTGTTGCCGCGAAGCACCGACAAAAGGATTTTCAGGCTCGTCCCTCTCCTGGACTGTC
This sequence comes from uncultured Erysipelotrichaceae bacterium, assembly GCA_900315225.1. Taxonomy (GTDB): domain Bacteria; phylum Bacillota_I; class Bacilli_A; order Erysipelotrichales; family Erysipelotrichaceae; genus Bulleidia. Next base: position 20,519 of record OMYM01000045.1, on the reverse strand, counting down.
CTTTTTTCCGAAAACTTTTCACTATCTGTGTTCACTGGTCGCCTGCCTTGCGCAGAGTCATTCAGATTCCGCAGGATATTCACCTGTGTATTATCAGATACAGCGTTACCTTGGTCAATGTTATACTGCTTAACCTCGCGGATATACTGATCTAGATAATCATTGTCGTATCTGCTCGTATATGTATCGTTTTTGAAAAGACCCAAGTCAAACAATGGCTCTTCCGGCTTTTCCGCCGGTTTCTCGGGAATGGATATAGGCGTCCTGGCATGCGCTGCATCGTAGTTCCGGTTGCCGTATTCCTGCGGCTTAGCAAAATTATTCGAATCGATCCTATTCAGTCTTTTCTCAATCCTAGACAACTCAGGCGTGCTAATCTCCGAGCCGTTGTCGTTCTGAAGCTCCTGCCTGAGCTTTTTATATTTTTCCGTTCGTGATAACGTTGCCATATTCCTCTCCAAAATCTCCTTTCAATTATAGCATATACAAAACCATGATAAAGCGCAATCACCCGCAACAAAACAAGGCATGCGCACAATGCATGCCTTGTTTCTTCATTCAAATCGATTTATGAATACGCCTGTCAACGGTGTAAAATTGGCGAAACATGCTTATACAGCAAGACGGTAAGAACGCTTACCGCCACGCCCTTGATCAAATTAAAAGGCGTAACACAAGCAAGCACCAGTGACAGCTTTCCATTGACAAACGGGTAAATCTCATTCCCCATTTTAATGATTGCGTCCATCGGGAAATGGGCAATCATGACATAAGCTGGGATCAACAGGAAATAGTTCAACACAATCCCGGCGAAGGTCATGCACAACGTGCCAATAACCAGACCCTTGATCGCCGAAGCCTTGTTCTTTACCTTTTGATACATCAGCGTGGCTGGAACACACATGGCGCATCCAATCAGGAAATTTGCAAACTCCCCAACGCCCATCGTGGTCGTTCCATGAAAAATCAAATTCAAGGTGACTTTAAGCGCCTCGATGCACACGGCCGCTACAGGGCCAAGCGCGAATCCTCCGATCAATACGGCAACTTCGCTGAAGTCGATCTTATAGAAGCTTGGTGCCACTGGCAATGGGAACTCGAACATCATGATGATGAACGAAACGGCGCCGAGAATTGCAACCTTGGTCAAAAAATCGACCGAGACGTTGTTTCTGACATGAATCCTGTTGTTAATAGTGTTTTCCGACATATGGCTTTCCTCCTTGCTCCGGCAAAATAAAACCGGAGATTTACGATAAAAACCTCCGGGACTACACGAAAGATAGCAAAAGATCTCTTTCATCCAGACTATACTGTCGCCATCGGAATTACGCCGATTCAGCCAAACGGCTCGCGGGGTATACCGCCGGTCGGGGATTTCGCCCTGCCCTGAGTTCTATCGCAGAAAGTATAGCACACTCGTTTTGAAAAGCAAGAAAATAAACTCTATATTTCGAACAATCGCAACAATATATCTGCGACATCGCCGTTGACCATCGGGAAGAACGTCAAGGCCATCATGGTCGCGACCACGATCATGACCATCACGATCAAAATCTGCTCTGTCTTTGAAATTTTCAGAACAATGTCCAGTCCATACGCCTTTAGCATGACGCCAACGAAAATACCTACCATTCCAGCTGTCAGCGAGAGTTCAACGCTGAAAACAGAAAATAAGCACGCAACCACCATGATCAGCGCAACCGATAGCGAAGAACGCGCCTCAACAGAAATCAATTTGCGCAAAGAGACAGGACGGCGCGTTAACAGGCTGTAGAACCACAGCATGTAGTAGGAGAAATACTCAATCGCCATGCCAAATCCAATGACAAACAAGTCAATTATTGTCTGTTGCGTAAAATTCAGGCGAATCGTTCCAAAAGCATCTTGGTTGATCAATATTCCAAGCCACATGGCAGGAACAGCGCCTACGGCACACCACTTGATCGCATTTGCGAAAAAACATGTAAACTGGCTTAAGTTAGGCTCCTTCGTCCTTGATACATGCTTCATTGTCGCAGCAGGAAGAAACATGGTCGAAACTAAATTCGAGCGCGGAATCGCAGCCATGCGGTCAAAATCTTCATCGCGTTGGCGGCGTCTTTCAATCTTCCGTTCAGATTTAGTCATTGGTTTCTTTGACCCACTGGACTTCTTCGACACATCTTTGGAAGATGGTGCCGCTTGCGCGTTTGACTTGCCAGTTGATGGACTTTCCTGGGAGGTCTTTTGAGGCTTCTTTTCATTCGGCTTGTCTTTGGAAGACGGCGCTGCTTGCCCATTCGCCTTGCCAGTTGATGGACTTTCCTGGAGGGGCTTTTGAGGCTTCTTTTCATTCGGCTTGTCTTTGGGAGACGGCGCCGCTTGCGCGTTTGCCTTACCAGGCGATTGACTTTCTTGTGGTGTCTTTTGAGGCATCGTTACATTGAAAGAGACCTCTTCTTTATTCCCGTTATTCAATGGTTTGGCGTGCATTGATCCAAATGCCATAAGAGGCGGAATCTCAATGTCTTTCTCCTTTGGCTTAGCTGGCTTATTATCTGTTTCCTGGGGCGCCGGTTTCTTCACTTCATCAGCCTCAGGCTTTGTTGCGTCAGGATCTGGCGAAACGGGCTTTACTGTTGTGTTTTCCTCCAAGACATCATTTTGGTCAGAAGGCTCCTTTTCCTTTGTTTCATCTGTGGAAGGATGCTCTTCTTCCGCTGGAACACCAGCGCCTTCTTCCTTTGCGTCTTCCGCTTTGTTGACTTCTTCTTTGCTTTCCTCGGTGTCTCTCATTTCTTCCTGCATTGGCATTTCTGCTTCCTCTACCTGTTGAATGGAGGACTGCTCTTCCTCCTGAACCTGCGAAGCTTCCGTATTCACCGACTCCGTCGAGGCTTGATTGTCCAATTGATTGTTTTCCACGAATGCATTCGCATTCTGCTTGGTGCCAGTCCTTTTCCTGCGGCTGCCTTTGCCACGACTTGACATATCTATACTCCCTCCATACAACTTACGTTCTACTCACTGAATCATTCGCCACGATATAAAATGTGCCCTGCAAGCACATTTGTTGAAAATTAAGCTCTTCCCGAATATTTACCATCGGCTGTAGAAATGACAACCATTTCGCCATTCTGTATGAACAGCGGAACCTTGATCTCTAAGCCAGTCTCAACCTTCGCGTTTTTGGACGCTGATGTAGCCGTATCACCTTTTACCGCATTCTCACATTCGATGATCTGTAGTTCAACCTTGTCTGGCAGCACCACGCCAAGAATTTCAGTCTCGTTCTCGCTCTTGTCGTGCATTGTAATAACGATATTCTCGTTTGGCTTTAGGAACTGCATCTCCCATTTAAGCCTTTCCTTTGGTATCTCTACCTGCTCGTAAGTAACATTATCCATGAAGACAAGGGAAGTTCCATCATCGTAAAGATACTGCATTTCCTTCTTATCAATATGCGCCTGCTCGACCTTGTCGCCACCTGTGAATGAAATCTCATTGATAACGCCAGACCTGAGGTTTTTAACCTTGACCTTGACAATCATCTGGCGCATGGCCGTCTTGTTATGATCAACGTTGAGAACAGTAAAAAGATTTCCTTCGTGTTCAAACGCTGTGCCTGGCTTTAAATCGTTTACAATAATCATCTCTACACCTACCTATACTTATCTATTCTATTAAAACATCACCTTTTGTCAATCACAATCCGTCAAATCAACGCATGAAGTATCTAATGCTTTCCCAAAGGCGGTTTGACAACCGCTAAAAAAAGTGCTTGGAATTCCACAATCAATGTGCTATACTCTTCAATGCGTATTAATCAGGAGGTAATCTCATGGCTAGAGACAACATCACTTTCAAGTGCACAGTATGCGGTGAGGAAAATTACATCGGTACAAGGAACAAGCGCAAGCATCCTGAAAAGATGGAACTTAAAAAGTATTGCCCACGCTGCAATAAAATGACCCAGCACAAGGAGAAGAAATAACCTTAACACGGTTATTTTTTTGTTTACATGAAGCTAAGTATGACGCCAAAGGGGCTGGACGATGAAAACACTTACGTTCTACATGACAAGAAACATGCGCTCATCATCGATCCTGGCGCACGTCTAAAGGATATACTTGCGCTCCTTGCGCCAAACGAAACGGTGGACGGGATATGCCTGACACATGGTCACAAGGATCACACATTCGCGACCGATGATCTAGTGGACCTATTCCATTGTCCAGTGTACATTCATCCTTTGGATATGACGCTATGCCTTGGCAATGCTGCCGCATTTGGCGGCACACCAATCTACTCGCCTCTTTCTGCCTATGAACCCGAGACACCAATTGGCCGCTTTCTTGTCAAAGTCTTGCATACGCCAGGACACACAGCAGGCAGCGTCTGCCTACAGATACGAAGCCATTTATTCACTGGGGACACATTGTTTGCCCAAGACATCGGTCGCACCGACCTATATTCTGGCGACGAGCAGCAGATGAAAGAATCATTGGAACGATTAAAGTCTTTGCGCCATGATCTTATCATCCATCCTGGACATGGACCAGAAAGCACGCTATCCCAAGAGCTGTTGCTCAATCCATATCTAAAATAATCCAATCACAAGATTCGGAAGCCCTCGGCTTCCTCTTTTTTTTATTTTTTTTGGGGGTTTTGCCATTGGCAAGGGAATGTATAGACAGGAGGACTTTTATGAATGAAAGATTAGATGAGATCCTGCGCATTGCCTTGCAATACAACGTGACCGACATTCATTTCAGCATCGGCGACCTAAACAGCTCTGAAATCAAAATCGAGATGCGTGTCCACGATGAAATCAAGCAATTGCGTGAAAAGGAAAACGATGTGCGCTTTTTCCGATATCTCATGTACCGTTCCAACCTTGATATTTCAAACACGATCGAGCCACAGACGGGAAGGTTTGAACAAACAGTGGATGGACATGCGATATCATTGCGATTTTCACTCGTCTCAAGCTACCACATGACCAGCGGCGTCTTGCGTATCTTGAACAACCATTCCGATATCTCTAGCATGGATCTTTCGCTTGATCCAGAAACAACTTCCTGGCTCAAGCAAATCACCAACCATCGCGATGGCATGTTTATTTTCTCTGGTCCCACTGGCTCGGGAAAAACCACCACGCTATACACAATCCTTAACGAAACAACGGGCAAGAAAATCTTTACCTTGGAAGATCCTGTAGAAGTGTTCAACAGCAACTATGTTCAACTTCAGATCAACGAGAGGCAGGGTTTCTCATACGCCGAAGGAATCCGACAGCTAATGCGACACGATCCCGACATTGTGATGATTGGCGAGATCCGTGACACAACTGCAGCGCAGATGGCAATGCGATGTGCCTTGACAGGTCATCTGGTTGTGACAAGCCTTCACAGCTCCTCTTGCATTTCAGCGCTTCATAGGATGATGGACCTTGGCGTCGAGGACTACCAGTTGAAGGATGTCGTGCGCGGAATATCCAACCAACGCCTTTACGATATGCCTGATGGTAGAAGGACTTGCATTTTCGAGATCATGGATAGAAAGGAGGTGAATTATTACTTTGACAACAAGCACACAAGCCAACGGTTCGTCCGACTTGAAGACCGTATTCGACAAGCATTGGCAAACGGTCATATTTCCCTGGAACAAGCGGAAAGGGACCTCAATTGATGAAACCAGCTTCAAGGGAATCATTTCTTTGATGCACAACGGTTTCTCCCTACAGGAAGCCATGGATGTTCTCAAAGACGAAACAAATTGCGCTGTTTTCGATGAAATCCGCGAAAGACTTGCTTCAGGCGAACCTTTGCCCTCGTTCTTCCATCTGTATTGTCCAACGCGCTATTGTTCTTACTTCGAAGGCTTCATCCTGTATCTCCCTTTCCTAGAAAGTCTTTCGATTTCTGTCAAGATTACAGACGAGGAAACACAAAGAAAAAAAGAATTGGCGCAAGGAATTGTATATCCACTTTTGTTGCTGGGGGGAATGTTCCTTGGCATGTGGCTGTTTAGCCTATTCATTCTCCCACGCATGGTTTCTTTGTTGCGAGTATTTAATTCTGGGGTAAGCCAATACGAGACACTAGCCTCCGTTATGAGGATCTTGTTTCCGATACTTCTGATTGCCTTGACTTTATGCATGATAGCATGCGCCTTGGCATTGACACCATCCAGGATAGCCTCGACATATCGTTTGCTCAGCCAAACGCTGCCCGATTCACTACTATGTCAGTACGCTTCCGTGGAATTTGTTCGTTTCTACATTGAATTCCTGCGGGCAGGGACTTCAACAATTGACGCGATGGGGATTTTGAAAAACATGCAGGGAAAGCCCTTGACCTCTCTGATTGCATCTGAACTGGATGATATGTTCATGGGAGGAGAAGCATTCGTTGAAGCTGTCGATTCTCATTTCATAGAGAAACGACTGACAAAATTCCTACGCATCGCGTTATATTCCTCAGACTGCGCAACCATGCTCGAAGGATATTTGGAAATGGCTTCTGCGCGCACCAAGGCCATGATCCAGCGCTTTTCGCGCATAGCGCAGCTTATTTCCTACAGCGCCGTCGGCATTGTATTGGTGATTGTCTACCAGATCCTGATGGCGCCAATGAGCATTCTTCAAAACATATAAGGAGGTTTTACATGAAGAAGGGTTTTACATTGCTTGAAATGACGATTGTCGTCCTGATCATCTCCGTGCTGTTTCTTTTGACTGTGCCAAATATCCAGAAGACGCTGTCGATTGTCAACAATAAAGGCTGCAAGGCACTGGAAAAGGTTGCGGATTCTGCCATCCTTCAATACAAGCTTGAATATGGCGAATACCCAGGTTCCATTGCTGACCTTGTTAGCGCAGGCTTGATGACCGATGATCAGCTTACATGCGATGGTTCGCACTCCATCGTAATCATTGACGGGCATGCATATGTTGAATAAAGGATTCACAATGATTGAAATGTGCGTGGTTGTCGCTTGCCTCTCACTTCTCTTTGTCATGTGTTCGCCGATTTTCTACACAGCGGAGAGCGCATATTATCTTTTTCCTAACGGCTATCTGCATGCGCAAAGCCAGGCATTGGCTTCTGCTCTTCCCATTACATACAACGACCCAGAGGAGCCAATGCCAGTTTGTTCCTTCAACAACAAGGGAAACGTTTCCAGTGCCAAGACATTGATCCTTGGCGCCCGGGGAAGAGCAATCGTTGTTGAGCTAGGAGGAGGTAGGCTTGTATTCCGTTAAAAAGGGATTTCTGCTCGTAGATGCGCTGATATCCATTCTTTGCGTTGCAATCCTTGCCGTCTTGGTATCGGCTGCCGTGCGGGTACATGTTGGAATGCACGACAGAATTATCGAAAACATCAATTATTCCGATGAATCTTTCAATGCAGAATTGTCAAGCCATTCAAGGTGCGGACTATGCGAAGCTGGGGAAGAAGAGGATCCGTACTGACCGAGTTCTTGTTGACGCTTTTGATCGCGTGCCTGCTGATACCAGCATGCATTGTATGCATCGCGGTATTATCAGGAACATTGAAATTCGACCAAACGCTCCAGGATGAAATCGCCTTAATGCAACTACGCCGTGTCCTTCTGCTAAGCTATGACATTGAGACCAATGGCAATGTGGTATATTTTACCTACCAGACACGCGAGATGCGCCTGTCAAATGTAAACCGAAATCTGATCATCCAACCTGGGACACAAATATTTGTCAGTGACATAGACTATGCCAGTTTCTACTATTCACAAGGCTTGTTAATGATGAAGTACGAAAGGGAAGGCAAGACATATGAAAAAGCTCTCATCGGCCAATAAGGGTTTCATCAGTGTGTATTTTCTTTCAATGCTGCTTTACTGCATGTCCATTGTCTCCATTGTCATGATCAATGACCAAAGACGTGCAAAGACAGCCATGAACATCCAGATTGCCAAGGATTGCTTTATTGTTGAAAGTGCCGTCATTAACGATATCCGCTGCATGATCGAACAAAACGAACTCGAAGATGGATTTTACACTGCGCACGGAATTATGTACAGCCTACAGGCGACAGGAACAACAATCTACTGCACGATTAACTCAGAGCTTGTCCAAGCCCTGGATATCACCTTTGATCCAGTCACAGGTGCATTGATTGACTATGAATCTTCACGCATTGTTACCGTGGAATAAACTGTGCTTATGTGAAAATGCCATTGAGAAAAACAACTGGTATAATCTCGTTCTGGATTAGCCAACCTTCTGGTATATAATCAAAGGCGGAGGTCTAGTCAATGAAAAGAACAGAAACCCGTCCAATATTTGTTGGAAACGTGCAGATTGGTAGCCAAAACCGCTGCGTGCTTCAGTCAATGACAAATGTACCTGCCAAGGATGTCGAGGCAAGTATCGAGATGATCAACGATCTAGAAGCACATGGCTGCGAAATCGCCAGGATTGCCGTGCTGGATGAACAGGATGCATCCGCCATATCAGCAATCCGCAATGGAGTCCACATTCCAATAGTGGCAGACATACATTTCAATCACTTGCTTGCGCTGATCGCCCTCGACCAAGGGGTCGAGGCAATCCGAATCAATCCGGGAAACATCGGTTCCGCTGCCCACACGGAGGCTGTTGTCAGGAAATGCCAAGAAAAACATGTCCCGATCCGCATCGGAATCAACGGCGGTTCCCTTGAGAAACAATTTCTCCAGAAATATGGCAAACCTTGCGCGGAGGCAATGATCGACAGCGCAAAACGGCATGTCAAGATTCTTGAGGATCTTGGCTTCTACGATATCTGCCTGTCGTTTAAATCAAGCAACGTTGCCCTGACGATTGAGGCGTATGAGGCAGCCGCAAAAGAATTCCCCTACCCACTTCACCTTGGTGTCACAGAAGCCGGCGGCTTTACATCGAGCGCAGTGAAATCCTCCGCCGCGCTTGGAACATTGTTGCACGAAGGAATCGGCGATACCATTCGCGTATCCGTGTCTGGTCCGCCAAGAGACGAACTGATCATTGGAAAACAATTGTTAAAATGCTTTGACTTGATCGATAATGTCCCAGATTTGATCGCTTGTCCGACATGCGGGCGCATCCAATATGACATGTTGCCGATCGTGAGAAAAGCAGAAGAATTCCTCGCAACATTGCGCGCCGACATCACTGTTGCCATCATGGGCTGCCCTGTCAACGGCATCCAAGAGGCTGGGCGCGCAGATATCGGAATTGCAGGTGCCAAAGACGGAGGAATTCTTTTCCGCAACGGGGAAATCCTGCGCACTGTGCCGACCGATGAACTTTACGATGCACTCGTCAATGAAATCAACGTGATTCTGGCAGAGAAAAACAAACTCGCACACTGACAGAAAACGCATAACAAGCCGGGAAAGCTCCCGGCTTTTCTCTTTTATGCAGCAAAATAAACTGGAAAAATGAATCCTATATTCGGTCAGGCAAAAGCGCAATGACATGGGACTGGATTGTACATCTGGTATCTTGCGTTGTCCATCACAAACATCACCTTTGTCACGAAGTCCAGCGCACCAAGGACGATGTAACTTATCCTTTCCCGAGAACGTAGGATAAAACTGTTTACTTGCAGCAGAAATAGCGCGCTTTCCCCACCCTTTTCAATCTCCAACAACCGCTCGATTCCCGCAGCAATTTCTTCCAGCAGGGTGTCACCTGTGAATGAGGGACCCGTGGAGTTGCGCAGATGTAGGCTGAGCGCCGCGAGTATGCTGGAAGCGGATTTTTCCAAAATGGGACTCCGTGCGTGCAACCTTATCTCGTCATGATTACAAGTACTTTGACATCAGACAAAAAGATGCTTACTGCGAAGGTATCTCGATCATTCTTTTCTCATTGGATAACGAAATAACCACGAGAAAACCGCAACAACAAGACGCATAATTAAAATTTCATTTAAAAAAAGAAAACAGGATTCATCGCCTCCTGTTTTCTTAGCTTATTTCAATCCTTTTGTTTCTTTCTAGTGCGCCAGATTATTACAAAACGTCTTTGCCACGTTATGAATCTTCATGATGTTATTTTAGACAGGGTCATATCTCCCGCTTCGCAACATCTCGATTTCTCTTCCGTAAGGGGCTTGTCCATCAATATAGGGAGTTTCGAGAATCTTTGGCACATCCGCAAGGCGCTCATCCATTGCAATGGCGCGCAAGACATCAAATCCAATCGTTCCCTCGCCTATGTTTGCATGCCTGTCCTTGCGCGCTCCCAGCGCATTCTTGGAATCATTCAAATGCACGACATGAAGATGCCGTAGACCAATCACACGGTCGAACTCATTCAAGACATCGTCAAAACAGCGCAAATCATAGCCAGCGTCATTCACATGGCATGTATCAAAGCAAACACCGTAACGCTCCTGTTGGTTTAAGTTTTCCAATATATGTGCCAAATGTTCAAAGCGATAGCCACATTCGCTGCCCTTCCCAGCCATGGTTTCCAGGCATATGACAATGTTCCCAGGAACCACCACTTCATTCAAACGCGTAATAATTGTATTTATCCCAGTATCTAGGTCAGTCGTGGTATACGAGCCAGGATGCAGGACAAGGTATCTAGCGCCAATAGCCTCCATGCGCTTCAGCTCGCCTGAAAGCATTGATACCGCAAGCTCCGCCACTTCTGGCTTCACAGAATTGGCGGGATTGATGACATAAGGCGCGTGAATGATCATGCGTTCCATTGGAATATCGTTTTTTTTCATCAATTCCCGCGCTTGCGCGATATGCAGTTCACTGATGTCACGCCGTTTCGTATTCTGAGGTGCTCCAGTATACAGCATCAGCGCATTTGCCTTATAGGAAAGAGCCTCTTCAACGCTTCCCTCCAAAAATTTCGGCGCTTTCATTTGTACATGGCAGCCAATGATCATTTATTTCCGTTCTCCTTTTCCTGGCGTGCCCTTTCACGGTACATCGCCTTTTTTTGTTCACGGATCTTCGAACGGATGAACTCCTGCCTCTTTTTCCTTTGCAATTGTTCGATTGCTTCCTTGCGCTTCTTTTTGTATCCAGGCTTCACCTTTGTTTTTTTGCCAGCCATCATGCGAGAGATCTGTTTTTCCATTTCGGTATCCCTCTTGACGCGCTTTTGTCCATATGGCTGTAGTTTCTGCCAGCCTGATTTCTTGTAGCGCATATGATCGAACTTGATCCCGCGTTTCATCAAGGATCGAATGGACATATCATCGCGGTCCTTATACAACGCAAAGCAAGTCCCGCTGCTGCCTGCCCTGCCTGTTCTTCCCGCGCGGTGAACATAATACTCTAGGTCTTTTGGGAAGCCACATGAAATAACATGCGTAACTTCACCAATGTCAATTCCCCTTGCGGCTAAGTCAGTCGCAACAACAAATGTCCTTTCCGCATTGGAAATTGCCTTCATCGACTGTTTCCTCTGCCTACTGCTCAAGTCACCATGGATCTCAGTAACAGATAAACCCTTTTCCCTTAGTTGTTGGGCAACCTCGGATGCTTCTTTCCTTGTGTTTGCGAATATCAAGCAAACAAACGGCTGAAATCCAGGGAGAATCGAATAAATTGTCTCTGCATAGTCATGATGGTAGCAAGGAACCAAAATGTGATGAATATCAGGATTGAACCTCACTCTTTCGCCGATTTCAAATGTTATCGGCTGATGCATGTATTTCCTGATGAACGGTCGCAGTTGTTCTGGCATTGTCGCGGAAAAAGACATCATCTGCAAGTCATCTTTCAAACGTCCCGCAATGGCATCTACATCGTCAAGGAAGCCGAACTCCATTGTCATGTCCGCCTCATCGACAACCATGACGCTGGCCGTATCACAACGAAGAACCGATGTATCAAGGAACATATCCTTCATTCTTCCCGGAGTGCCAATAACCAAATGCGGCTGTGCATTCGCAAGCTGGCGCGCGTCCTTTTCCCTATCGCTACCGCCAACAAATAAACGAATCCGAATATCTGGATTGACCTTTGTCATCAACATGGCCATGCCATGAATCTGAATTGCCAGCTCCCTAGTCGGCGCCGTGACAATTGCTTGCACACGATTCAACGATGCATCGATTTTTTCAAACAACGGAATCAAGTATGCGTGCGTCTTTCCTGACCCTGTGCTCGACAAGCCAATGACATCCCTTCCTCGCAGCGCGGCAGGAATCACTTCTTCCTGAATAGGCGTTGGCTCTTTAAACCCATTAAGCCTGATAAAGTTCATCGTCTCCTTTTTCAGACCAAAATTCTCAAATCTCTTCATAAATCACCTATAATATATTTTACTGTAAGATTTTAGCAGAAAGGAGACAAAAATGGAAATCATCAGTGTTATTCCCCGCGGCTATTGCCAAGGTGTCGTGCGCGCCATCAAGATGGCGCAAGAAACAGCAATGGCCAACCCTGGAAAAGACGTTTATATGCTCGGCATGATTGTCCATAACACCTTTGTTGTCAACGCATGCAAGAAAATGGGCATAAAGTTCATTGAATCACCAGGAAAAACAAGACTTGAGCTTCTGGATGAAATCGAGAATGGAATTGTTATTTTCACAGCCCATGGCGTCAGCGATGAAGTGCGAAAAAAAGCCTTAGCAAAAAAACTGGAAGTCGTTGATGCGACATGCCCGTATGTTGAGCGCACCCACACATTAGTAAAATCTCACAATGGCGATGTCATCTACATCGGCAAGAAAAACCATCCCGAGGCGGAAGGCACTGTCAACCTTGGACCACATATTTATTTGGTCTCAAGCGTGGATGATGTGGAAAGACTGGATGACCTTTCAAACGTCATGATCACATGCCAGACCACCCTAAGCCTGTTGGACATGCGGACGGTCATGGATGCATGCCTACGGAAATATCCAAATGCCATCATGGCACCAGAGATTTGCAATGCAACGCGCATCCGCCAAGAAGCAGTCATGAACCTGCATGACGTTGATTGCCTGATTGTCGTTGGCGACAGCAGGTCAAACAATTCTCGCCAACTCGCCCTGATCGCCGAAAAGGTCGACATACAATATTCATATCTTATCGACAGTGCGCTGCAACTTCAAGAATACATGGTTCAAGGGAAAGAGCGCATTGCTGTAACCAGCGGTTCATCTACCCCCAATGACCTGACGGCGCAAGTCATCTCAATCCTGAAGAAATATGAAAAAACCGGTGTATTCACACCAGCTCAAGAAGTCAATTGCCAGATTCTTTAAGACCAACAAGCTCATCGTCAGTTAAATATCTATATTCGCCTGGTTCCAAACTTTCATCAAGAACCAGGTTTTTCATGCGAGTTCTCTTCAGATAGGTCACCTTGTTCCCGCGCGCTTCAAACATCCGCTTGACCTGGTGAAACTTCCCCTCTTGAATCACAAGCGTACAGCTATTGCCATCCACTATCTTCAAAACCGCAGGAGCGCACTTCTCCCCTCCATCGATCACGATACCCTTTTCAAACGCCTGGATATCTCCCTCGGTGGCAGGTTTTTCAAGCTCTATGTAGTATTCCTTGTCCACATGCTTTTTAGGACTGAGCAATTGATGTGCCAAGGGACCATCATTCGTAATCAACAAAAGCCCTTCCGTGTCTTTGTCCAGTCTTCCACATGGAAACATGTCTCTGAATTTCTCTTGTATGAGATCCATGACAGTCGGCACAGATGATTGCGTAGCGCTGACATATCCTTGTGGTTTGTTCAGCATCAAATAAACGTATTTCTGATAGGCTACCTGTTCTCCATCAACGCAAATTACATCGTTGTTCTCATCGATCTTCATGTCGCCGTTCTTTGCGAGCAACCCATTGACGCTCACAGCTTTAGAGCGAAGCAATTTCTTTGCTTCGTTGCGCGTTCCAAATCCCATGTCCGCTAGATACTTGTCTAATCTCATCATGCTCTCCTATGCAGATATTTCCCCGCGAGTTGCTTCAAATCCATATGAAATACAGCCTTTGGAAGCTTCATCATGTTCGTAACAAAGAGATATGCCGCAACGGCCAAGCCTCCCATGAGCGCTAATTCAACAAGGGATACCAGCTTGCTAGGATGAAGGGCATTGATTCCCACAAACCGGAATAACGCATACACGCCATTCATGCAAAAGCAGCCAAGCATCATTTTAAAGCAGCGCTGCATAATCTTTTTGTATCGGATATTGTATTCAGTACGAATTTTAGCAAGGCTCAACACAATAATCGTAAACGAACACAGAACACTCGATGTGATCGATCCAGTATACCCAGTAAGCCTAATCAACGGATAAAACGTCAGGCATTTCACAATAAACCCAATTCCTAAATAAAACAAGCTCGCCCTGCGGAAACGCAATGTTAGCATCATTGAATTGCATATTGGCGTCACCGTGGTACACAATCCAAGAAGACTCGCCCATGCCAAGCACACCCTGCCAAATTCAAGTTCTTGAGCCCCATACATAATGTAGTAGATCGGCTCGGCAAGTACACACATGGAGAAACAAATAGGCAAGGCAATATACAGAACCGTATCCAAGCAATCCTCAATATTCCGATTGAGCTTCTTAAAGTTTCTCTTCTCCAATGCCTCAGTCATATACGGGACAATGCCAGCGGAAAAACCAATAGAAAGAACCTGAGGAATCGATGTAAGCTTGTCGCAATTTGTTTCAATAATGGAATTTATGATCTGTGCTGTTTCAAACGGCATGCCAAGGCGAGTATTCACGGTGACAAAAAACTGTGTATTGACCAAAGTCTGTGAATTACCGAGTACAGCGACTATGATGTACGGAACGCCGAAAAAGAACATTTCAGAAAAAAGGACTTTCAAGTCAACAGCTTCCGACTCCTGAAGCTTGGCTTGCTGCTCTATTTTCTCCACCATTGAATGATCATGGTAAACAAAATACACAATAGCCGCAATACATCCAAGCGAAGTAGCAAGAACCGATGCATAAATACCGAAAATCGGCGCCATGCCAATTCCATATACGACAAACGCACCAATGCCAAGCAATGTTCCAACACGGATAAACTGCTCAATCACCTGGGAAAAGCCGTATGCCGTTAATTCCTTCATTCCTTGGAAAAATCCTCTATAGCTGTATAGGATTGGCACAAAGAACAAAGCAAGCGCCAAGATCGCAAATGTATTCTGCATTACCGCTACCGCCTCTGGTGAAGCCATAGGGCCAAGCCTCACTTTCGCCAGCCAGCCAGAACACAAAAGAAAGAACACAGAGAACGAAAAGCCAAGCACCATCAACATTCCCGTCCCAAGCTTGCGTACAAGCAACACCGTCTTGTAGTCCTTTTTGTTTACGTACTTTGCAATAATCGCAGCGATCGCAAACGGAAGACCAGCAGAACAAATCTGTAGCAAAACATTGTAGTATGTATATGCAGCAGAATAATAATCCAAGTTCTGTTGCCCAACGATTGTCCTGAAAGGAACAACGTAAAACAAGCCGATCAACTTAGACACAAAGACTCCCGCCGAGGATGCCAATGAACCAGCGATAAACGAATTCTTACGATTACCCTTATTACTCATTGCCAGGCTCCTCATGAACATCCTGTCCTTCGCCAGATTCCCCAAGATCTTCCACATCTTCCACGGTCTCCGTGGTTTCATTGCCATCCATGGATATAATCAATTGTAGAAACTCTCGCGTAATGTTCTTCCCCGACTTGTCTTTCCATTCAACAATTGTCTTCAACTGCAAGAACGGTACCTTTGATTCCCCGCTGATTGCCATTCCCTTCACATACCCTTGCGCTGAGTTCACCTGATAAGGAACCATCGCATAATGGCTGTCGAATATTCCAATGGAAGGCATCATTTTCTCTGCATCGTCAAAAGAAATATCATCTTCAACGCCAAGTATCACAATGTCATACATTGCAATCTTTGGCTCATCAAAAAAAACATAATACCGATAGCTACCATCCGCAAGCTGCACCATCTCGTAACTTACCGCATAATACTCACTGCTCTTACTAGACGTTGTATTTGCACTTATGGAGTTGTAGTATGTCTCATACGTCTCCATCTTTGCGTCATTCGAAACTTTTGCCGAAGTACATCCCATCAAAAGCATTGCGCAAAGCATAAAGCGCATCATGTGTCTACGCATTCAATCACCTCAAAAGGGATTATACCACATTATCTTTTAATATAATCTCTCATACGCCATTCCCAATAAAAAAAGCGGAATCATCCGCTTTCCTTAAAATGTCAATACCGTATAGTTCTTCTTACCCTTTTTCAGGATAGTAAACTCCTCGTTCACAGCATCCTTCTTGAAGAGAACAGTATCCAACGAAGTCGTCTTCTCGCCATTGACCTGCACAGATCCTTGCTGGATCAACTGCCTTGCATCACGCTTGGACTTGGAGATGCCCGCAATCACCAAAGCATCGATCAACAACGTTCCATCCTCGACATTGAACTTTGCGGCATCCTGAAGTCCTTCCTTCATCTCATCAACCGAAAGGTCCATAATGGAACCCTTGAAGAATGTCTCGGTGATTCTAAGCGCCTTTGCAAGACCTTCGTCACCATGGACAATCTGCGTCAATTCCTCTGCCAAAGCCTTCTGCGCCTCGCGCTTTTCAGGCGATGCCTTCATGGATTCCTCAAGCGCCATGATTTCCTCAGGAGAACGCAAGCTCAATCTCTTCAGATAGTCAATGACATCGCTGTCCGATGTATTAACCCAGAACTGATAGAATTCATATGCGCTTGTACGCTTTGGATCAAGCCAGATGTTCTTTCCTTCCGACTTGCCAAACTTTGACCCATCGCTCTTTGTAATCAATGGCGATGTAATGCCAAAGACACCCGCATCATCACCTTCTACCTTGCGGATCAATTCTGTTCCGCTAGTCAAGTTCCCCCATTGATCGGAACCGCCAATCTGCAATGCACAGCCATATTTTTGGTAAAGCGACAGCCAATCGATCGACTGAAGAATCGTATAGCTGAATTCCGTGTAGGAAATACCAGATTCCAATCTCTTTTTGATCGTATCCTTTTGAAGCATGTACGCCACGTTGAACATTTTTCCATAGTCGCGCAAGAAATCAAGCAAGTTCATTTCGCCAAGCCAGTTATTGTTGTTCTCCATGATCGCCGCATTATCCCCGTCAAACGTCAAGAAATGCGCAAGCTGAGCCTTGATGCACTCGGCATTGTACAAAACTTCCTCGTGCGTCAAAAGCTTTCTTTCCGTTGTTGGGCGCGGGTCGCCAATCATGCCCGTAAAGCCGCCACACAGCGCAATCGGACGATGCCCTTGATTCTGATATCTCCTAAGCAGAATAATCTGCTGAAGATGACCAACATGCAGGGAATCAGCCGTAGGATCAAAACCACAATACAAAACAACCGGATTCTTCAGCTTTTCCTTCAAACCATCGATATCCGTACAATCCTTAACCAATCCTCTCCACTTCAACTCTTCCAAAAAATCCATTTCGTCATTCCTCCTATATCAATTTAAAGCGTCCTTAGAAAAAATCCAAGGACGCTGAATAAGCGCGGTACCACCTTAGTTTGCAAAACAATTGCACACCTCTAGCTCCATAACGCGGAACCCACGTTCTGCCTTTTGAGACAGACAGCTCCCAGGTGTATTCATTCCATGCCCGACTTATTTCTTTCACCAACCGAAATATCTCTCCAAAGTCTGCAAGAAACTACTTGTCCTGTTCAACGCATCTAAGATTCTACCATATTCAAAGTCAATGTCAATTCTTTGTTGTTTGGCGCGGTGTAAATAGATAACTGAGTTCAATCTCAGCATCAGACTCTGTGTCTTCCTGAAGCATCTTTGTCATCACTCGCATAGAAACAGCCCCAAGATCATATGATGGAATCGAAAAACTCGATATCTGAGGTCTCATCATCGTATTGTACTTTGTATCAATCACACAGACAACCTCCATATCTTCGGGAATCTTGATTCCATTTTCTTCCGATGCATTCACAATCGCCATTGCCTGACTGTCGCGATTGCCAATCATAAGGTCATAATGACGATGATCCGCAAACCAATGGCTCAAGAAATCATATGAAGTTCTGTATTCAGACGGAATTTCAATGAAGCCGCGAAACTCTTTTCCCTTGGCTTCAAAAGCCTTTGTGGCTCCCATCACCATCTGCATGCAGTTATAGCTGTTCTTGCGATCCTGTAGAATAGCGATATTGTCCTTGCCTTCCTCCAGATACTTGCTAGTGATCTCAAATACAGCTTTTTCAATATCGACATAGACACTATGAATCATGTCGCCACTGACACAATTTCCTATGACTACAATTGGAATGCTGTAAGAATTAAGCTTTTCCATGTCTTCTTCAACCATTTTGTCATTGTAGACAATTACACCATCTACATGAGACTTAATGATTTCCTCGATCACCATGCTGATATCCGTGATGCCGGCAGTTACCGTATGCAGCATAATGCTATAGTTATAGATTTTAGCGACATCAATCAAACCATTGATTATCTGACCAGTATACGTAAAACTTGCTTCGGGAACAACAAGGGCAATTGTCGTCGTCTTTTGCAAGGCGAGCCCTTGCGCGATCGCGTTCGGCTTATAGCCCAGCTTATCTACAGCTGCTTGCACACGATCGCGCGTAGGTGCCTTTACAACATTAGAACCATTGATGACTCTCGAAACGGTAGCCAGGGAAACACCCGCCTCCTTGGCGACATCATAAATCGTCACGCGTTTCATCTGTATTTCCCTACCGTTTCTTCCTATTCTTCAGGCTTGTCGTTTTTCTTGTCAATCAATCCCTTGACCGTCTCAACGCTCTTGTTGATCGTATCCGCAGCAGATGTACGAACTTGGGATATCTTTTCCTGGATATCTGGACGATTGACAAAACCATCAACATTCTTGACTGCAGCCTTTGTTCCTTCCTGAACCTTGTCAGCGAATTCGTTTACCTTTGCGGCAGCTTCCTTCACCTTCGGATCGGCAGCAACTTCATCAAACTTGTCTTTTGCAACCTTAGTAGCCTTCATAACATGCTTCTTAATGAAATCAAGGGTTCTCTTAATCGTTGGCTCGTTTGCAACATTCTCAGCCTTCTTCTTGAGATCCTCAATTGTGCTATTGACAGAAGCAGAAGCCTCGTTGAACTTGACGCTTGCATTAGCCTTCAATTCAGTAACCTTGTCATTGAATTTCTCGTTGAATGAAGATGTTGCCTTCTCTGCATCACCGGCGAATTCTTCGAGCTTCTCCTTGGCATCCTCGACAAAATCCTCAAGTTCTTCCTTGACATCTTCGATCTTTTCCTCGATCTTCTCACCCAAGGACTCAGCTTCTTCCTTGACTTCTTCGACAGCCTTGGCGGCTTCTTCTGCCTTCTCTTCCACCGCTTCTTCTGCCTTCTCGATGGTTGCCTCTGCTTCTTCCTTGGCATCCTCGACTGCCTTGGCGGCTTCTTCTGCTTTCTCTTCCACCGCTTCTTCTGTCTTCTCGACGGTTGCCTCTGCTTCTTCCTTGGCATCCTCGACTGCCTTGGCGGCTTCTTCTGCCTTCTCTTCCACCGCTTCTTCTGCCTTATTGGCGGTTGCCTCTGCTTCTTCCTTGGCATCCTCGACTGCTTTTTCTTTAGCTGCTTCTTCAGCCACAGTCTCTTCCTTCAGTTCATCAACTGGTTTTGTGAATTCTTCACACATATCCTTGTTCTCCTTTTCGCCTATCTCACTCGATTCCAAAGAATCGGAAATTCCCTTTGATATTGCGGCCGTTGCTACAGCTCCAGCTGCCAAAGCAATTCCAGCCTCTGCATTCAATCCAGATGTGCCATCCTCGACATCATCGCATCCAACACTTTCCACAGCCTGCTTTTCAACAGATTCATCCACTGTTTTATTAGCTTCAACAGCCTTTTCTTCTGTAGATTCCTCAATCTTGGCTTCTTCAATAGTATCTACGACATCTTCCACAATCTCATCAACTGCTTCCGTTTTTTGCGCTTCGACAGATTCATCCTTCTCGGATTCCTCAGCTTTAGCAACAATATCTTCCGTCGTGGCTTCTTCGACCAGCTCCGCCGCTTCTTCAACAACCAAGCTCTTGTCGACAGGCATTTCCTCGGTATCTTCTGATTCTTCTTTGGCGTCAAGGGTTTTATCAATGCTTTCAGATACCTTGTTCAATCCAAACAATTCTGATTCTGCTGACGCGAAGAATCCTTTTTCCTTTGTTTCTTCAACATTCTCAGTCTCTGCATCTTCTGTCTCAGTTTCCTTAGCTTCTGTCAGCTTTTCTTCAGCCTTAGACTCCTCTGCTTCAGGTACTTCTTCTGATTCCTCGGTCTTGATAGGTTTTTCCTCAGTCTTTTCCTCGGTTTCGGCTTTTTCCGCTTCGGATGGAGCTGCCTCTTCTGTCACAGCGGTTGTTTCCTCGACCGATTCTTTTGATTCGTCCGCCTTGGCTTCTTCAGATGCCTCAGCAGCCTCAGGCTTTGCCTCTTCCTTCTCGGATTCTTCAGCCTCGACTGGCTTT
>OMYM01000552.1 GCA_900315225.1 uncultured Erysipelotrichaceae bacterium | reverse complement strand
TCGATTGAGTGTTGCAGGCGATTACAAAATAAATTGTAACTATTGCACAATTATATGCGAGGCTATAAATAAAAAGAAGTTAGGGCTACAAATCAAGCAAAATGATAAACCTGTCTGTTGGTGTGGCTGCATCAATTTGTCGATAGCGCGCAGAGGTGGGATTGTTGAAAGAGCAACAATCATACCTTTAATTTCGAACAAACAAAGTGTAATACTGCATTATCAATCAATGTAACGATGAAAATAAGTATAAAAACGAATTTAATCGAAATATATGCCAAGCATTATGGAAACTCTGCTGTTCTACGGATCAGTATTTCTGGAAGCGTCATTGGACAGAAAGTTGTAAAACCTTCAATTGTGATGTCAAAACTTAAAAAATGTGATAACATGACTTATATGAGTGAAAGTCACTCATAAAGAACAAACCCTGGTTAGAAAACAAATCCGTGTAAGAATTGATGAACTTATATGGGACTAGAGGAAATGGACTTTGTTTTCAAGCGTATAGATTGCAAAAGACTAAAGAGCATTTGGTAAGTGGTGTTGGTGGAATTGGAGTATAGGGAAGGAGATACACGGAGATGATTGTAAGAATTTTAGCTTTTATCTCTAGTTAAGGAATCGTAACGGATCAAATATGAACGAGATGATTGATATTCGATGATTGCAGAAAACCTAGTCGGTAATGTTTGCGATATACAAAAGAATGAAAGGGAGAAATCGGGGGATGAGAAGATTTTTTTCGAAGGTAGGAATCATTACATTAAGTATATTGATAATGCTCAGCAATCTTTCTCTAAATGTAATGGCTGAAGCAAATACTAATGAATTTCTATTTGAAAGTGGATGGATGGAGACGGTGAGGTCGTTTATACATGAGCGGCTGGATTCAGGAAGAAAAGGCATAAATGCACAGATAGATGCAGATAATGATGCGGATGATACAATCTCAATCATTGCTTCTGGCACCTGTGGTGAAAATGTTGAATGGACACTAGATAATAAAGGTCTTTTGCGGGTTTTTGGTGAAGGGGAAATGACAACAGCCCCATGGGAACCAGGGACTTATGGTTATCGCAACGATGTTAAGGAGGTTATTGTTGAAGATGGCGTTACCTCAATTTGTGCAGATGCATTCTTTTACTGTATCAATATGGAGAAGATCACAGTCGGCAATGATGTTGAGATAATCAAACATCATGCTTGCTACGGGTGCGCAAGAATTAACAGAGTAATACTAGGCGCATCGGTTAAAGTTCTAGAGGGTTCTGCGTTTCAATTCGGGGCGGAATTTGAGACCGAGGAAGAACTTGAGGAGTATACGCAAAATAGGAAACCAGTACAGATTGATGTTTATTCGAGTATTGAACACATGGATAATTGGGCGATTTCAGAAATGCAACCAGGTTCTGAAATTTACTTCCATGCTGATATATCAGTATTTTCAAATACTAGTGAGTATGAATTGGGATTGGCGAGCGAAACGTTCACTGCATATTATCCCGAGGGTTCAACATATGTGCCAGACGAGAAATGGGCGGATGCAAATAAGATTACTTGGGTTCCTTATTCTTCGACAAACGATGGTGAAACAATCCTCGATGAGGAGCCTGATAGTGGTAGTGCAAGTCCTGGAATCGTTGACTCAGATTTCACAATAGACAGCAATGGTGTTTTGCAGGCATATTATGGTTCTGAAAGCTTAGTGGAAGTACCTGTAGGGGTGACTGAGATTGGAGATCACGCTTTTTCTGGTCAAAATATTGAAAAAGTGATTTTGCCGGAAGGAGTTGTCCGTATTGGCAAGAACGCCTTCAAAGATTGTGCTTCATTACAGGAAATAAATATGCCAGATAGTATTGAAGAAATTGATGATCATGCTTTTGACCAATGCGTTTCATTGAATAGAGACTCAAGGCTACCATCATCACTAACTACAATTGGCGATAGTGCATTTAAAAACTGTAATTCTTTGACTGGGGAACTAGTCATTCCTGATTCTGTAGCAAGCATAGGTTCTTGTGCATTCATGGGGTGTTCTGGTCTAGCTAGCTTGAAAATAGGAAATTCGATCAATGAGATTTACGATTCCACATTTGAAGGTTGCTCAAGTTTGAGTGGTAAATTGACTATACCCGATTCTGTAAGACAGATTGATAATGCCGCATTTACTGGATGCACTGGTATTGAATCGGTTGTTTTCGGTAAAGGGTTACAGCGGTTGGATGCTGAAAGCTATAATGGTTCTTCTTTTTACGGTTGTGATGGAATAAAAGAGATCGAATTCTTGAGTGAGACTCCACCGTATATAGGATATAACAACAGAACATACTCTTACCATTTTGTGGATCACCTTAAGAATCTGGAGATTATTTGGGTTCCAACTACAGCTTATCAGCTTTATTTCGACATTTTTGCTGGTGCTTTGAAGGAGGCTCAGAAGTTTAAAGCTCGAACAAATGATGATTTTGTTATTGTGAATGGTGTATTGCAATCGTATGAAGGTCATGATTCGATTGTGGAGATTCCTGAAAATGCTATTGAGATAGGAAACGGAGCTTTCTATAATAACACAACTGTTGAGCGTGTTGTTCTACACAATGGACTTGTTCGAATAGGTAAACATGCGTTTGAGAATTGCAGTTCACTTCAGGCGGTCAATTTCCCTGAGGGAATTGAAGAAATTTGTGATTATGCGTTCTCTGAATGCAAAGAACTTGAGGGAAATCTCAATCTTCCACAATCTTTAAAAACGATTGGAGAAGCTGCTTTCGCGGACTGCGTTAATTTAGAGGGCAATTTGATAATTCCCGATTCGGTGGAATACATTGGAACATATGCATTTGTTTCCTGCACAGGATTTACTGGGGATTTGGTTATTGGCAATGGTGTAGTTGAAATTGGAAGTACAGTTTTTGCGGGTTGTTCAGGATTTAGAGGTGAGCTGACGCTAGGCAGTTCCTTGGTGAAAATCGGGAGTCATGCTTTTGCAAACATGTCAAATTTGTCGGGTTCTTTGTTTATTCCCGATTCGGTAACTGACATTGGGGATGGCGCATTTTATGACGATAAATCCCTGAGTGGTACTCTGAAAATCGGAAAAAATGTTCAGAAGATTTCCGCAAGTGCATTCCAGGACTGTAAGGGATTTACGGGAGTGCTGTATTTACCTGATGGAGTAAAGATCAGTGCTTCTGCATTTGGATATTGTACTGGACTTACAGGTGTAGTGTTCGGAAATGTTGAGGGATATCTATGTAGTGTACACTATGGAAGTTATGATCCCTTTATTGGTTGCACTGAGATTATATCTTTGACTTTTACATCTGGAGACCCGCCTGTTTTAAATGATGATAGCAGTGTGCAGCAAGAATTTATTGAGCAATTCTTCAGCACCCATCACTTTAAAAATCTAGAAACAATCTATGTTCCGGCTGGACGATTGGAAGCATACGAGGCTGCATGGGGTTCTAAAATACCTGAGACAGTATCATTCTCAAATGATATAAAACAAAGTGCTGTTACATGTTTGATAGCCGAAAAAGTCAGAAGCCATAGCGTGTCACTGTCATGGAGAGCGTTGGAATACAATGGTATTTACGGATATAGGGTATATAGGGATAATGTATTGGTACATGAAACCCAGTACACTTCGTTCGAAGATTCTGGCTTGTCGCTAGACGGGCAGTATATATATAATGTTGTTGGCTATACATTAGATGGAGAACAAACTTCGGATAGCACCTTGACTATTCAAACGATAGCTCCTTCAGTATTGAATGTTTACTCAGAAATCCCTGAAAACAAAATAGTCGAGTCGAAGAACTTAGTGAGTGCTCTTGTAGAAGACAAGGGAAATCTAGACGGAGCAACGGGCAAATTCTTCTATACAGATTTGACTGGGTTGGATCATCAGATTGGGCAGACTTTGTCATTGGCATCGAATCATAACGCCAATGGGGCGATCTATCAGACACAATGGGATCTTCGCGGTCTGGAAGCAGGTGAATATAACGTAAAGTTTATCCTTACGGACAAGGATAACGAAACGGCAAGCAAGATGGTTGAATTTACATATGATAATTCAAGGCCTGATCCGATCACTAATTTTCTGGCGATAGGGAACACGAACGAAGTACTACTATCCTGGAATATTTCCCATCAGCTGGACACAAACAAGTACAATATCTACCGCATGTCGGAGAACGAGGACGATTACTCCCTTCTGACTATGATAACTAAGCGGAACACGCTGTCTTACACGGACAAGGCGGTCGACAACGAGCTGAAATACCATTACTACATCACCTGCGTAAACGACCTTGGAACGGAAAGTCTTCCTTCTGATGTGACGGTTGCGATTCCGCAGAATGATACAGAGAAGCCCCAGGTTGTCCAGATGACACCTGTCAACAACTCTGTTTTCGGCAAGATGGCAACGATCTACGCGCAGGCGAAGGACAATATCGCGGTAAAGAAGACAGAGCTGTATCTTTCAACTGATGGTGGCGAGGCATGGGAGCTGATGAAATCAATGGATTCTAACTATTGCAGCTACAACTTCGATTCCACTGGATACGGCGACTCAATCATACAATTCAAGGCTATAGCCTATGATACCAGCGACAACGAGAGCACACCGTTAATCTATACCTACAAGACAGACAACACGGGTCCAGAAAAAGTCACTGGATTAGATTATGAAAGCACAGCCACCACGGTCACTCTCAAATGGGATGATGTGGCGGACAAGGATTTCTATCGCTTTAATGTTGAGAAGAAAAATGATGGCGGATCGTTTGTTTCGATTACAAACGTCTACAGCACGCTTGGTGTCAATCTTACTGCGCTTGTTCCCGACACGGAGTATACGTACAGGGTCATCGCATATGATAGATATGGCAATAGAGGCGTGGAATCCGACGAGCTGACCGTAAGAACACTTGCTGACACGATGGCACCAGTCATCACTGGCATATCTCCATCACCTGGATACTATTCAAGTCAGATTCCAGTGACGGTGACGGCGTATGATGATTCCGATATTTCCTCTATTACCTTCCAGACATCTTACGATGCCATGGAATGGACGGATGTTTATACCACATCCTATTCTGGGAGATCTCAATCGAAATCACAGACCTACAGGATAGACTTGACTAGCTATGACGAGGGACTTGTCTATGTAAGGGGAATTGCGTCTGATATGGCGGGGAATGTTAGCAATACATCCGTTTCTGCTCCGTATGTCCAGCATGTTGTGGACAGAACAGCGCCTGAAAGTCCAGTGAATGTCAAGGCACAGTCTACTCTTGGTGCAATCGAGGTTAGCTGGGATATGGGGAGCGAGGATGATCTGAATAACTATAAATTGTACCGTTCCAAGGACAACGAGATCTTTAATGTGATTGCCTCTAGCTTAAGAACCCTTAACTACTGGGATCGTAGCGTTGAAAAGGGAGTAACATACTATTATGCACTTGCAGTCAATGATTATGCTGGCAACGAAAGCTTGATGAGTGATTCGGTCAGCGCAATGCTTCCTGAGGATGTTGAGCCTCCTGTCATAAACAGCTATTCCCCTGCAAGCGGACAAGTCATAGGCGCGGGAAACAATTCATTCAGCTTGCTTGCAAGTGACAACTGGAAGCTTTCAGAAGTCAAGGTGACATACACCGTCAATAACAGCGAAACTGTTAAAACGCTTATATCAAAAACAGGGATTAACGATTACTACACTAATCTTTCGGCTGGCATACCCGTTTCATCATTAAACGATGGCGACCAAGTTCATTTGAAGATCGAAGTCACGGACTACCAAGGACTGTCAGCCGTGCAGGAGGGAATTCTCTATACCATAGATAAGACAAACCCTCGCGTTGGAAATGTAAATGTTGAAGGGGATACAGAAAAGATAAGGATATCTTGGACGGGCTATGCAGAGAATGACCTTGCAGGATATAGAATCTATCGCAAGAAGGTTGGTGGAAGCTACAGCATGATCGGACAGAGAAATGCAACTGCTGACCTGGTATATGATGACTACAATGCAGCGGCGAAGGAAACATACTACTACAAAGTCGTTGCAGTAGATAGGTACGGTAATTCGAGTGGCAAGGAATCTGAGGCGGCATGGCTGGTTGTTGTTCCAACGATCAAGGCATATCTGTCTGTCGAACAAACGCAGGAGACTCTTGTCGAGTACTATTTCGATGCATCGAGTTCAAGCGCCGACCTTGGCATAGAGAAGTATAGCTTTGATTTCGGGGATGGAACAATCGTTGATGGGAACAAGGCGAAGGTTATCCACAGGTATCTTGAGGAAGGTGACTATTACGCCACGGTCACTGTCACAGATACGGAGGGAAGAACGACGCACTATTCGAGAAACATCTCGGTTAGAAATCCCAAGACGTTGGGCAACCTGACTATTAGAATCACTGATAACAATGGTGGGATTGCAAGCAATATGCCAGTATACTTCGACATGGATGGTGACCAGCATATCAAGGCAACCAATGCCAGTGGGTACGTGACATTTACCGCCGAACCTGGGCAGTATGTTCTTGGTGTGTACAACGATGGTTACTTGCCTGTCCGAAAATCCGTCATTGTAAGGTCAGGGCAATCCACAACCATGGATATCACGGTTATCAAGGAACCTATTGTGACTGGGGAATTTGAGGTAAACAGGATGACGCTCGACGAGATCAGGGCGGCTGGCATTGATGTTGCCAACCCTGCCAACCAACAGGTTGTAAGGTTTACGATTCATCTTACCTATGGCACAACCCCTGTCAGCATGAATGTCGTGACAAACGGAAAGACCGTTTATTCGGGCGAGACAGTGATCGTGAATACAAGTGAAGGCAAGAGAAAACTTACTGCGAATGTGATCGACCTAGGCGAAACAAAGCGTGCGTCTGGTTCGGGCAGCGGCTCAGGCTCCACCGGGAGCGGTGGAGGAGGTTCTTACACAGGCTCTGGCCAGCTTGGCGAGGACAGCATTGTCGCTATTCTAGATATTCCAGTAGAAGGATCTTACCTGAAGGAATTCTTCGATGTGAAGCTGCATATCATCAACCATGCGGACGAGGAGTACGAGTTGACTGAAAACGTTGTGACGCTCCGTGTCCCTGAAGGAATGAGTTTGGTGGAGACAATCGAGAACAATGCAAGCGCGATAAGGACATTCAGCTCGTTAAGAGGTCAGCAGAAGAAAACAATTGGCTGGACACTGCGCGGCGATGAAGCTGGCTTGTATGATCTTGAGGCAGATTACACTGGAATCCTATCGAAGTTTGATGCGGTTGTGAATGCGAAGTTTGTAACCGAAGAACCTATTGAAGTGTTCGGAAAGAATGCAGTCAAGTATGTAGCGGATATCAATACAAACATTATTCATGGCGGAATGTACTTTAATTTATCGATGGTAAACATTGGTGGAGCTGATATATATCTTCCTTCGATTGAAATGTTTAATAAGATGATATTTGAGTATGAGCAAAGAAAAGAAGAAAAGGAAACTTCAGATGATGATACATCAGTAAATGATTTTGTTCCAATGGTTAAGGAGGTAAAACTGATTGGTAGGACTATCAGCAATTCCAGCGGTTATTACCAGAACCTGCCTGGTGACTATACGGTTGATGTTTTGTCGCCTGGAGAGCAACTGACAATGAAGTATGTGTCATATAACAGTGTCACGACTGATGACATACTCTACCTACAGGAAGCCTTGAACTACATGGCAGAAAGTGAATCAATTGAGGTTGAAATCAATACATATGCCTTTGATCTTTACAGCATTGAAAATGCCAAAGAAAAACAAGACAGTATCAATACCTCTTTGACAAATCGTACCAATCTTCTGTATTTTATCGATCCGAACAATGAACATTTCTATTATTACCAGAATGGAATTGAAACCGATGAAGATTGGTTTGCTAAATTAGGAGTAGCATTCAAAAAATCAACGGAATGTGTGCTTGATTTTAATCTGAACTTATTTACGAATGAGTCACTAAAAGATACTACGAGAAAAGTGATTGTTGAGCTGATGGAGGACGAGGCATTCCAAGAGAGAGTTGAAGCCAAGATCAATGACACCTACTTCAGGGCATCTGCAGAGGTTTTGTCTGATATATCTGATCTGCTGCCAAAGGATAAAGCTGAGATTGTTGCTGGCATAAAAGTAGGTCCATGGGTTACAGAAGTATTGGGTCAGGCTGCCAAAAGTGAAAATACAGCTAGGCTCGCAGAGGGATTCATGCGTGGCGGGGAAGAAGGTTTCTTGAACGTTTTGAAAACGATTGCCAAGGAATACGAAGATGAGGAAACTGGCGGAGCATTGTACAGGTATTTCAATGAGCAGCTAGAGAGCTGCCAGTATACTGGAGTGTTTGCTGATTCCCTGAAAGAGCAGCTGGGGGAAATAGCAGGGATCATTGAGCCGATTTCCAAGGTATTGGAGGCATGGAATGAATCGATTGAATTGACAAATGATCTTGTTGTCATAAATGCCGCAAGATATGAAGCAGGAAAGCTGCTTGATATTCTTCTCAAGTATGATTACGTAAATGGAACAATTTACGGCGAAATACAAAATTTAAAGAATACATTGGATGATGGAAAGATAAGTCAAGATAGAAACTTTGCAACTGAGGTAGCTAAGATTGGAACGGAATACGGCTTGAAGCAAGTGGTTGATTTGGCACTGAATGCACTATCAAAAACCAAAATCTTTGATGGGGTTGGTTACAGTATCAAAGGTGTTCAAACAGCAATGAAACTTGGATATAAGGTGCTTGACTCGATGTTCAAATGGGACAGCCAAGTTGAGATGATCGAAGCAATGAGAGTGTATTGTGTTTTTACGCTTGCATTGAGAAGGGAGGTTCTAGATAACCAATTCAGCGATGACAGCGAAGAGTTCCTCAGGGCACTCAAGTATTTGATCAAGGTTAGGATCTTAGGAGAAAAAACATACCTAGATCTGGCATCGGAGCTAGATGGAGATACAGCTTTGAGAACAATTAATTTGAGCCTCAATTCCAATTATCAATCATTAGATGAGTATTACCAGACGTACAGGTCGCTCATGCTATCGTATAGAGATGAGTTGTTTGGTGAAGTGGTTACTAATATTGCAATGCCAGAAGCCCCGAAGGTAACCATTAATCATGTCAATGAAGTTACTTGGGAATCTTTCTCAAACGAGTACGAATACAGTTTCGATGGCATTAATTGGACATCTTGTGATGGCGGGACTATTGCGCTGAATCCAAATTCCAGAGGCAAACACTTGTGGGTCAGGGTGAAGGAGAGCGATTCGAACCGATCCGGCAACATCACGAAGGTCTACATCGAGGCAAGGCAGCTTCCGCTGGGGGATGTCAAGGCAACGAGGAAGAACGGGGTCTACAGGGTTTCAGGCATCACGGGAAGCGTGAAGTATGCGCTTGCGGAAGACAGGCTGGAGACTCTTGATGAGACAGAGATGATCGATGCCCAAGGCATGATCGAGATTGCTTCCGACAGGGACGCAAGCTACTTCGCCTACCAGATCCCGGCGACAAGCTCGTCGTTCGAGTCGCAGGTGAGGAATGTGTTCATCGAGCATGCGAAGAAGCTTGGGATTGTAAACAACGATGAATGCGGCGCTGTTTACGGAGCGGGCGAATACCTGCTTGGCGAGGTCGCCACGCTCAGGGTCGAGGAGAACTTCGGGTATGCTTTCCTGGGCTGGTACGAGGGCGAAAGGCTCCTGTCCGGCGAAAAGGAATGCACGTTTGATGTCTATTCCGACATGGCTGTGGAGGCGAGGTACCGCGAGACCAACGAGGTTTGTGTGGTCTTCAAGGGATGGAATGAAAGGTTTCTGTCATCCGAAAGCTACACAGTCGGCCAGACGCTGGAAAGCGACATCGCCGTTCCAATGGCAGGCGTGCCGGATGGGTACGTCTTCAAGGAATGGCGGCTCAACGGTGCCGGCTACACGGACAATGCATTGCTGAGAACCGCCTTGGCGAACGCGTTCGCATCGGGCGAGACGCTGACGGTGCAGGCGTGGTACGAGGCGGTTGCGAAGGAGTTCAGCGTAAGCGTGTCGGGGGGAAGACTGGCTGACGGAAGCGCGAGCGGGACGTACAGGGTCTCCGATGCGGTGTCGCTGTCGGCGGATGTCGCCCCGGCGGGAATGAAGTTCGCGTACTGGACGATCAATGGTGTCATAGCTGGCTACGAGAGGAAGTACAGGTTCAAGATGCCGTCCAAGGACATCCAGGCGACTGCCGTGTTCAGCAGCGAGGCTGCCTCGGTTGAGGCAAAGGGTGTCACAAGGATCGAGAGCATGGGAGCCGAGATCGAGAACAGGAAGCTGGTGTTTGTTTCGGTGTCTACGGTGCCAGAGGGATGCGCTATCCTGAAAGCAGGGATCGTGGCTACCTCGGACCCGGCCAAGGCGGTCAGCCTGACATCGGCGAACGCGGACTTTGTCCGGGGCGATGCGACCACGGCGAAGACCTACAAGTATACATGGAGGAAGACGAAGGTCACTGAGGAGCAGACCTGGTATGCAAGGGCTTACCTGAGCTATCGTGACTCAGATGGCGATGCTCACGAAGTATACGGTGACCTGTGCGTGGCAAGCTTCAGGGCGCGCGTGCAGTTCAACGGGCTGCGGGGCGTGCTGCTGTCGTCCAAGGAGTACGGGCAGAGCGTTTCGGCTGATGACATAGAGGTTCCCAACGCAGGCTACATGGACGGGTACCGGTTCGCCGGCTGGAAGGCCGGCGGGCAGTTATTCGATGCCGATAGCGTGAAAGCCTACATCGCTGGCGAGGTTGCTCAGCTGCGCGACACGGTCGTTGAAGCGGACTACGAGCAGGTCGAGAAGGAATACGGCGTGGCAGTCACGGGAGGTCTCCTGGAGAACGGGGGAGCCGAGGGAAGATTCCGCCCCTCGATGATCGTGTTTGCCAAAGCGGAGGTGCCCGAGGGCATGAAGCTCAGGCACTGGCTCAAGAACGGGCAGGTCGCGGGCTTGGAGGAGACGCTTGGCTTCAGAATGCCGGAAATGGACGTGTCGCTGGAGGCGGTGTTCGAGAGCGATGGCGACCAGGCAGCGCCTACAGGGATTGCGTACATAGAGAGCGTGACACCGCACCCAGACACATCGAAGCTGTCGTTCGTGTCGATCGTGTCGGTGCCGGATGGCTGGAAGATCATAAAGGCGGGGATCGTGGCTACGCAAGACGCGGAGGCGGCAAAGGACTTGACCGCAGAGAACGCGCAGTACGTACGCGGAGACGCTACGACTGCGAGGAACTACAAGTACACATGGACGAAAACGAAGGTTGCGGCGGACCAGACATGGTATGTCCGCGCGTATCTGGAATGCATGGACAATGACGGGACCGCCCACGAGATATACGGCGGCCTGACGGAAGGCAAGATGGAAGGAGAATAGGAAATGAGAGAGTACATCAATGCAGAAATCGAGGTAATGGAGACAGTGTCGGACGAGGTTATCCTTACGAGCGGTCCATATTGGAATGGTGAAGAAGGAGAAGGCGAAGACTAACCGTTAATCTAGAAAAGCACAGTTTTATTATGAATGATAAACAGCCGGATTGCTAGGTTTTCCGGCTGTTTAATCTATATACAAGACTTTTGAGCCATTAATGAAAAACACATTTGAATAGAACGATTATTACAGACGCTTTTAAGAACTAATAAAATACATTGTCATATAATAATTTTGATTGACTTTGCAACAGCCATAATGAACTATGGAATTTTATGTTTTTTGTGTTCCAATTTTACACTGAAAGACTCAATTATATTTGCTTAAAAATGGTTTGATGAATATTATGTATAAACGTTAATTTTCCAAATAAGCTAACTAATATTTTCAGCTAATATTTTTAAGAACCAACACGTTGATCAAAGAGCTTGACTATGTCCG
>OMYM01000086.1 GCA_900315225.1 uncultured Erysipelotrichaceae bacterium | reverse complement strand
CGTGGCTGATCGATTCATCAAACGTGTCCGGCACCTCAAATGCCAGGGAACCCTCTGCTCCATGGCATCCCGCCAAAAGCACACATAACAGCCCTGCCAAGACAATCTTTTTCATCCTTTGACGCCTCCCCTCGATACACCTGCCATGATCTTCTTGTGGAACACTAAGAACAAAACGACAAGCGGCACCGAGATCACAACCACGGCAGCCATCATCGCGGGTATGTTCTCACGCCCAAACCCACTCTCGCGGATTGTCTGGATACCATTGGATACCAGGAAATACGCTTCATCGTCGGTGATGAGCCTAGGCCATACATAGGAATTCCAGCATTCGATGACCTTGAGGATCATGATGGTCACAATGGTCGGCTGGCAAATCGGAATCATCACCTTGAACAGATACTTCAGGTCGCTTGTCCCATCGACCTTTGCGGCCTTGTACAATTCATCGGGAATCTGCTCGAAATTCTCCTTCAACAAGTATATGTAGAAGATCGAGGTAATCGATGGCAAGATCAAGCCAGCGAAAGTATTGCGCATGTTCCAATTGGTGATCGTCACGAAATTCGTAATGATCACTAGCTCGTTAGGAATCATCATCAGCGAAAGGAAACCGGCGAACAAGGCGTTCTTGCCCTTGAATTCAAGGCGCGAGAAAGCAAACGCCGCCAAGACGACGACAACCATCATCGCCATGGTCGTGGCGATGGTAAACAACAGCGTGTTGGTAAAATACCTCGCCAGGGGGACCTCGGTGAACGCTGCGACATAATTGTCCAGCGTTGGATTTGTCGCATAGAACTTCGGCACATACTCGCCATTGTAGGAGCTGTAGCTCTTGATCGAAGTCAAGACCATCCAATAGAACGGGAACAAAACGACAAGCGCCCAAAGCGCCAGGAAGAAATAAGTGGCGCCAAGGCGGATCTTGCGGTTGCGCGCTGCCTTTTTTTCTATCATTTCATATTCATTCATGCGTCCACCTCCTAGTATTGCACCGACTTGCGGGAAATCATCAGGTTGATGCAGGTGATCGTCAAGACCACCGCGAACAGAATGATCGCCGCCGCCGAGGCATACGATGGATAGCCTCCGCCATTGCCATACAGCATGTCGTAGATATAGCCAACGATGGTGTTCATGCCGGCGGCGTTAAGATCTGTGCCAAACAATGCGACGGCATCGGAATACGCCTTGAACGCACCAATGAAACCGGTAATGACCAGATAGAAGATCATGGGCGATATCATCGGCAACGTGATCCTTGTAAAGATCCTGAAATTCGAAGTCCCGTCGATCTTTGCGGCATTGTAGTAGTCCTTGTTCACCGAGGCAAGCGCTCCCGTCAGGATCAATACCTTGAACGGCATGACGACCCATACCGTGTAGAAACAAAGGACAAACATCTTCGCCCAATACGGGCCATCGATGAAATCGATGGTCTTGCCACCAAACATATGGATCAACAGATTCACCAAGCCATCCGAATACGCCGTCTTCTTGAACAGGATCATAAACACCAAGCCAACCGCCAATGTATTTGTGACATATGGCAGGAAATAGATTGTCTGGAACAAGTCCTTGAGCTTCTTGATGGAATTGAGGCCAAGCGATATCAACAACGCGATGCCGGTGGAAAGAGGCACCGTGATAATGACAAGGATGAACGTATTCTTCAATGCCTGGATGAAGTAGGGATCATGCAGCACGTAGGAATAGTTGTACATGCCAATGCCAAAATACGTCTGTGATGCGGAATTATACCCCTCCTCGAAGGAATAGACGAATACATCGAAAAGCGGGTATACCATGAACACGGCGAGAAAAGCGATCGCCGGGGCAAGGTACAGCCATGCCTTCCTGTTGTTATTGTTTACCATGGATGGAACTCTCCGTCTTGAGCGACATCTTGTCGCCTTGCGCGCTGAACAGGAATACCTTGAAAGGCTTCAGGTTGAAGCGAATCGTATCCTTCGTCTCATCGATGAAGTTCTCGCTTGGGATAATGGCGCGGACGGACGCGTTTTCGCTCGCCGAATGCGTGCAGACGACGCTACGGTCGCGCCCCATGACCTCTACCTGCGACAAACAGCATGTAAAGCGTCCGTTTTCATCCGGGACAAAGCCCTCTGGGCGAATGCCGACATACACATCCTGGTCGGCGCACTTGACGTCTAGAACGCTTTCTTCCCCGATATACAGCTTGCCACCAACAACTTTTCCCTTGAACGTATTGATTTGCGGCGTTCCTAGGAATTGCGCCACGAAAAGATTTGCCGGATGGTCGTAGACTTCCTGTGGCGCGCCAATCTGCTGGACAATGCCATCTTTCATGACGACAATGGCATCCGAGATCGACATTGCTTCTTCCTGGTCGTGGGTGACAAACACGGTCGTGATTCCCGTTTCCCTTTGGATGCGGCGGATCTCTTCGCGCGTCTGCAGGCGCAGCCTTGCGTCAAGGTTGCTGAGAGGCTCGTCCAACAACAGCACCCTTGGCATCTTGACCAGAGCACGGGCAATGGCGACACGCTGTTGCTGTCCACCCGAAAGCTCGGCTGGCTTGCGTTTTAGCAGATGATCGATCTGCACGAGCTTGGCGGCTTCCACCGCCTTTTCGTTCATCGTCTCCTTGGACAGCTTGTCCTTCCCCTTGAAATTCTGCAGCGGGAACAAGATATTCTGCATTACCGTCATGTGCGGATACAGCGCATAACTCTGGAACACCAGCCCCACGCCCCTATTCTCCGGCGGCAAGTCCGTCACATCGTCTTCGCCAAAGAAAATCTTCCCGCTCGTTGGCTTCTCCAACCCGGAAATCAGATTCAACGTCGTGGACTTGCCGCAGCCGGAAGGTCCAAGCAAGCCAATCAACTTGCCATCCTCGATCTCATACGTGAAATCATTGACCGCAATGACTGGATCTCCCTTGTCCCGACTGGGAAAAACCTTCATCAGGTTCTGTAGTACGACTTTCATAGGTAAAAAACCCCCTTATACATGTACAATTATTGTATCATCTCACGTCCCGCAAAATCATTGAAAAGATACGAAAGGGGCAAAAAGCCGCGCTATGGCTGGTCATAGCCTTGCAGGGCATCCTTTACCTTCTGCTTCACCCTTCTCAACCTTCCCTCAAACGAGCGTTGCGTGCAATTGAATCTTTTCGCCCCTTCCTTGTAGGAACAGCCATCCTGCCATGCCTTGTAGATGGCCTTTTCCTTGGGGGAAAGCGATTCATAAACCTCGTTCATATTGCTTTCCGCAACATGAAAGCGACAGGCATACTCTGGCTCCAGCATTCTGTTGGGGCTAGGGATTATATCGGCCAAGGGAATGTCTTCCACCACGCTTGCATCAAGTGAATCATCCGTGCCAAAGCCAATGGTTTTATAGTGCTTGACCATTTTCCACACCCTACGCCTAACGACCAGTGCCGCAAACGTTCGAAATGACGCATCCTTGTCCTGCCGATACATGTCGATTGCATCCGTGACGCCAATCAACGCCTCCTGCACCAAATCATCTCGACATACGCCCGTGATGCCATATTGGCTGGAAAGAGATCCTGCCACGATCCCTTCCGCCATGCGGCGATACTCATCGACAATGCATTTTTCTGCCTTGCGGTCGCCCATATGACACATGTAAAGCAACTCATAGGTATTCATCTTGTTTTCCATAACCTCTCCTCGTGATGGCCGCCAATGCCACTCAAGCGGCCTCAGTGGATTTGTTGTACCACAAAACCCAGCCCCGAAAAGCATGAAAACATCTTTCATAAAATGCGTATTTTTGCTTAACAAATGTATTTCATACGCAATGTGCGGGACAAAACCGCATATCCACTTCTTTGGTTTAGCGCGTCATTGTGCCGACACATTGTTGCAGAGGCAACCTTCTTTTTCCCATTCTGTCCACCACGCACAAAAATGAGAATTTCCCGTCTTCCACTTAACCACGAATAAATTGCTCATTTCGCCAGCCGTTCGACCTGTCCGATCCCAATCTCCCCAAATAAATCCATACTTACAAATATCGTTTGTCTTTTGTCTTGTCACCTTGCCGGCACACCAGCGTTGCGCGCAAAAAAAGTCGGCCACATTCAGCCGACCATGCGCCGCATGACCGCAGGTCCGTTTTCCTTCAGCCAACCATTCCAATGATCGTATTCCGGATACACCGAGCGCACCAAAGCGTAAAATTCTTTCGAATGGTTCATATGCACCAAATGGCATAATTCATGGACAACCACTGCGTCAATCACTTCTTTTGGGCATAGCATCAACAGGCAATTGAAGTTCAGGTTCTTCTTTGCGCTACAGGATCCCCACCTTGAGCGCTGGTTCTTGATCGTAATCCTTCCGTATTTCAATCCCATCCTTTGCGCATACAGCCTGACACGCCCTGGGATATAGGCAACCGCTTCATCCCCCAGCTTGCGGATTTCCGCCATGGTCAGCACCTTGTCAGGCCTGGATGCCTGCATTTCCTGCTTCCGATGCCTGATCCACTCTTCGTGTTCGTTCACAAACGCCATGATGTCCCTGGCGTTCATCCCCATGGGAGCCTTGACTATCGTGTTTCCATCGCCATCCACCGAAATACTGAGTGTCTTTCGATTCATGCGCTTGACATATACCTCGCTTGCGTCTATCACCATCGCCACCTCCTGGCTCTACAGTATACAGCCGTGTTCACCACATAACAATCCTCGCGCCTTTTTCTTGTCATCGTCCTGGAATTGTGGTAAATTTCCATGCATGAGCATGTTTATTCTTAAGCTGGTCGCCATGGTAACGATGCTGGTGGACCATGTCGGATTTGTCTTTCTTGGAAACAAGGAATGGATGCGCTGCATCGGGCGCATCGCCTTCCCCTTGTACGCCTTTATGATCGCCGAAGGATTTGCCAAGACAACAGAAAGCGGTCGCCTTGGCAATTATTGGCAGCGCACGCTTTTCCTAGCGCTTGCCTCGGAAGTCTCCTATGACTACGCATTCTATGCTGGCTTCCCCGACCCACTCCATCAAAACGTGATCTTCACGCTTTGGCTGGCGCTTAGCGCCTTGATCATCGCTTCCAGGATTCCTTTCTTGCCATGCAAGGCGTTGCCCATCGCCCTTGTCGCATGGCTAGCGGAATACCTGCATACGTCCTATGGCTGGGTTGGCGTGTTGCTTGTCGCAGCATATGCCGCATACGTCAAATGGCTCAAGGAAGCTCCTGGCTGGTTGCGCTTAGTGGCTCTATTGGCGATCGGCCTGTTGTTCGGGGGACATTATGTCGTTAAAAACGCGGGTTCCTACGACTTGGCGAGAATCATCTATGCTTTCAAGGTACACAACTGGCTACAGTTGGGTGTTCTTGGGGCGGTTCCATTTATTTACCTATACAACGGAAAGAAAGGATTCTCCCATCCTGCCATGGATTGGTCCTATCGGGTATTCTATCCCGTGCATCTTGGCATCTTTGCGATTGTTCGCTCTGTTTTTTCCTTATGAGGCATTGCCTCTTTTTTCTTGTTACATGCTTGAAAATATGCTAGATTATTGCCCATGAGCGCGATTATTTTAAAACTGGTCGCCATGATAACAATGCTGGTGGATCATATTGGGCATATCTTCTTCAATGACAACAACTGGATGCGCTGCATCGGACGGATATCGTTTCCCCTATACGCCTTCATGATCGCCGAAGGATACGCCCAATGCAAGGAAAACAACCGATTGAAAACCTACTGGCTGCGCATCTTCATCCTGGCGCTAGCCTCGGAAATTCCCTATGACAACGCTTTTTACAAAGGCTTCCCCTACCTCAGCAACCAGAATGTGATCTTTACGCTTTGGCTGGCGCTTAGCGCCTTGATCCTTGCGTCCAAGGCAAAGCCCATGCCCCTCAAGCCATTGCCCATTGCCTTTGCTGCATGGCTGGCGGAATACCTTCATTCAGACTATGGATATGTCGGGGTTCTCTTGGTAAGCGCATATGCGCTATACATCAGGTTCGCCAAGGACAAGCCTGGCTATATCCGGCTATGTTGCCTGTCGTTGATCGGCATATCGTTTGCCGGATTCTACATCGTAGGCAATATCCCTAGCCTTGCCGCAATCATATACTTCTTCCGATTCCGCAATTGGCTACAGCTAGGCGTGCTAGGAGCCATCCCATTCATCTACCTTTACAATGGAGAAAAAGGATTCTCCCATCCTAGCATGCAATATTTCTATCGGGTATTCTATCCCGTGCATCTGGCATTCCTCGCCATTTTCCTTCATATCTAATTTTTCTGGGGCATCGCCTCTTTTTTTCCGCGCATTCAAGCAATATCGTTGAATTACAAATCACGGCATTTCCATTCAAACCTCATGCATGATAGAATATTGCATGAAAGGAGGCAACATGATCAGTGAAAACATGTTTCAAAAAACGCTAGAAGTGCGTTCCACCTCAATTTGGGAACATTTCGAAGACACGGAGATTTTCGCCCTTGACCTGCCAAGCAAAGAACGGGGCTACATCGCTTTTTTCAGCGAAAGGGAGGTGTCTGGCATCGGGATTTATCGTGGAGCATCGGGTCTTTCATCATACATGGCTCCGTTCTTGAAAACCCACAGCGACCACTATTACACCTATATCACGCTCCAGCAAAGGCTTTTGGAGATCTGTTTCCTAAACGTCGACGATCCTTCGCTCATCAATAGCGAGGTAATCAAGGACATCGAGGCATATGAAAGATACACGGGACATTCCCTTGAAGAGGGGGAATACCTGCCTAGGTTGGTCAGGATGGAGCCTTTCCGCACGCCCATGTCAATCGCTTCACCCAGCGATGAAGCCGATTTGTTGGCCGTGATGGATGTTGTCCTTTACCTGGCAAGGCATCTTTCGCCCTACGGCTATGTTCCTAGGGCAAAGCAAGCCGTAGGCATCTATCCCCGCGCCTTGTTCACAAGCCACAACATCCCTCTCTTTCGCAAGAAGGATGACAAGTATTCCATTTCCATGATCCATGTTCCCGTACCCAAGGATTTTTTCTACAAGCCTGCTCTTCCCCCGGAAGATCTTCTCGCATACCTGCGCCAGCAAAAAGGCAGTCCACTCAACGACATGACCGTTGCCTTGCGCGTCACCGACGAACCCTTTGCTAGCTTCGACACGCTTTCCAATGGGATCTACCCACCTATTCTCATGCAGTTGAAGAAAAACCCGAATAGCATCAACGCACCGATTGTCACGACATCGGTCGATGAAAGAGGTCTTGACTTGCTTCTGGGGGATTTCTGCGAAAGCCTTGTGGACCATGGCAAGCCCGAGACAATCTACTATGGCGAAGAGTCCGCCAATGCCTTCCTGCGGGAATTCTGCGAAAGCGCTGGAATCAACCTGAAGGAAGACGACAGCGCCATTCGCTTAATCGACATTGCCTTTGGCAAACTCATGGAAAAGCTTCTCAACGAAAGCCCGGAGCAGCTGAAGCACGACTACGACATGTACATGAACATGAGCAACGAGGAACTCCATCGCCTCTCCCCGCAAGTCCGCAAGTTTCTCCTGGATAACTATGAGTATCTTCCCGAACGATTGCAGAAAAACCTGAAAAGACTCATCTCATGAAAAGCCCTGTAGCCAGGGCTTTTCACTACTATACTCAAAGGAGCAAACATGAACATCAAGATTATCATCCTAGGCATTGCATGCCTGTTGTTGTTTCTCATTCCCGGATACATATTCAATATTGGTTCGCTAACAGGTATCTTCCTTGGCGCAGCCCTTGTCCTCTATGGCTATCACTATACGACTGCCAACGCATTCCTATCGACCAACCATCTAGTGCGCAATGGCATGCTGGTGGCGATGGTCGCGATCGCCCTAATTGCAGTATTGTTAACCATCCGGATGGTCAAGGCGACCAACAATGCCCCCCAAGGCGATGAAACCGTGGTAGTCCTAGGCTGTGGCGTAAACAAGACAATCCCCTCCCGCATGTTGATGCGGCGCATCAACGCCGCCTACAACTACCTGTGCGAGCATCCAGATGCCATTGCCATTCTTTCCGGCGGCAAGGGCAATGGCGAAGACATCAGCGAAGCAGAAGCTATGTTCCGCGTCCTGACAAACCGTGGCATATCCCCCGACCGACTCATCAAGGAAGACAAATCGACTTCAACGATAGAAAACCTGCGTTTCTCCCAACAGATCATCCAATCCCTTGGCATAAACGAAGAAATCGTCGTCATCACTTCCGATTTCCACGAATACCGCGCATCCCTCATAGCTTCCTCCATAGGCATCTCATGCCGCAGCTATCCCGCCCATACGCCCATCGACCTGATCGCGCCAAACTATGTACGTGAGCTGTATGGAATACTCTACCAATACCTACACATGCTATAAGGCATCGCCAAGCGATGCCTTTATTGCTTCATAGCCCTTGTCGCAATCATTGTGGGAATGTTCATCTCATGCAAAAAGCCTTCCCCATTGGTGTCCTCATACAAATCCAACAACATAAACCCTGCCTTCAATTGCCCCGTGATCTGTTCTTCCAGCGTATGGGAGAACTGAACCCCGCAATCATTTTCTTGAAGCTCCCTGAACAATGTCTCGTCTTGCAAAGGATCAAAAGGCAAGCGATGCACGATCCTGCTTTCATCGTTGCCAGCAACGATGAAATTGATATAGTTGTCAAACCCCGCCAACAATATTCCCCCGTGGCGCAAAACCCTGTGGCACTCTTGCCATACGTGCCCCACATCCTTTATGTAGCAATTCGACACAGGATGAAAAACGATGTCAAACGTCTCATCGCCAAATGGAAGCCTCTTTGTCATGTCCCCATGGACAATATCTATTTCATACCCCTCCCTCAGCGCCACATACGCCTCGCTCCTTAATTGCCTAAGAGAATAATCCAAGACAACACAACTTGCGCCTAGCGCGCAAAAAACAGGCATCTGCTGCCCTCCCGCTGCCGCTAGGCCAAGCAACTTCTTCCCCTTGACATCGCCCAGCCACTCTCTTGGCATGGGGCGTGTTGGCGTTAACAACAAATCATATTTCCCATGCAAGGCATCCACATATGCCTCATGTGAAATCGGCTTGCCCCATTGCCATCCTTCCTCGACCCAACGATCAATGACGCTAGCATTGATATCCGTGTAGCTCACGCTGTTCTTTCCTTTCCCAGCGGGCAATCCCAATAGATGGTCGCGCCATCTTGGCGCGCCAGGTCATCGCACATGCCAGATAGATCCCTTAACATTTCTTCCTCCCGCTTCTTAGACCTTCTTCCCTTGCCCTTGTACAATTCCTTTTCCATGAACGCATCATAGCTAACCGCATAATCCTCTTCATCCACATGCGGAAAAAAAGCCAGCCCAATGCCATAGGAAACCATCCCTTCCCCGCTTTCGCATGTCAAAACCACCTTTACCGCCCTTCTTTCTACGCCATCAAACACATAGTCTGCCTTGAAATACCCTTCGTAAATATCAATCGTCATGTTTTCATCCCCCGCTCCCTCAAGGATATCATGACCAACGTAATATTTCACCCATACGTTACGCAAGAAGATTTTTAATGCTATAATTAATCATAGAGATTAATGGGAGCCGTAATTATGAATAATGCGAAAAACAAGAAAAATATGGTATTTCTCGTAGCCGGTATCATCTTTGTACTGATTGGATTGCTGGCAATGCAAAGCAACAAGCCCCTTGCGATTGCTTCAATCGTCATCGGCATCATCCTGATACTCTTGTATTTCTTAACATCCAAGGGTGCGGAAACGGGTACTGTAACCAAAGCAGCCCCACAACAAAGCACCAATAACGAAACCTTCTCACAACCCGCAGCAAGCACACCAACGCCACACGAACAACCTTCAACCCATGAGGAACCCCTTCGCTCCAGACAGTCTTTGGAAGTCCCTCAGGAAATTGTTGCCGAACCAGAGCCTGTGGCAATGGAAACCGCAGAAACTACAGAAGAGGAACCAACGCAAGAATCGCTTCACTCCATGCAGCCGTTGGATATACTGCAGACAACCGTTGCCAAGCCCGAACCTGTAGCAGATGAAAACACTGCCAAGGAAACCGTGCAAGAACAAGCTTCTGACGATGTGGAGCCTATGGATATCCCACAGGAAGCCGTTGTGGAAACCACAGATAAAGAACCAACGCAAGAGTCGCTTCACTCCATGCAGCCTTTGGATATACTGCAAGAAGTCATTTCCGAGCCTGTAACAGTAGAAAATACTCCCGTCCGCTCCATGCCTGCTTCTGAGCCTGAGGTTATCCTGCATAAGATCAAGCTTATTGATTCCGAGGTAATCCAACGAATTGCAAAGCGTTTCGTTGCCTTTGACTTTGAGACTACCGGTCTTAACCGGACAGATGACAGGGTCGTTGAGATTGGCGCGGTATTGTTCCAGGAATGCAAGCCGACCGACCGCTTCAATTCCCTGATCAATCCTGACTTTGATTTCTCGACAAAGATCATTCGCCTGAATGAAGAAAACTATGCATCTCAGCCAAAGGAAGAAGAAGTGTTCCCTGGGTTTGTCTCATTCCTTGGCGATGTATTGGATAACCAGACGATCCTTGTTGCGCATAACGCTGACTTTGACGCAAGTTTCCTAGCTGCTATGTTAAAGAGACATGGAAAGAGCGCCGAGATAACGTACATCGACACATTGAGATTGTCCCGTGCGTTTATTCCAGGGCTTGCCAACTATAAGCAGCCAACCATCGCAAGACATCTGGGAATGGAGACCGACAGCGCCCAGACAGCGGACATCGATGCCGAGATCTGTGGCAAGGTGTTCTTGCATATGTTGCCATTGATCCAAAGCCATGCAAAAGAACAGGAGAATCTGGCGAAGAACAAGCAGCCAACCATTGCCCAAAAGGGTGTATGCGCATATCTGGTCAAGCTTCTTGCGGAAAACGGCAGGGATGTGTCAAAGTTGGTTTTTGAAAAGACGGAGAATGGCATCATTCTTGCCAAGCATCCGCTGCCGTTTGTCAGCTTCAGGATTTCCCGCACAAAGCCATTAAGCCTTTACTTTAACAAAGATTTCTTTATCAAGGCGGAAGGTGTGGCAATTTCCACGGATGGAGATTCGGTACGGGCAAGGGTCACTTCCCTGGAGGGAATCGACCTTTTGAAAGAATCACTGTTGAAGGGATATGACAGTGTGACTACGGAGCTTGAGGCATTCTATGGCGATAGCGCCAAGGTTGCCAAGAGCCAAGAATCTTCCTTTAGCATCAATGATTCTGAAACCGCTTCATTGATCGCGGGATACAATGATTATCGCCGCGACAAGAGTGAAAAGAAGCCACGCCGCAAAAAGAAACAGTAACAAAGAAAAAGACCATTGCGGTCTTTTTCTTTTCAGAAAGGGTTA
Organism: uncultured Erysipelotrichaceae bacterium; assembly: GCA_900315225.1. Taxonomy (GTDB): domain Bacteria; phylum Bacillota_I; class Bacilli_A; order Erysipelotrichales; family Erysipelotrichaceae; genus Bulleidia. Next base: position 19,019 of record OMYM01000086.1, on the reverse strand, counting down.
ATTATGATATTATTCCACGGTTTGTTTCAACCGACGATTATAGGATAGACTGGCTATCTGAACATCATACGTTCATTATCTGAACATTGTGTGAACATTACACAACGCTGTGAATGAATATGACCCACACTGGTAACAAGGCGATGGAAAGAAGGGTGGTAAATACCACGACATTCGCCGCAAACTTCTCATCCGCATGGTATTGCTGGGCAAGCACTGCCGTCGTGCTTCCCGCCGGCATCGCGGCCAATAGCGTTGAAAGCCCCGTCACCACAGCTTCATTTTTTGTCAAGACGCATCCTGCAAGGACACACGCTGGAATCAACAGCAAACGAATGAACGAGAAATACACCGTTGTCTTTGTGACCATGCCGGAAAAGCCGATCTCTGCCATGATCATTCCAAGGAATATCATGATGCAGGGGGTTCCACAGTTTCCTAGGCCCGAAAGCACGCTCTTAATGGCAGCGGGAATCTGTATCCCCAATGCCATGAGAACAACGCCTATGGCGCATGATATGATGCAAGGATGTGTCAAGATCAGTTTGATGGCCTTCTTGGGATCACTCTTTTCCGCAAAACAGGAAATACCCGCCGACCACATCATGATGCGCACCGGAATCAGGTAGAACTGCCCATACGCCATGCCAATGTCGCCATACACGCCTTGCGCCACGGCATTGCCTAGAAACCCGGCATTGGAACATAGCGTTGAATACTGCAGCACGCTTCTATGCCCAGGGGAAAGCCGATTGTACAAAACCTTTGACAACACATAGCAAAATCCTTGTATCGCGCAAGAGATCGCCAAAACACTGAAAAACCCATGAAGCGTCTTGGCATCAAGTTCAAATGCAAACGAATTTACGATGGAGCAAGGCAGGAACACATTTACCACCAGGCGTGATATGACACCCCTTTCGCTTGGCTTGAGTATATTGAGCTTGCACAAGGCATACCCTGCGGCCATTTCCGCAAACATCGTAAACTGAAGAATAAACAATCGGCTGAGGTCCATTTCTCCATTCCTCCTGGCAAAACGCATTTATCATACGCCCTTTTTTTCAATTTAGAATGACAAATGCCACGTTTCTTATGGATGAATCGCCTATCTTTCAAACACCTTGATCAATGCCAGCTTCCATTTGGCGTAAGGATGTTCACGCAACGGCATGTTCATATGGTTAGAGCCAATGGTCAAAGTGCATGGATGCGTGAATTCCTCATAGCCATATCTGCCATGATACGCTCCCATGCCAGAATGCCCCGTCCCATTGAAAGGCACACCCTTCACCATCATATGCAGGCAAACCTCATTGATGCATCCACCGCCAAACTGCATGGTCTTCATTGTCTTTTCCGCCCATTTGACATCCTTGGTGAAGATGTATAGCGCTAAGCCATGTTCACGTCCCTCGATCTTCTCAATCAACGCATCGACTTCTTTATCATTGAATACTACGACGGGAAGCACTGGGCTAAACAATTCATGCTGGACAATATCTTCATCCGCATCAACGGGATACACGATGGTTGGCGCATAGCGCAATGTTTCTTCATCCCCATATCCGCCATAGACAACCCTGTCCCTGTATTTCTCTGCCACTCCAGCGCATTTGGCATATGCTGCAGAAGATATCAAGCGAGGATATTCCGTGTTTGCCAAGGCATCCTCTCCAATCTGTTTTTCAAACGCTTTCTTGAGTTCCTCGACAAACGGCAAGGCAATCTCGCTTGCGACAGCCACCTGGTTTACATCAATGCAGATCTGCCCGGCATTGAGTATCTTGAAAAACGCAACCTTCCTCGCAGCATCTTTGATATCCGCGTCTTTTCTCACAATGCACCAGTTGCCAGTCTCGCCACCCAATTCCAAGGCAACTGGAGTCAGGTTCTTTGACGCACATTCCATGACATGCTTGCCAATCTTTGGCGACCCTGTGTAGAAAATCTTGTCAAATCTCTCGTTCAGGCACATATCCGCAACATCATGCCCGCCTTCGATCACAGCGACATACTCTGGAGGAAAACACTCCGCTATGATGCTGTTCAACAGCCTAGAGCTATTCATAGACTTTGAGCTAACTTTCACCACCGCCGTGTTGCCACCTGCCAAGGAAGCCGCAAGAACACCTAGCGACAACAAGATCGGAAAATTAAACGGACTAATGACAAGCGTCACGCCATACGGCATTCGCCAGACTTTCGTCATAAGCGATGGGAAACAATGCAGGCCACTGAAATGAATCTCTGTCTTCGACCACTTCTTCAGTCCCTTCATTATCCCGTTGATTTCCAGCACAAACGACCCAATCTCGCAAAAATACGTTTCCACCGGATGCTTGCCAAGATCCTTTTGCACAGCTTCCAAGATCTCATCCTGATGACGCAATACCGCATCCTTGAGAATCTTCAGCTGCCTTAGCCTCCAGTCAACATCCAGCGTCATTCCCTTGCGAAAAAAATCTCTTTGCCGAGATACGATCCCGTGAATCATTTCTTCATTGTAATCCATACGATATCATCTCCTTTCTTTTATTATGATACGAAAAGCCATCTGATACAACCATGCAAAAAGGCACCGTATCAAAAACGGCGCCATGCCTATATCTTCAAGATGTTCTTTTCGTCATGCGTCCTTGTTCTTGAAAGGACAGCTATCGCAATATACCCAATCAAGTTTCCCCTGGAACTTGCTTTTTTTGACTCTATCACCTGGAACCTCCAATTCCTTTCCAGCATAGCGAGGACTTGTCTTGACTATGAGGGAGCCTAACACCTCATCGGGAATATCCACCAGCAAGCCTTCCCAATCATGGTCGCCCGATAACTCTATGCGCAAGCGTAGTTCTTTCTCATACTCCCATGCGATATCCTTGATATAGCCCGTACATGCAGGAAGTCTGGCTATATCCTTGTAGTATTCAAAAATCGCTATATTCTCCTGCCTGCCGCATTTCAACTTCAAGGCTTCGGAATCATAATACGCAACCCTTGAGCTAAACGCAACGATGCTGCTTGGATCTTTACCGTCCAGGATTTCTTTCTTTGTGGCGGGGTCTGCCTTGTGGACAAGACATTTCCCTTTGTTGATAGACTCAATCCAATAAGTGAACCTATCCCTTGGAATGAGAATGCAAACACCATCTTCCCAAGGTTGCCCATACATGCTCCACATGCCGATATTCTCTTCCTCAAGACCCGAATCCACCAATGAAACAAAAAAGATATTCTTCCACGCCTCGCGATTCTTTTGGTCATACTCCAAGCCATCATTCATATGAAAAGGATTGCCAACATACCACTTTCTTGCCCTGATGATCGCATTTAACGCATTCGCATTCGTATAGTGGCAGATATACTCTTTTTTCGACCAACTCTTCAACCTGTTGATCAATCCATCGCTAGACACGATTGTCTCAAAGCCTTTTTCATTCATATCCATTGCTTTTGCCATGTTCGTCCTTCACCTCCTATCCATATTGTACTACAGCCATAATCAATAACTAGCTTTTTTGTCAGTAGTCAAAAACCCACAAAACTTTCCATCATTTATCTGTTTTTATCTTCTTTATTTTTTATTTAAAGGACAAAGCCCAGCCTCCGGCATAGAATTGCACGGCATGCTCTTTGCTATAATCAGACGAAGAATCCGTTCCAGGATTCTGAGGCATCTGGTGTATCATTTCCCCAACGCCATCAAGTATATTGCAGAGTTTCCTTTTCGATCATCCTGTAGAAAAACTTTACCTTTGAAAATGTCCTCTTCCTTGCATTCCAAAAAACGATCCATATGACTGCACACCCGAGTGTTTCAAGGCATATAGACGAAAGACAATCTATGCGAGGAGGCAAGACTCAAAGAAATCGCTTGGGCAATCACCTAATATTCTATCAAGCGTCAATAAACGCGTTTTCTTGTTCATGGATCATATGCTTTCTGGATAGAAACAAATTTCATTCCAGGCAATGTCTTCCAAAAAACTGTACTTCACCGCAACATGCTGTTTTCATTTTGCGACCATTGCCTTTGTAGTGAAATACCATTGATCTCATGGCTGCGTTAACCTGCATCCCTTCTGGAACTCTGACAGCCAGTTCGCTTTGCCATGGTACATTGCTCTCTTCTTTCTTCAAAAAAAATGTGCGGTTCATGGCAACTCCAAGGCATGGACCTTGGCAAAAAACCAATTCGAGGACAAATAGAAGTATATACATAATATCACAGTAGTATAAATTTAATTTAACTCTTTCGAAAGTGGCGTGGGTTTTGCCAAACCGAAGGCAATGGATATGGCAGGGCTGTTCATCAATCGTGAAGTTCGAGCGAGAACGGATTGGCCAAGAAGACCAGCCTGGAAAGGAAGGTTTCAATGGGAAGCAGCAAAGATGACGAAATGGATAAGAAGCAAAATGAAGAAAAGACTTCGGACACGCCCAATCAGAAGGCCCCGCCGATCGACCACCACAGGATCTGCTACCGCACGATCAGGTATTTCATCCACAAATACAAGCTTCCGTACGATTTCACACCAGAAAAGGACATCAACGACCATGAAAGGCGGTGCGACATCATCCTGACGAGGAGGAAGAATGCAAAAGACGGATTGCTGTCGTTCGACATGCGCAGGAACATCGTTGGCGAATTCAAGAACTACCACCGCAGCGCCGGCATCCAGGACTTCCTGCAGCTGCTGCACTACGCAGTACTCGAATGCGTCGAGCACTCCGGCGAAAAGGACAAAAGCGACAGGGGCGTGACGGCGCTGCTGCTGTGCTGGGGAATCAGCAGGGCGTTGAAGAGGCACTTGAAGATTCTTGGCTTCGGGCTTGAATACAAGGGGAATGGAGTCTATAATGTGATTGGGGTGCCAGGCATTGACGATTTCAGGATCGTTGTGCTGCGCAAGCTTCCAGGGGACGAGTACGCATGCTTCAGGATCATTGGGGACAATGCGGACAAAGAAGACATCAAGAAATTCCTGGTGGAAACCGATGCGTACAGGGATGACGACGAGGCGTGGCCGTGGATCGATGAGATCCGTGGCGCGTGCCTGCAGGTCAACAGCGAACAATACATCGAGGCGATGGAGGAGTTAAAGAAGATGAATCAAAGTCAAAGAGAGTATTACGAGAGGAATTGCTGGACGGGGCGTGAAAAGCTGATCAACGCGGCAGTGAATGAAAGAGTGAATGAAAGACTGAACCAGATCCTTAGCAAGGAGAAGAAAAAAGCAGCTGAAGAAGCAGAAAAGAGAGAAAAGAGAGGCGAAAAGAGAGGAAGAGACAGAACCTTTTCAGAGATCCTTGCCCGATGCAAGGATGGCGTCATCACCGTGGAGGAGTTGCTTGCCTGCCAGGCGATGCTGGAGCAGTCTGCCAACCTGTCCGCATAGTCGGGGATATGGCAGATCATGGGACTACAATCATCATGTATAAAAAGATAAAGCCTCTTCAAAGAGGCTTTTATACATAGAGGCACAATGATGTAGAACTATGCATTTTCTGCCTGCGCTATATGCGGAAGCCAGATCACTGGAGATATCTTTAAGAAGCAATGCCAACGCGATCTTTCATTTCATCGCATTGCGTTTTTTCTTCAAAAGCTTTTTCAAGCAATGTAAAATTGCAATAACAAGGATATACTTTTCCTGTCAATTTCTGCTCTTCATAAATTTGCTTCACATGAGCAAGAATATCCTGTTGGAGCTTCTGAAGGAACAAGTATTCTTTTTTTAGTGAATTGCGTAGTTTGGTTTTGTCATTGACAAAGATTTAAAATCAATAAAATGATAATATCCCACTGGAACGGGTATCATCTTTTTGAGATCTAGCGCAGAAAGAATTCGAATGCAATTCCCCGCATCACCAGGTATGGGGCGGGTGATATGCGTGTTGCGAACTTTATTGGCTGGCATTGTTTCGTAAACCAAGAAATGCGCCTTATCAATAAGCTTCCAATTCTTGTGTCTTTGCTTGGCCAACGTTAACGGAATAAAATACTGGTATTGACCAACGATGACAACAATGCCTAAATAAGGTTTTCTAGCATAATTGGGATCATTGGGGTTGTAGAAAACCTCTCTGTCGATACTGTATAGCTCATCTAAATACTTCATATCAACAGTGTATAATCCAAAGTGTTCTAATTGAAAATTCATAGATGCCTCCTTACGAAAGGACAAAGAGAGCATGCCCTCTTTTTCCTTTCATACTCAATGACTTATCGTTCCACACTCGGTGCATAGGCGGCGGGATGCCTCACAACAATCCTGATTTGCCAGGGCATTCTTATAATATCCTATAGAGAAAAGAAAGAAGTTTTGAAAGAAAGAATTGTATGACAGTTTTCCCGCATGCAAAAGAAGCGGTTATATCCGCGCTATATCAAATCGATGCTATTCACAAAAATCGACAGCATACTACTTTCTTGCCATGGTGATCGCATTTAAAGCATTCGTATAGTGGCAGACGATGCAGAACTATTGTAAATATCTGTTCCAAATATTTGATCGTCCCAGAATATATTGCACTACAGAAATAATCAAAAATCGGATTTTTTATCGGCAGGCACAAACCCACAGAACTTTTCAGTATTTATCTGCTTTTGTCCTTTTTAGTTTTTGTCCCAAGAACAGAGCCATGCTCCAGCATAGGAATTTGCATAACTTACTCCTTGCTATACTCGGAAGAAAAATCTGTTCCTGATTTTCAAGGCTTCCATTATATATTCTGGAAAATCGAGCATTCTCCTTTTATTCCAATCATTCTCGCAACTATCAAGTATTTTGTAGAGTTTCCACCTCGACCATCCCGTAGAAAACCTTCTCTTTAAAAATGTCCCATCCTTGAAACCACCGAAAAAAGAAAAAAAAGTTTTGTGGGTTTTCCCTTTCCCACGGCAATAGAAATATCAGGAGGGGACAGATATGAATACATACTACAGGCTATTGGATTCTGGATGATCCGACATTTGCAGCATACATCAAAAGGGAAGGAGAAAAATAAATATGGGAAACTCAAAAGAAACGATAAAAGTCGACCATCACCGCCCTTTCTACGATAGCTTTTGGTTTCACCAAGCCATCAGCAATCAGGTTTTTCTCACCAATGAAGAAAAAACACTTTTCAGAGGAAAGATGCGATGCGACATTGAAATCTATCAAAAGATCCAAGTCAATCCAAATTCAGCATTGTTCAAGCAATCTGATGAAATGATTGTTGCGGAATTCAAACCATGCGAAGAGGCGATCAACTTGGAGGCACTGCAGCAAGCAATCCGTTACGCGGATCGCTTGGAACTTGAACAACGGCGGAAAGGGAAGAAAGCAGAAAAATGCACTGCAATCGTGTGCGGTTTCTCCATCAGCAAGCATCTCTATTCATGGTTCGATACCCATGGTATAATACCTGAGGAAGAAGAACCAGGCGTGTACTTGATTGAGGGAGTCGCAGGAAATTCAGTTTTGAAGATCGTCCTGTTGAATAAACTTGTGGGCGATGAGTACGCGTGTTTCCGCGTCCTTGGTAAAAATGCCAAGAAGGACGACATCGCGCTGTTCTATGACCAGGCAATGACATTTGATCCAGACGATGAAGAAGCATGGGATCGCATTGCAAGCGTCATGGAGGAAAGCAGAGGCTATAATACAGAAATGTTCGAGGAGTTAATCATGGAAGGAAGAATCAAGGATTTTGAACAGAATGGCTACAGAATTGGACCACGCACTTTGGCACTCCACGCGGCCAGAATGGAAGGACTGCAAGAGGGATTGCTGAAAGGAAAGCGGGAAGGAAAACGAGAAGGAAAGCGGGAAGGAAAGGAAGAAGGACTGCAGGAAGGACTGCTGAAAGGAATACGGGAAGGAAAGGAAGAAGGACTGCAGGAAGGACTGCTGAAAGGAAAGCGGGAAGGAAAGGAAGAAGGACTGCAGGAAGGATTGCTGAAAGGAAGAGATGCAGCCTTGAACCAGATGGTTCAGCTTGGCATCATCACCCCTGAGCAAGCAAGCGAGGTAAGAATGAACTTAGTCATTTAGCCATAGCAAATGTATTTTGTCTTGGAAGCCCCTAGCGGGAGTTTCGACATAAGAATTTTGAAATATCGAAAACACTTTGTCGTGGACGGCAGATTTGCATTGTCCAACCCCTAGTTTTTGTAGTGTACACCACCCGTTTTTGCCCTTGGATACGAGTGTAAATAGTATGAGTATTTCGTGTCCGTAAGATCGTTTGATCTGGGGGCATCGTAGGCGATATGGTTGACAGGACAACCGAAAATGGTCTGAAGGTGCAGTGCCATCCTGGTTCGAAACCCTGACAGCACAATGGTGTCGGATGAGGGATTTGCATCCACAACCCCCATTGGCGCGGGTTCCAATCCCCGTTGGAAACATACGATCACCACCGCATGCATGGCTCCTTATTGGAATTTTCCCGAAATCACGCTTGAAATCTCTTTTCGTTTGCGCTAAAATATCAATGAGATGAGGTATATGACACATGCCTTTTATCAAAGAATGAGCTTGAGGGATTTCGCCAGAAGGCGAAACAACAGAGGACGCGCGCAAAACAGATAGTTGAAGTTGAATGCCAAATACATTACTAATTGGTATTATAACTCGGTGGTTTATACTACATTGAAGCTGCTAAATGTCTAGTTGTGGAGCGCAGTTTTGAAGGATTAAAGAGTTTATGTCGAAACTCCCTCTAGGATTCCTCCTAGGGGGCTTTCATTCATTTCAATGTGCGAAAGAATTGAGCCAGCACACCGTTGCACAGACAAGCAAACATGTTTATACTGACAAGAGTATATACTGAAATACAATCGGAGAAATTAATCATGGAAGGAAGAAGCAAGGATTCAAAAAACACAGGATACAGAATTGGACCACGCGCCTTGGCACTCCACGCGGCCAGAATGGAAGGACTGCAAGAAGGATTTCTGAAAGGAAAGCAGGAAGGGTTTAGGGAAGGATTTCAGGAAGGATTTCAGGAAGGATTTCAGGAAGGATTTCAGGAAGGATTTCAGGAAGGGTTTCAGGAAGGGTTTCAGGAAGGACTGCAAGAAGGACTGCAGGAAGAATTTCTAAAAAGAAGAGATACAATCTTGACCCAGATGGTTCAGCTTGGCGCCATCACCCCTGGGCAGGCAAGCGAAGCAAGAAAGCACATCGTGCAATTGCTATGAATTGTCCCCCAAAACGTACTGTCAAATTTATGGATCAATGTAGAAAGAAGGAGCCTATCATTTTAGACCTTCTTTTTTTCGTACGGCGCGGTCTAAGTCATATGGTACCGCATTTCGCTTTATACCAGTATTCTCAGGCATCCAGAACAAATTCCTACAAAGCCTCCGCATATAATAACAGGCAGGAATAGGAGAATTCTACACAATTGCGCTGCCAAGTATATTTCCTGTCCGCATATTACCCATAACCCTGCCAAACCCACACAACTTTCAACCATTTCTCTGTTTTTGATTTTTTTCATTGAAGCGTTAACGGTGCCATGGTCATAAACGTATGCGAGCAAGTCATTGCAGAAACATAACCAGGTATGCGACTTGAATGATGGGAAAGAATATCTTCAAGTTTTCGAATAATCATTTTGCTTATCGCACGGCATCAAAACAGCCCTTGGGGATGATCCCCAAGGGCTATGCAAAATGAGCTTTACACCGCTTTTTGTGTCTTGATCCCTATGGCCATGAGAATGGTTCCAATGATTGATGCGATAACACCGATCATAATGACGTTTGGCACATTCATGAACTGGAACAGTTGTCCTCCAACAAGGGAAGAGAGAAGATTTCCCACTGTGTTGGATGCGGCGAAGACTGCCTGCGATTTGTTTCTATCCAGTTCTTCAACGCTTTGGTTCGCAAAGTATACGATTGCCGGAGCCATTGCCGCATAAGCAAACATCTGTAGGACCGCGATGCCATAGAATATATAGACATTTGGGCAAAGCCATGTCAAGGCATGCTTGATGGACCATATGACAGATGCTATGACCATGACTTTTTGTATCGAGATTTTTTCGATGATCTTGGAGAACAAGAACATTGTGGGCAGCTCTACCATAGCGGCGATAAACAAGAAATTGCCTTGCACGGATTCTACCGCCCCAGGCGTTCCCGCTGCGCTTCCCAGCATGTTTCCTACGATCTTTGCCATGTATGTGTTGATCATCATGTGACAAAAATACAACAGCACCAAGGCAGCCAGCACAGGTATGATCTTCTTGTATTTCTTGAAAAAGGCTACATAAGACAAGCCTTTTGCAGGCTTGCCTTCCCCAGGGTCGTTTTCAATCACATCGCTGGCTTCGCGCGAGGGAGAAGGCATCCATTGCACAAGCAGGAACGAAACAACCGCAAATGCAACGACATACCATGGCAGGATCTTTCTTCCCATCATGCCCCACAATTGTCCAATCAAGGAAGAGCCGATCGCCCATGCGGCAGATCCTATGCCACGACATAATCCATAGTTGATCTTTTGTCCATCGTTTTCATAGACAAAGGCCAGAGAGTTTAAAATCGGCATGCCAATGGACGCAGATGTAAAGCATAATAATGTCATGACGATCATGCCAATGGAACCCTCTGGCATCAATGCCAGCAACACAGCCAAGGCAACAACGCACACCATCGCAAAGGACAGGAACTTTTTCTCATCAAGCTTTTGCGACTTGTCGATCACGCTTCCTGAAAGCGTTTGTCCAATCAAGCCGCAAATACTGACGGCCGTGATGATAATGCCTACCGTTCCGTCCGCGAACCCGCTCTGCGACAGGAAATTATAGCCGTAGCCAACGGTGGCGCAGATCATGAACATGAACGAGGCATTGATCAATGCATACTTCAATGTAAGAAACTTGTATTTGCTATCCATTCTTCATCCTCCAGCATGTCAATGCTTTTTCCATAATCATTATACAATCATGGTATTTATTTTCCTATACCATCTTTTCCATGAGGCTATTCTTCGTTTTCCTTGATATCCACGATATCCCCGACAAACATCCAATGGGGATTCCAGTCGCCGTTTTCATCCAAAGGAAAAGCGCCTGGACGGGAAACATAATAGTCTTTCACCTCTTGGGAAAGTCCAGCCTTGGCGAAAGGATACCCGTATATCTTTTTGCATAAGAGGGTCATGCTAGCTTCTTGATAGGCAATGCTATTGCCAAAGGCAACAGCATTGAGACCTGCCTCTATCTCCTTGTTCCTGTCCCTGCCTGAACACGACCCCATGTGGGCAAGCACCTTGCGATATTCCCTTGGAAAAAAGCCGACCGTGAACATGTCGCATTCGCGAAAGTAATCGCAAGTATACCTGCTTGGATGCAGGTATATCGTTACGATTGATCCAGTGGACGATGGTCTTGTCCATAATGTGCCAAGACTACCCCATGCGACTGTACATGCATTGTGCTTTTCGAGAGTCCCTGCCGCAGCCAATGCCCATTGGTTGCGGAACAGTTCAAAAATCTTGTATTCCTTTTGTTCAAAATCCTTCATAGCAGTACTCCTTTTCGTCCAGTATACGACACTTCCAGAATATCTCAAAGTGATCGTTGACTACGCATGGCACTCCTTGTATAATTGGCAAATGAACACACATTACTGGCGTGTGCACATTCAGGAGCGTGGTTGGAACTGGCGGGGCATCTACCGCTATGCAAAGACAAACAAAAACATCGACGAAATGATCGAATAGAAGGAGAACAACATGGCTGAAGACATTAGAAACATGGCAAGTACCGCAGGCATCAAGGAATTCGAGATATCATACAAAAAGCCCCATTGCATTGTTCTTGACAGTGCTTATTGCTCAATGGGAAGGATGATTGGCTTCAAGGCTTGCCAGGACACTGGCTTTACATACTATGATGCAGTGATCCTGCTGGAACTTGTCCCAGAGTTTGGCATCACCAAGGATGATGTGGATGCCTATGAAACAAAGTTTCGTACCCGCGATTTCACAAAAGAGGAAATCATGAGCGATCCTGGCTTCACCCATATTGCCAAGGCTTTTGACAAGGCGATCGACATCGCTTTAGCAAAAGGTCCGTGCCTGATCCACGACCGTTGCACAAAGGAAGAAATCCTTGCCAAGGGGTACACATGCATCAGTGCATTTACGTATGCTTCCGACATGGACGCAAAGATTGTCAAGGCACGCACTTCCCCTCTTTACCACGATGTCAAGGATGACGCAGATGTCGTCAAGGGGATCCTTGAAGAAGATAGCATCCGCCGCAACTGGCACAGGGCGCACAGCGACACGGAATGGGGTGATCTTTCCGCCTACGATATTTGCATCAACTCCGATGCATTTGGCCGCGAATACAGCGCCGCATTGCTTGCCAAGGCAATGAATCCCGTTGATTAGCGATCCCTAAAGATCTCCTGCATGTACAGGTAGAAAAATGAATCCGAGACTTGGCTTTCCCATAAGCCAAGTCTTTTGTCGTTCTTGAGGCTTGCCACGCCTTCTTCGTCTCCCGTGTAGTATGCCGCATTCACCTGGATGGCGTATTCCATCATTTGTTCTTCCACTTCAGGCGATATATCTCTTTGGGCAAACGTGCTTGCCTTGCCCCGTTCCACCGTTTGCCTAAAGCGTTCATACGCTTCTTCGCCAAATATTCCAAGGTCTTTCTTTTCGTAGCGCATTTCCTTGCCTTCCACCTGTAGGACTCCATAGCGAAGCGGCCAAACGGCCATGCTTTCGGTGCAGATATCCATCAAGTTTCCATCTATCGCCGTGTGCTGGAGGTGCGAATGCCCCGACAAATGAAGCGAGACACCGTATTTCTTCAACAATGCCGCAACCTTTTCATGATTGCCCATGACAAATCCTTGCATCATCATGCGGTTATGCACTAGGACGTTCTGATGCGAACAGCCAATGACCTGCACATGTTCTTTCCTCGCTTTTTTCAGTTGTTCCTCCATCCACGACAATGTTTCTTCGCAAAGACTTCCCTTTACCTGTTCGGTATTTGCGTCAAGCATCATGAGCCAAAGTGTTTCGTTCACCTGGTACACATAGCTAAATGATGCTTCATCCACGCTTAATGCCTGTCTAAGGCCGTATTCTTCCATCTCTTGCCTGAAATCCTGTTGGCCTATGTTTTGCACATGTTTCAATTCATCCCCCAAATAGCTGCATGCATGCGCATAGGCAATGTCATGGTTTCCAGGTATCACAAGAACCTGTACCCCTTGCGACTGGATCCGATCAAATTCCCTTTTAAGCCGATGTAACGAAACCATTTCGCCATTGAACGTCAAGTCCCCTGGCACAAGCAGCACATCCGGCTTCTCATCAAGCACAATTTCCCCAAATGCCTCAAGTATCTCTTCCCCTCGCTCAATGAGCTTTCCATCATTGATCGCAAGGAGATTGGCGAACATCTCGCCATTGTCATACAGGCTTTTGTCTAGGTAATGCATGTCTGTTGCCACGTAGATCGTGGCTTTATCACTAGTCTCTTTTCCATTGCCATGGCAGCCGCAAAGCAGCGCCATGCACGCTAGCGCAAACAATCTCTTCATGGTCCACCTCTATTTCCATCGTCATTATACTTGAACTAGCAAAGCAAAAGGAGCCTGTTGGCTCCTTTTGTATCGTTTATTCAGGTCTATTCAATCCGATGATCGATGCAACCAGTGAAGCAAGGGTGAGCGAGATGATGCAACTGATGATCAGTGTTGGCAACAGAAGGCCAAGCCATGAAGGAAGCCACATGGCCAGAAAGGGTGGCATATGTGAGAGTGCCTCTGGGCTTGCATGGCTACGCGCTTGCCATACGCCAAACAGACTCAACAACGTACTGAAAAACAGGGTGTTGAAGATGGAAATCGGAAGGGTGTTCAAAGCCATGAACTTGAATCCCGGAGGTTCCACATTGAGTTTCTTTGCCAATACACGGCCAAGCTTGCCAATGGGAAGAAATGTCGTGATGATCATGCAAAGCACCATTGTGACAGCCGTGCTGATGATCGTGTTGATCAACGGTGTCTGAGCGGCGGATTGCGCCGCTGGACCATTACCATGGCGAACAAGATAATTGACGATGAAGCACATGATAATTGGCATCAGAATGGACATCGTAAGAGACATTGCTCGTTCTTTTTTCTTCATTTTCTTTACCTCTAATTCTTCTTGTCGTTTCTTCCTGCAATCGATGTATCCCTGGCGCTTGCCCTGCCGATCTCCGCTCCCGCTGTACTAAAGCCGATGATATCGGAGACAACCGGTGAAAACACTACAACAACCAGGTAACTGGCAAGCATGGTAGGCAATAACATCTTAGCCCAAGACCCTAGCCACATGGCAAGCATTGGCGGCATTTGCGCCACAGCCTCCCGTGGCGCTCTCATGCGTGCCATCTCTACGCCAAACAAGCTAAGCAGCAGGCTGATGATGAACGTGTTGCCAATGGAAAGCGGAATGGCATTGAACAAAGTGAACTTGAAAGATCCATTCTTCGCCCCTGCTTTGTTGGCAAGCTTGCGGCCAAGTTTCCCCAATGGCAACGTCTTAGCAATAACCAGACCAAGAATAATCGACAAGACGATATTGGCAACATACATGCCCATGGGAAAAGATGTGGCTGCCTGAGGGTTGTTTTTCAATAACAGGAAAGTCGCAAGGAAACCCATTGCCCCCGAGACCAAAACAGACATCGTAACGCCCATCGTAATGTTCTTTTGCGCCATGTCCTTGGCATGGAAGGTTACCTCTGGCTTCTCATAGTTGATGAAGACAACGCAATCCGATGTAGGAAACGCGCAACAAGCGTGAATGTATCCCGTCTCTTTGTCATAGGCGCGACGACGTTCCGTTTTCTCCGGCATATACACTGTTCCTGCCGCAAGGCGACAACGGCACCAGCCACACTCACCGCTTCGACAATGCGAAGGAGCCGCTAGGCCTGCCCTTTCAAATGCAACAAGAAGGGATTCATTTCCCTTGGCGGTGATCTTGTGTTCAATGCCATCGTTCAAGGTCACCGTGACTGTGTATGTCTTTTCTTTTGTTTCCGCCACTTCAACATCACGCTTGGTGAGCCGATAATCGCCATAGGCATCAAAACGCAGGCGACGGCGCTTGATCCCAAGCTTCTTGGCTTCATTTTCGATGAAGTCATACATTCCTTGCGACCCACATACAAACACCGATGTATCTTCAGCCGCATATTTCTCGATCAATCCCGCCGTGATAAAGCCATGTTCATAGCCATCCTTGCGCTCATCGGAAAGCACATGGACAACCTTGAGCTTATCGCACCTTGACGCAAGATCCGCCAGTTCTTCCTTGAACAAAATATCCGCTTCTGTTCTACTGCCAAAAAGAAGCGTCAAATTGAAGTCCTCCGTTCCCTCCGCAATGGCTCTGGCCATTGCCATGAAGGGAGCGATGCCACTGCCTCCCGCAAGTCCTAGGACATTCTTGCTGTCGCGAAGACGCTCATAATAGAAGAAACCACATGGCGCCGATAGATCGACCTTGGTGCCAACCTGCCAATGCCGGTTGATATATCCCGATGCATATCCATCCTTCATTGTCTTGACAATGATTTGGTAGCCATTGGCTGCTTCGCTTGGCGCAGAGCATAGCGAATATGGACGTGTCAAGAGGGAATCTTCGATCTTCAGCGAGACACTGACATATTGGCCAGCCCTAAAAGGCGCTAGGCGCTTGGTTCCTTTTTCTTGGTCTGGCTTCAAGGTATACAACCTTGCGTCTTTCATCTGTTTGACATCCGAGACAACGACATGTTGCACATTGGGGTGAAAGACATGATCTAGCACATTGGCGTTATATTCGTATCTAGGCAGGCTTGCATCTGCCGCCTCAATCACTTTGTTCCGTTTGGGAACGATCTCGTAAAACCGGTCCACCGGAATATCTTCAAGGTACTTTCTCTTGTCTGTCACGATTGCCCACCTCCCATGACATATCCTAGGATTGGATATGCCATCTGGTTGCCGCTAAGATAGGTTGGCACGAAGCCCGAGCAACGAGTGCCATGACCGCCCACAAAGAACAGTCCAGGAACGGTATGTTCCCTGGCTTCGGCGATTGTTCGCGAACTCATGCCATCCCACGTATCGGAAAAGTAGCCGTATATGCTTCCCTGAGGGGAATTCATGTAATGCGCAAAGGTCACTGGCGTAGCGATCTCGATTTCCTCGATATGGTCGCGAATATGAATGCCTACCTTTCTCTCATACGTTTCAATCATCTCATCCGCAATACTGTCTTTCACCGCGTAATAGTCTTCTTCCGTCACATCGCTCCATGCATCGCCCGTGAAGGAGGTTGTCAACACCATGATGCATGTTCCTTCCGGCGAGCATGTAGGATTCGCAATATTCAAACATACGGCGTTCAACTGATAGTTTGCGGCATCTTTATCGGCGCAGCCTTTGAACAATTTCACGGAGTCAAGGGAATTGGTGATGAAAATCGTATAGTCCTTGATGCCAAGTTCCTTTGGCGATGCATCCAGGCCAAGATAAATGCAAAATCCCCTGAACCCATAGTCGCGGGCATTCGCCTTCTGTAGCTCGAATTTCGGCACAAGCGAAGTATTGTCCAACAGCTTCGAATACACCACCTCAGGGAAAGCATTGGACGCAATGGCGGTACAATGGAACACCTCGCCTCCGGCTTCCACTCCGCATACCGCCCCACGCTTGGTCAAAATCTTTGTCACTTCGGTGCAGAAACGGAACTCTGCGCCAAGCTGACGTGCCCTTTCAACAATTGCGACAGACAACATATGGGCTCGATGTCTTGGTATAAACGCCCCCTCAAGGAAAAAACCATTGACCATGATCAGGTAACGGCTGGCATCAATCGTGTAGATATCCGCCCCTTGGTAAGGCCAATACACCGACATGATGGCAATGCATTTCTGGCTCATTCCTATGGCATGGAAAAACTCACCGATCGACATGGACAACAAACGCATGAAATTTGCGTGATCCCTCTCCAAAACCTTTGGATCCGGGTTCCCATGCGTAGAACCGAAATACGCCAAGCCTTTCATGATGTCTTCGGCAGCCATGAAGACTTTCTCAACACACTCTACGTCTTCCGGACATTCCCTTTGGATGATGTCAAAGACAGCTTCTTTCCCATGTGGAAACGTGATGTCCATCAGTTTCTTCCCATCCTCTGTCTTCGCCACATAGCGAAAAGGATTGGGAATGGCCAGCGTTTCCCTCTTAATCCCCATTTCATCGAAAATCGAACCGAGATCACCGCTCTTTTCCCCCATGCCAAAACCAGGCAATTCATGCAAAGCCGAATCAAATTCAAAACGTCCTCTCACAAAACTGCTGGCAGCGCCACCAGGAAGATTATGCCGTTCAAACACAAGTACTTTCAAACCCATCCTTGCGGCACGGCAAGCTGTCATCAAGCCACCGTTTCCTGCCCCAATGACAATCAAATCATACTTTCGGGACATATAACCCCCTCCTCAATCACTATGCGTATTCTACTTCCCGCCATGATACATGTCAACTTCCAGTTATCATTTACAAAGTAAAAAAACACCATACGGTGTTTTTTTATTTCTGTTCACCCTCGGGGAAAATAATCTTGTTCACGAAGAAGAAGATCAACATGGAAATACCACCGTTGAGGACAGTCGTTCCAATATTGTAGATGGCAGAAGAAACAAACTTGCCCGCAACCGCGACCCAGATGCAGTTAATGGAGTTGACGATGCATGTAATGATGACAAATGCAACAAAATACCACATGATCTGATAGCCGATGTTTCCTTTGCTGCGGAAGACGAAGTTCCTTTGGATCGGGAAATTGACGATTTCCCCAATCGCCATCGCGATCATATACGCAACGAAATACCTCAATCCACCATGCGCCTGGTCATATCCCAGGATGTTCCATTTGAAAGTTTCGCCAAACAGCGTCATGTTAATGCCAGGCCAGCCAAAATCCGTGTCAGGCAGATTATTCAGCATTCCCGGCAAGAACTGGAGAACCAGATACTTGAAAACAGTGATCAGGTTGCTGACGATAACAAACAATCCGCCCTCCCTGATCCATTTGGCGGCGCCAGGGTGTTTCTCGACAAAGTCGTTCCAAAATTTCATGAGACAAAGCTCCTCCTCTATTGCCAACATTATACCAAAGTGATCACATATCTGGAACAGATATTTACAATCGTTAGGCATATAACTGCAGACAATCACTGTAGAATTCCACCTGTTTCTTCATCGCCTCTGCTTGTTTCACGCATCTGGTAGTTTGGGTCTTGGTCGATCATGTCGAGCATGATTTTCGCATATTCTGGGTCGAATTGTGTCCCGATGCCTAGCTCTATCTGCTGGCGGACTTTTTCCTGCGGCATGACCGAGCGATAACTTCGTTTGGAGGTCATGGCGTCATAGGCATCCGCCACGGCGATAATCCTGGCTATATCAGGAATTTCTTCTCCTTTCAAGCCATCTGGGTATCCCTTTCCATCGTATCGCTCATGGTGGTAATGCGCACCTATGCCTAGCCATGGGGATTGCTTGATGCTCTCTAGTATCTCCTCGCCCATCTTTGGGTGTTGCTTGATGGCGGAGAATTCCTCGAGTGTCAGCTTTCCCTCTTTGTTCAATATCCGGTCAGGTACACCTATTTTCCCGACATCATGTAACAATGCAGCATAGTATATTTTCTGGCATTCCTCCACGCTCTTGCCGGATCTCTCGGCAATCCTACGAGAATAATCAGCTACCCTGGACGAGTGTCCATGGGTGTATTGGTCCTTGGCATCAATGGCATGTGCCAATGCCTTGACGGTCTGTTCGAACTGAATGTTTGCTTCCTGGTTCTTTTCCTTGAGGTACTTGATTTCAAGCTTGTTCGCTCTTTCCACCGTCTCGTTCATGTCCAATAGCGCCAGGATATACAAAAGAACCGCCAACCCCACAATGGTCATATTCGTCAATGAAACGCCATACATGAAAACCT
>OMYM01000097.1 GCA_900315225.1 uncultured Erysipelotrichaceae bacterium | reverse complement strand
GGAAGACATTGAGATTTCCTTCCGCGACGGGTATGTCACAATCAAGGCGAACAAGGGGCACGACGTCGACCGCAAGGACAAGGGCGGGACCATCGTCTGCCAGGAACGCTACAGCGGGACGATGAGCAGGAGCTTCTATGTGGGCGAGGCAAAGCCCGAGGACATCACGGCAAAATTTGAGGACGGCGTATTGAGGGTGAACTTCCCGAGGACGGATGCACCGAAGATCGAGGAACACAAGACAATCGCCATCGAATAGCGTCAAACAACTGTTTCTACAACAAAGGGCTTGGATGATTCCAAGCCCTTTTTGATGATTTGGGTAAACACGATGAGCAGGAGGATAATCCAAGACACTTGCTATTGGTTTTGCGATTTAAGGCGATATACCAGCTCCAGATATCTGGAACAAGTTTCTACAAGACTTCCGCATATAAAAGCAGGCAGACAATGCTGAATTCAACCTGTTTGTGCGTCCAAGTATGGAAGGAACATGATGGATGTTAATGGTATTGTATGTATGATATTTTCGTGTATAAAATAAATTGATCGTTATTTAACAATATATATTTTCTTTCATTGTCTGTTGGTGTGGTTGCTATGGTTGTTCCTGCTGTCGTTTGGCTTGCATGAGTTTTTCACAAGCGTTACGCTTCCCGAAGCGATGAGGCTTCTCTTGATGTTGTGATACCTAGATTCTTTTTCACTGAATCAAATTCTGGTAGGTATGGTGCGCGGTATGAATAGGGCAGCGTGCGGTTCAAATCTTAAAGTTGACCCAACACACTCATAAAGTATGAGATCAAATAGTATTATTGTATTGCTTCGCTCATCAGAACTGCTTGGAATCGAAAACCCGCAAATTGACTTGACATATTATGAAGCTTAGTTTAAAATATAATTGCTTGTCCATGTTACGGTAAGATACATGTTTTTGGATGGGCGGGGGTTCAGTGGAATGGGGATAAACGCTTTCTGCTTCAATTTAGACTTTTACTTCTAATTGTAAAGTCGGTTTCAGATAGGGTTCTTCTTCCACTCATATAAATTAGCTGAATAAAGGGGGAAAATGGACAGAAAGAACAATTACAATCAATTTTGACTGATTTATATGTAAAAGTAAAAATGATGTCTTCGCTGAATTATCACGATATTATACTGGAATGATCAAATATCTGGACAGATATTTACAATCGTTTCGCTAAAATAAATGGTATTTACTCGGAGTTTACCATGTATAGTCCTTTAAAGACAGAAGCTGTGATGTATAAGATAAAGGAATGCTTTTTGGCTACTAGTCAGTATGGTGATTCCATCTCTCGTTTTTATGAAACTCGGTCAAAATTAATCAAGGTTGTCAAAAACAGCAAAAATTATAAAAATAACTTGCCTTTTGACAGACTTGAATACTGTGTTGAACTTATAATGATTGATGCGTTTTTCCAGTGCAAGATTTTCAAAAAACCAGGAGGTGTAGTTTGTGCTGCTGAATGAGATTGACCCAATGCAATCCATATTTTATCTTGGAGCAGTGTTGTTGAAGTACTTGTATCAACATCATGAGTGCATGTTTATGGCTTTGTATTGTGAAGCAAGGTCGGAAGTTGACATGACGATTGATCAGTATATTCTTTGCCTAGATTGGTTATATTTGATCAATCTCGTAAAGCTTGATGAGAAAGGAGTTGTGCATTTATGCAGCTGAAAACACTTGTGATAAAACAGGGTGATGGTACAATTATTCGTGAAATTATCTTTGGGACAGGTTTAAACTTAATAGTGGACGAAACACTCCCTAATAATCAAAAAGCTACTGGAAACAACGTTGGAAAAACAACGGTACTGAAGTTGATTGATTACTGTTTTGGTGGCAAGAAGCAAATCATATGGCAAGATGGAGAAAACAAAGGACATGAAATCAAAGAAGTTAAAGACTTTCTTGTGGAAAAGGATGTTTATGTTGTATTGACAATTGTATCTGGAGGCACGGAACATGTGTTGGAACGGAATTTCCGTTCCAACAGAGATTCTGTTCTGCGTGTGGATGGCAAGAAAGTGAAGATGAGTGAATATGATTCTGTCTTGACTAAGATGATTCTTCCTAATCATCTTAACAGCAAGCCTTCTTTTAGACAGATCATTGCGCATAATATACGTTATGAAGATGAAAGAGTATCGAACACTTTGAAGTTTCTTAGCGAGTTTGCCACAAAATCTGAATACGAGGCATTGTTTCTGTATATGCTGGGACTTGAATATGAAGAGACGGATGACAAGCAGGAGATTGAACGTGAATTGAACGATGAAGTGAAGTATTGTAAGAAACTTGAGCAAGGTCATACCTTGAATGAATACAAGACGATGTTATCATTCACGGAATCTGAAATCCATAATCTTCAAAAGCAGAAAGAATTACTTGGTCTGAATGAGAATTTTGAGAATGACCTTCAGTCTTTAAATCAAGTCAAAGCGGAGATAGGAAGGATATCAACTGAACTGACACGGTTGAACTTGAAAGTACAGCTCATTAATGAATCCATTGCTTCCCTGGAAACAAGCATGATATCCATAGACACGAATGCTGTGAGATACCTCTATCAAGAAGTCATGGCAAATGTAAGCGGCATTACTACTTCCTTTGAGAAACTGATTCAGTATCATAATCACATGGCACAACATAAAAAAGAATATGTCGGGGCGGAATTGCCGCAAATCAACCAGAGGATTCAGGAATTGAGGGATAAGCTGGATGATCTGTTGGTGCAGGAAGACGAGCTTTCTCGGCGTATTGCGAAGGGGAATTCCTTAGAAGAATTAGAAAAAATAATATCGTTGTTGCAAGTGCATTCATCTAAAAGAGGAGAATATGAGGCGTTGATTGACCAAATAGCCCAGTCTCAAAAAACCATCAAGGAATATGAGGATAGGCTAAAGAATATTCATGATCACTTGTATTCTGAGGAATATCAGGCAAGACTTCAAGAGAGGATTGATAGCTTTAATGTGTTCTTCCAAAGTGTTTCAAATGAACTGTATGGCGAAGCATATTCATTGAGTTTTAGGCTATCAGAGGATAAAAACGGTAAGCGTAGCTATGAGTTCAATGCATTTAATGCAAATTCAAGTTCAGGAAAAAAAACAAGGAGAAGTACTTTGTTTTGACCTTGCTTACCAACTATTAAAAAGAGAGTACCAGATCGAAGGGCTTGATTTCTTGTTAAATGACAAAAAGGAATTGATGCATGGAAATCAGCTCATGACAATGGCTAAGTATGTTCAAAAGAACCATATTCAGCTGGTTGTTTCTGTTTTGAAAGATAAGCTTCCCGTGGGTATTGAACGCTATGGCAAAGTGGTTCTTACCCTTGGTCAAGATGACAAGCTATTTAAAATCTCCTGAGTGAAATGAGACGGCTATGCCGTCTCATTTGGTATAGGAAATTGGACGGTCGTGTTTATTTTGCCAGGTTCCTAATTTAAACTAAAGTTAAGCCTGAATATGATGCAGGTGTTGTTTTTCAGAACAACCTTTGCCCATCGTATGGGAAGTATATCCACATTACTTCCCAGCAATCAGGACAGCCTGGGATTAATGCACAGGAATACCCTCATCACCCTTCACCAGCGAAAGCTAGAAATACTTAAAAATATCAAAAAATAAATATTGGAAAAGATGTTTGTATAGAGCCATAGTGTGCTTAGAAGTATCCACAGAGAAGTAGAGTATAACAGAAAACGTTATTTGATTCACTCTTGACTGTATGATTATACATCCAACCCATGCCAGGGTAAACAAGATTATTTTATGACGATTAATATGGTTGAAAAATTGAGATTAGGGTGTATCATATTTTTGGTAAAACAGGTCATGTTGCATTTATCAAATGTTCGAAAAACACTACACGCCTTTTTTCACACGCACTGCCTTTCCCTTGTAGCCAATACCAAAACTGTAGATATGTTCCTTCGGAATGCCGTGTTTCTTCAATTCGACATCATACTTCATTTTTCTGATCTGATTCAAGGCTCTCTGGCTGGTCCCTTCAAGGTTCTTCTCTTCCTTCGGGTTAAAAACCTTGAACTCAATAATGATGCCATTGTTGCCCATCTTGTCGATGGGTTCTAACATGATATCGTACCTTCCTTCTCCGCTCTCGCGATTGGAAGTGATGACGTATTTTTTACGGAGCGAAGCCACTAGCCCCAGCACAAACCCGTGGTAGAAGTTTTCGGATTCCTTTTCGTTTTCTTTTTTGGCTACGTCAAAATAACTCATGAGTTCGACTGAAAGAGTCGAAAGATGGTTCTGCATTTCTTTTTCGTCACATTTTATCAGTGCATTAATGAAATTAACGTATGTCACGTCATCGTAATCCGTTTTGAACCAGTTCTCGATCAGTCCGTCCATCATTTCTCTTACTTCGTGGTTCATGATCGAAAGCTTATACATTTCATTGCCGACCTCTTCTCCTTTTAAATAGCCACTGGCAAGCAGAAGCCCAAACACTGTTTCTCTGCTCGAATGCAGGAGTTTGTACGTAAGGGTTTCGTTGATTTTCCCTTCTACCGCTCCACCTTGCATCAGGACAACAAACTGATCCTTTAGATCTTTCGTTCCGTATCTGATGACATGGGAAACAATCTCATTGGATGCGGAATTTGCCCAATATGCCTTGAATTTTCCGCTTGCGATAAGCAGGCTGATAGACCAAGGATTATACATATCGCCGATTTCACCGAACTGGTAGCCATCGTACCACCATTTTACCACATCCCTTTTATCCGTCAGTTCATATTCTTCAAGGGTGTCATCCACTTCTTTTTGTGTAAAGCCGAATGCCCAGCCATATGAGGAACTGGTTACAGAGCAAGGGTCAATGTTATTGAAAGGCGAATTTAGGCTTTCTTTTGGCAGCACATTGATTCCAGTGATCAATGCCCTGCCAAGATAGCTGTTTACCTTAAACGTGTTCTTGTAGAACTGGCCGAAGAATTCTGCGGCTTTTTCCCGGTAGCCATGCAGATAAGCGTTTTCAAGAGGCGCATCATACTCATCAAGAAGAATGATTACCTTTTTGTTGTTATATTTGTTGCTGAGAATGGAGGAAAGCCTTTTAAGACATCCCTTCATTGTGATTTCCGAAAGAGGGATTATCTCATTGCATTCATCATATCTCTCATCTAGCAGTCGTTCTATGTATGTTACATCACGGGAATTCATCCCTTCAAGACCAAGCCTATTTGACACTTTTTCGAATAATTCCCTGATCTCTGCACTCAGGCTTTTGATCATTTCTTCATATGTTGGGTCTGTGATCCCTGCCAGTGTCAAGGATATTACTGGAAATTCTCCCTGATGCTTCATCATTCCAGCATCGCTACCCACGTCAAGATGGATAAAGGGTTCGGGCATACCCTTGTACTGTACGGAGAAGAAGCGTTCGATCATGCTCAAATTAAGCGTCTTCCCGAATCTCCTTGGTCGGGTGATCAATGTAATGTCTGTATCCTTGTCCCACCACTCACGAATAAACCCCGTCTTATCCTTATAGAAATTATTGCCGGCAACAAGGCTTTCAAAGTCTTGCCTGCCCTTGTTGACGTTTCTTGCAATGGTAATACCTCCTTCATTGACTGCTATCATATCATATGCAAGATGCATTGGCAATAAATCTTCGATTCATCATCATTCTGTGCATGTACAGCGATTAGACCGATTAGTTTTCTAATGCATCATTTGCCCCTCTCAAGAAACTGAGGATAGCTCAAGTCAATCAAGAATGCCACTAATGAGGCGGTGATGAGAATGGAGATTACAGCGACTGTCAAAATCATGTTCCGAGGCATCCCCATTGCCATGACTGCAATCAAGCCAGAGAATCCAATGGTTCCCGTCATCGCGTCTTCCAATGTGACCTCCAGGAGATGCCAAACACATACCCTTATATCTTTATTATATTGCACCCCAGCTCGGGACGTAATTTCCTCAGCCGGATACAAATGGGATCTCAAATCGCAAAAAACCTATTCAAGCGCAATTCTTGCCAAAAGTGCTCATCGGCTCAAGTTTAGCTAGCGTCCTAGGGAAATAACGCATATAAACGATTTATGAGAATGTGCATATTATTCCCACAAAAGTAATTGTTTTTTTTGGGTTCTGATGTATATTATCTAAGGCAATGTAAAATAGCTTGTTTGTTAACAGACATGTAGAAATTACATACAAGCCATTTCATAAGCCGAACTAGAAAAAAGGAAGGTAAACACAATGAAAAAAATTATCCCATCGCTAAAGAAATGCTTCTGCGCACTTGCGATCGCCCTGACGATCACTGGAGTTAATGCCTCCACCTATGTCCAGCTAACAAAACACCAATCCGTTTCCACCTCCGTTGGCTCTGGTACAGTATACTGCACCGCCAAACGATATATCACTGGAACCACCAAATGGAGTTCGTCAAGCAACGTCATCTGTAATGCCATGAATGGATATTCATCATGCTATTGTGATCCAGGATCGACATTTGACGATAGAACCTTGGTCATTGTCAATGTTTCTATGACCTCTTATTCCTATCAATATGATTCTACAACATAAAATTTTCACTTTTATTATGATGCTTCAACAATGTATTTATCCTGATGCGCTTTCGCAATAATGCATGCGCATTATTGCGAAACCACAACGATACAGACCTAATAGAGCCATACGCAACGTTGTGGCTCTTTGGTTTAGCGTGAGTTTCAGTCTTTTGCAGGGTCAAAATCTTTCAAATCGCCTTATGGCGCTTGATGGTTCGGATGCTTTTTCCTCATCGTTTTCGTAGTGCCCTATTGTTTCAAAAATCCTTTGTTTATACTATGATTTTGGATATGAAAATGAGAACACTTCAATGGCGTTCATACGCGCAAAGAAGAAGAAAAACAAGGTGTACTACTACATCGTTGAAAGCTACAGGAACGAGTAGGGAAGGTCGAGATCTACTGCCGCAGATATTTTGGAAAGAAGCTGACATGCACGGATCAGTCAGGCTGGACAACCGAGAAGATACTTGAGGAGTATGGGAACCAGGAATGCATAGAGCTTTGCGTGTTCAGGGTGTCAAAGGACACCAGCTATTTCTCGACATGGCCGCAGTTCCACTGGACCAGCCAGAAGATATGGGTGCACACATACATTTGTTATGCGGCGATGGCACTGGCGGAGGTCCTGAGGATGAAGCTTTGCATGGAGGACGTGGAAATGAGCAGGCTGGCTATGTTGGACAGGCTGCACGAGGTCCGCGAAGGATTGATCATATATGGAGGAAAGACGGTCAAGAGGGCAGATGGGGAACACTCCCGGATATGGAATGCAACGAACAAAGTATGCGGAATAGACGATGACTGATCACGTTTTTGGGCACCACAGGGGAAAAAATGTAAAGTCCATCTACGAAAGGAATAAAGGGCTTTTTTAACCTGTTGCACTGAAACTCACGCTAGAACCTCAATACGACATGACTAGAATAGAGGAAGGAAATGAAATTTAAAGAAATCAAATTTGGTGATCACATCGTGCTCAAGGCAGGGGAAATCAATATTATTCCGGGCAAGGCATCCTGTGTCTCTGGCGAGAGCGGCAGTGGAAAGACTTCTTTGTTTAAAGAACTTTTAAAACAGTGCCAATGCCATGTTTCCATAGACGAGCAAGAACCTGCATTCCTTGACGGCTTGAGCTTGAATGATCATTTGAATCTTGGCATCCAGCTTTGGGGATCTGGTCTTCCCTTGGATATTCTTATCGAAAAACTCGATCTTGGCGATGCTCTTGATCAGCCGATGTCTGTCCTTAGCGGCGGTGAAAGAAAACGCGCTGCTTTTGCATTGTGCCTTGGCATAGATGCGGATATGTATTTCCTTGACGAGCCAACCGCATCCCTCAACACAGAATACGCCCCCGTCTATGGGGAATTGATAGAACGCCTGAAAGAAATCGGAAAGCCTGTATTGTTGTTTACACATGACAAGGAACTGATGAAATGCGCAGACCTATACTACGAAATACAGGATGGAACCCTCCAGGAAAAAAAGGCTTGTGCCGAGTCCATCGATGATATTCATAATAATCGTCTACCAAATGTCGATACACTCCAAAAAATTTTTTTTCTTATAAAAGAAAAGCAGAAAACATTCAAGAAGGCAATGTCGCTTCTTATATCGCTCTCCATCCTTCTCATATGTTTCTTTAGCACATATTCCACCGTTGTCGCAAAAGCGCAGAAATCAATCATGGATGAGGTACATTCGGATGAAATCATTGTATTCAAGGCAGAACCTCGGCCAGAGAATGACTACGACTTGCATCGATATAATAAAATGACCGGGAACCCATGGTTCACCGAGGAAGAAATTGACACCATTTCCAAAATATCCCATGTCAAGGAAGTCGAATGGCGTTATGACATGGAGAATCTTATTTTTTTTGGCAGCGTTTTAGAGGATATCACAAACGAGGGCTTTGACTTAGGCAAAAGATATGCATTTGATATCAATTTCTACCTTGACAACACAAAGCAAGGAAGCATTCATTATGAGGAGAGCGATCCGTCCAGCGAATACCCTAGCGTCAATTGTTACCTAAGCAATCATAAAGCAATGAATTCAATTGAAAAGGATTTTGGCAAGAATGGCGTTTATCTTTCTAAAGATTTCGCTTTGCATATCGCAAAAACGCTTGGCATCAGTGAAGATGAACTCACCGGCATGGAAATCGAGTATTCCCTTGGCGTTCCCATATTCAATGAATATGGCAGAGGCTATGATGCCACCCTTACAATACCCACATACATTACGATCATAGAATTCGACCAGGTGTGTCTTCCTATTGCTGGCATCTTGAAGAATAGTTCATTTGGCCTGCAGGATACATTTGATTATGTCATTTATATGGAAAGAAGCGACATGGAAAACCTTATTGCCCAGCATAAAAAAGATACGGGCAAGACTGTCTATGTCTTCAATGACAAATGGAACGACTATTCCGTGGATGAATTGCCTCAAGAAAGAGAAGGCGAACTTGTCCATGTATTTGTTGATACACCATGGAGGCCTACGGCGTATTCCATTTTCCCTGATGATCCCGAGAATGTGCCAGCCATCATTGATGAATTGAAAAGCAAAGGATACTTCGTTAACAGTGAATACAGGCTTCATGTTTCCTGGGCTGCCGGAATACACGGTGCAAAGACCATGTATACTATGGCAGCATCGGCATTTGCGTTGGCTTTAGCCATTCTATCGCTTGGTCTTGCCTTTCTTTCAATCAAGCAAGACAAGCAAGTGGATGCTGTTCTATCTTCCCTCGGCTTGACCGTCAATGAGATTTATGCACAGAGAACAAGATACTATATCTTGGATACAACACGCCATATAGTCCTCTATCTTCTTGCATTCGGATTCATTATGATCCTCTTTTCCAGGCAAGCCAAAGCCTTCATACTGCCATCCTTCTTTTCCATTATGATTTTGTTTCTTCTAACAACTCTTTGTCATTGCTTCATCCCTATACTCTCTGATCAAGTTCGCCGCAAAAAGGACCAGACATGAAGGAACGCGAAGTCTTCATGAAAGCTATCGGAACCAACATACGTTTTTTTCGTGAACAAAATCACTTAAGCCAGGAGAAACTGGCGACCCTAATGGGAGTTGATCGATCCTTAGTATCGAAATGGGAAAGAGGAACGGTTCCAATCACGGCAGACAGGATGATGAAAATAGCTTCGTTATTTGGAATTAGCGTTTCGCTATTATACAATGTAACTGAAATGGATTTATAGTAAGCGTATTTGGATCATTCATCTTGATGTGATCAAGTTCCATGATCTAAATAGCTAGAGAGTTTGATGATTTGCTGCTGACACTGGTTTTGCCTTTATGCACGATCATAATCGTTGCTATGATTATCCTAAGATAGCAGAAAAAGAAGCTATATATGATTTTTAGCAGTACACATAATCCTTCTGTAAGTTTCAAAACACTGCATTACAGCGGTGTTTTTTGATGCGAAAGTTCTTGCTATGAGTGCGAGTATTGTACTATATAGTGAACGCATTTGATTTTTACGTTTTAAGGTGCTCGAGTTATATAAATCTCTAGGTGGATCGATAACCAAAACGAAAAGCTTAAAGCCGTTTACTATAATTGCAACTACAAAGCGGTAATTTT
>OMYM01000133.1 GCA_900315225.1 uncultured Erysipelotrichaceae bacterium | reverse complement strand
CCTCATGTATGGAAAACGGTATGTGGATAAGACTCCATTATTGGCTTCCTTGCTGGAAATTGATCACGAGACTACTTTTTTCCTTCGCCCAAGAAGGTTTGGGAAGACACTCACCCTGTCCATGATCCGGTATTTCGTGGAGGATACAAGGGATCCAGCATTGAACCAGGAGAACCGTTCCTTGTTCCAAGGGCTTAAGATCATGGACATGGGGGAACGCTATACGGATATGATGACGAGCTTTCCAGTCATTCACCTGACGCTTCAAACGGTGAAGGGATCAGCATACGAAGACGCGTATTGCGCCCTGAACCAGCTAATCCGCAAGCTGTATTTTGACAACAAGTGGGTTTTGGAAAGCGTTGCCCTGGACGAGTTGGAAAAGCAAAATATATATAAAATGATAAAGGGGGGGTGGATGAAACCGGTGAAAAAACGAGCGCTGCGGATCTTCGTAGATCGCTTCAATACCTCTCTGAATACTTAAGGAAAGCATCGGGAAAAAAGGCGGTCGTCCTGATCGACGAGTATGATGTCCCCCTGGAAAACGCATACAGGAATGGTTTCTACAGGAAGATGGTGGATGTCATTGGTCCAATGCTGCAAAATGTCCTGAAGACAAATTCCGACAATCTCCAGTTTGCCGTGGTCACGGGCTGCCTTCGCATCGCGAAGGAAGGGATCTACACGGGACTGAACAATCCCGAGATCAACACCGTGGATTCCGATGCGGGAAGCGATGCGATCGGCTTTATCTTGCGTTGGGGGACTATTTTCATAAGCAAGATAAAGATCTGTTTCGCGATATCAGCAAACGTATTGGTAACTTTGCAAAAAGTATCCAAGGAAATCGCAGGAAATTTGGCAACATTCTCCAGTGTGATGATAAGCTGGAAGTATCGAATGTAAAACCCGATACTTTAAATTCTTTCGAGCAACGTATATATTCGTTATGTAGTCAAAGTATGATTGCTTTACCGAGATAAAAGAAAACTTCAGACTCTGTCAGAGATTATACATGATGGTGTCATTGCTTGGGAATATCGGCTATGACCAAAAAGAGAACCGAAACATCGGTTCTCTTTTTCTGTGCAAAAGTCATGTTCTAGCATATCCAAAAGCTCTAAAGAGTTTCCGTATTGAACGGATTACCCTTCCAAGCCCATTCTCTTTGGGTAGATTGAAGTCTCGAATTTTTCCAATATAGAAAGCGGATGCAGATCATGCGACTGCTTTGGCTTTCTCCATCATTAAACATGCATATTCATACAGATCATCATTGATAATCAAGGCCTGCACGACTTCTCGGACTGGTGAACTATCTTGCTTTATGAGAAATAATGAACAATACCGTTTAACGCTCTTAGGATCCTTTTCCAGGTTCGTGAAAATCCTTTGCCAGTCCCTATCTCGCAAGCCGTAAATACCAAAGCTGATTTTAGAAAGCCAGTTCTCTATCTCTTGA
This sequence comes from uncultured Erysipelotrichaceae bacterium, assembly GCA_900315225.1. Classification (GTDB taxonomy): domain Bacteria; phylum Bacillota_I; class Bacilli_A; order Erysipelotrichales; family Erysipelotrichaceae; genus Bulleidia. The sequence continues at coordinate 2,998 of OMYM01000133.1, read as the reverse complement.
ACGGATTTCTGTGCTATTTGTCTGTATGATTGCTGCTTCGGCAAGCTTTCAGCAAAGTCCATGACTTTCTGTATTGCTTCTTCAATGGATGGCTCAATTTTCCAGCCTGGTTCGTATTTCTGTAGCATTCCCGCATCATATATTTGATATTCTTTAGACAAGGCATCGTTCTTTTCCCTCTCTTCATGTAAGATATTCATCGTTATCTTGCGTGATTCGCTATCGTCCTCCGATTCATTTTCATTTCTTAGATAAGCATCCATAATCGCATCCACATCACAAGCTTGCCCCAGCTTTTCCTTGAGAATGCCCCTTAACTCATCAATGGGAATGTAACGGTCTACCTTTTTATTTCTTTGGCCTATCGCGAAAGTACGGAAAAGCAATCCATCGATTCCGTATAGCTTAGGATCATCGGGATCCTGCACCAGTATGTCGCTACAGTCTTTTTCCTTCCAGTGCATCTTTGCGTCTAGAATCATATGGATAAAATACTCATGCATGTCATTTCCATCTTCATCTTTGAAAGATATGATATCGCATAATTCAGCAATATCAAAGCCCATTTCCAGATATCTTTTAAAGCAATTCATGAAACCGAACATTCTCATTTGATAATAGTTCATTTCCTCTTTCCAGTACTGCGTAAGCACGTCACTTGGAAGCAATGCCCGCAGCTTTTCACCAAAGGCCGCATCCTTTTTTCCGATATACATGCATTCGGCTATACGCACCTTGTCAGTTCCTTTGACCGTGAGTCTGCTGATCCGCTCCATCCAACGGTTTGGATCACACTGGCATGGAACTTGGATTGGTTTCTTCAAGAACTCGTTTGCGTCCTTTACAGCAACCCTGCACTGTCCGGCATTGAAATCTCCATACACATAGGCCTCGTCTTTCAGTCTGTCCTGCACCAGGCACCCGATCGCAAGAATACTGAAATGATAATACATTTCCTGTGTCTTGTTTCCCCAGATGTCGATGCAATCATCGGAATCGGGATTTGTTTCGACTACACCAATATCATAGGCTGTACATTCCAGCGCATCGATTGGCTCTTGTGTTTTTGTTGATGAAATCTCCTTTGGAAAAAAGAATGATTCCGCCGCATCGCCGTATTCATAATCAGCAATGGCCATAAACCCTCTCTCTCCATACCATTCACTTTCTTTAGTCTTTGCCAGGCAAGAGACTTGATGACCATGAATCTTTACCGTGCGTATTTCCGCAAGATTCAATTTCTTGGCAAGAAAAAGCGCTTCATCATACACTTTCTGCCATCTTTCCTCTGACACTGATTTAGATACTTTTAAACTAATGCATATTCCCATGTTTCTACCTTCCTTTCATATCGCCAAAAGACCTGCCACTCTGCCGCAAAACTGATTATCTGCTCGGTCTTTTCGACAGATGATATTATATATGCATGAAATCCATTTGTCAATTAGATTTTTGATTTTTTCTATGGTATAATATTTCGAGAAAAAGTAAGATGGGCATCTTGGGCTTAAATAATATTTGATGATACTTTAGTATATCCGTTCTGGATAAGAAGTATCAGAAATGGGAATATACTATGTGGTGCTTGTTCAGGCTCTGTCTGTGGTTATGCATGGTAGTGTCACATGGATTATACTTGGACGCACAAACAGGTTGAATTCTGCATCGTCTGCCTGTAGTTATATGTGGAACGATTGTAAATATCTGTTCCAGGTATTTGACCATTCCAGTATAACAAATAGCTGCCATCATCAAAAGAGAACCGAAACATCGGTTCTCTTTTGCAGGTGGTTTCGTGGTTGGTTCTTTAAGGCTATTTGAGCAGCTTCTCATCAACGGCGTTTGCCATGGTCAAATAGCCTTTGGCGGAAGGGTGCAGGTGATCTCCGCTATCATATTCCTTGAAGAATCGCGCGGGATGATCAGGGTCGCGGACGGCTTCGTCGAAGTCGATGCATCCATCAAGTAGGGCGGTTGTTCGAAGCCAGTCGTTGAATGCGTTGCGTAGTTCATCCCTGAACGGAGCGTATGTGCGCCATCCTTCGATGGGCAGCAGGGTGGCTCCATACACCTTGTATCCTAGGCTGCGGGCATAACGGATATAAAGTCTTGTGTAGCCTTCCTTCAACTCTTCTAGGGTAGGAAGATCGCTCATGGGACGGAAGATGTTTACTTCTTCGCCGACAGGATGAATGATATCGTTGATCCCATGCTGGATCAAGACGCTATCTGCACCAGCCGTGTGCATTTCCACAGGGAAGCGTATCTCTCCCTTCAAGCCATATGCTGCATAGGTGATATTGTCATACTGGCGCAATATTCTTGTGCCAGAGACTGCCCTGCGTATGATGGATACATTGTGATAGCCATTCTCCCAAGCACGTATGACAAGGTCATCCGGCCAATTCTGGGCGGTGATGGAATCGCCATAGCAGATCAATGCATGATTGTTTTCTTCTGTATGAACATCCACACCCGTCAAAAAGTAGTACCAATTTGTCTTACGACTGGTATCACGCGGGAAATCAGTCGCATACATCTCGTTGCCATAGGCATATTGCCCCATGGAAAGAGGTCCACAGATGAACACACCAGAATCCATCAAAGTAAATTCATTGAGATAGATCGATACTTCGATCTGTGTACCTGCGATAACATCTATCTCGATTTCATCTGTTTCTAGATCAGCTTGATGTGCATCAAGCTGAATCACAGGATTGCCTTGGCATGTGACATCGTAATACTTGTCCATATAGCTAATGGCACATTGGAAGGATACAAGTTCAAAACCTGTAAGGTTGGAGAAATGAAGCCTTATCTTGTCTCCATCAAAGACGATGAATATTGGATAACGCAACGTGACATCCTTGGTGTAGCGGATTTCTGTCTGTTCATGAATGGAAGGAGCGTTGCCCCATGCGGCAACCCATTTAGTGAATTCTTTCATAGTTCATCCTTTCTTTCGCTATTGTACCAGTATACCGCTACAAATGCAAAT
>OMYM01000289.1 GCA_900315225.1 uncultured Erysipelotrichaceae bacterium | reverse complement strand
CTTAGCCATACTCATTATACTACTCTATCGTGTTGAGTTATCCCTAACGTGCAAAAGCGGATTTTTAAAGAAATAACGATTCATATTCATGAGATCTTGTTGCAGGATGAAGATAACGCAGTGTATTGTTTACACATTCATCCGAATATCGTATATTATGCGCAATAACTTGACAGAAAGAAGGATATTCTGTTTTCTTTGTTGGAAACAACAATGCATTCAACCTGTCTTCAAGAGCCATAACTTTAGTTTTCACCCCATTCAAAAGGACAATGGAACTTGAAAATGAAAGGAAATTTCTCTCAATCACTACATCATCAGTTGAATGCTCAAAAGAAGAGCCAAGCGTCAAAACAACGCGAACATCATTATCCACCAGAAAATTTTTTACGTTTGACAATTCTTCTTGTTTATTTTCTATATCTTTCCAAATTAGTTCTTTTTTCCACCAAGACAATAATCAATTAATTTTAACACTGTAGTTTTTCCAACATTATTTCCAGTTTCCCTTTGATTGATTGTTGAAGTATTATCTACAATTAAATTTAAACCCTCTGAAAATTTTATGTCACGGATAGGATTGCCTAATCCCGTTTTAATTTCCAATCTTTTCACAAACATTTACAGACCCTCCCGTCTTCTGTTACAATCACTTTATCAATCAAATACAGCCAGTCTAAAACATACAGTAATATTTTCACGGATACACTTTCAATTTGATTCAATTCCTCATACAGATCAAAAAAATCCATTTGAGGCTTTCGCTTTAATATTTGCAGCACAAGAGCACCTAAATAATACAGTGACTGTCTAGGATTATTTTCATTCAACAACATGTTGACATACCTCTGGATTCGAAAAGATTCTGCATTTGAAAAATGCATGTGCTACAATCAATTCAGCACAATCATTCAGTCGTTCAATACTAATAGAATTTTTATAGTTCTTGCTTTTTAAAACGAATTGGACAACACTTTCGCAGGTTTCATAAAACTTTGCCACGGGTGAAAGATCATCAGAAGTTCTATTGAAGAATCGATTAATCTGATTCAACACAGCTCCGCTTTTATTGTGAACCTCTGAATCAAATTCTTTATAAATATCATCTATTCTATAAATATATAATGAAGCTTCCTCGAATGATCGTTGCAAACGCTGTAATTGATTAAAACAAACTTTTTTTGAATATCAAATTGTTTCCAGGGATTTCTTGCTGTACCTTTCATTTCACATTCAGTCCCCAATATATTGATCATTTCCGCAAGGTCACTATCAGCGCAACCGAGCATTCTATTCAAAGAATTCCCAATCTCATCAACAATCAATCTGGGCAACTTATTCAATTGTCCGATCTCCATATTTTCAATTTCATCGACAATATCACGAATTGTTATTATATTCGTAGCAGGATTGAAGATAATTTCGTCCGAGATCCGAAAAGACCAGTTCTTTTTTCTTTCTTCAGAAATCGCAAGGAAAATAAATTTGAATCCAGAAAAATCTTCGGCATTTATTTTATCTAAAGACTCTTGAATTTTCGATTTTGAAAAGTCTGATGACACTTGAACAATGATATGATTAATATAGTCAATCAAGTCAATCCCTTTTGAATTCATTCGAACATGATTCGCGTTTGGTTGTAAACTATACCATGCACTATGATTATTGCAACATAAATCAGTCTCTCTGGTTTTTATTCCGTTTGATTCATTTGTCTATCTCGCAGGTTTTCACAATATGACACAAATTCTTGTTGCTTCGCATAAGACGAAAAGCTAAACACCTGCCAAGAAGAAGCGTCATTTTTCCAATACAGGTAAAGCCATGGACCGCTATTGCCAGCCTCTAGAATCTCTTCTCGTTGCGTGACAATTCCATCTTCCAAGCACTCATAGAAAACCAACCATTCTTCCATTGATATGTCTAATGTTCCACATACTGTAACATCGCTTTCCGTCAATGGCCAATGGTCACCTTGGCGCTTTTCATGATAAAACGCATGTTTTCCATCCTCCACATAGAATCGATATCTTTGAAAATGCGGTGGATTGGTAGACGCATCCGTTGTGTAGTAGAACTCGGTAATATCGTCCATCCGAATTTCTTCGCCCACGGTCTTTTCTTTCGCATTGAACAAACATCCACTCATTCCTAAATACAATGCCAACAATGCGGTCATAATCTTCTTTCTTATATGTTTCATTGTTCACCCCCATGATTTTTTTCTCATTCTCTCCTTGTTTTTTCGCAACCCATAATACCACCTTCCACAAGATGATATCGTTGAGTTTCACAGGCAGGTGTGCATCCTCATGGCACACCTGCCCATGCCTCAATGAAAAACATCAGTTTTCAGAGAACCCAACGTGATCACTATGCGTGTCCGTCATACTCAAATGGCTTAGATCGATCTGTGTCTTAAAGCTTGTGTGGTGTTCATGAAGCCATGCGCCACACAAGGACAGTTATATTCCGCATGCCTACATGTCGCTTCCGGATTGCCACACACAGGCAAGATTACAGGCTTTTGCCTATACCCTCCACCAACTCCCACAAGAGAACTGGAACGAAAATAGTCTATCACATATTCGAAGAGATGTCATTGAACTAGCAGTTCAATTTTACTTTTGAAACTTAAACTTTCGTTTTCATCTGTAAATAGAATCATATATTAAACAAATTATACGTTTTATAAATGAAAGAATTTTCACACAAGCCCATTCACTCTGATTCTAGCGCGCGCAAAACAAAAAAAGCCACAGGAGATCTTCTCCTGTGGCACACATATCCATGATATTTGTCATTCGAACTGTTGCGCTACTTGCACAAGCAGATTTCTGATAGGGAGATGTTGTGGGCAGACTCTTTCGCACTTGCCGCATTTAATGCATTCCGATGCCTTGCCATTGTTGAGCGTCAGGACACTGTTGTAATAATAATCCGCGTTCCAATCGCCGAATGTCTTCTTTGTATTGTAGTTGGAGAACATGTCGGGAATGAGGATTTTCTTTGGACAGCTGCTTTCTTCGATGCAATATCTACAGGCTGTGCATGGGATCATGTTCATGCCTTGGAACACATCGCACACCTGTTTGACAGCGGACATTTCTTCCTCATCGAGAGGCTGAAAATCCATCATGTACGAGACATTGTCTTTCATTTGTTCCAATGTGCTCATGCCCGATAAAACGACACAGATATTCTTAAAGCTTGCGGCGAAACGAATGGCATAACTGGCATTCGATCCACCATGAAGATCATCCAGAATCTTTTGTGCTTCCATTGGAAGCTTCACAAGATTCCCTCCCTTCACCGGCTCCATGACAAGAACAGGCTTGTCATGTTTCTCACACACTTCGTATACCTTTCGAGATTCTACCGATGCGCTTTCATAGTCGAGATAATTAAACTGGATTTGAACAATCTCAATGTCTGGGTATTCTGTCAAGATCTGATCAAGAGAATCTGCCTTGTCATGGAAAGAAATACCTACATGCTTGATCTTTCCCTCTTCCTTGAGTTCAAAAGCAGTTTCATATGCCCGACATTTCTTGTATTTTTGAAAGTTCTGTGAATTCTGGGCATGCATCAGGTAGAAATCAAAGTAATCCACGCCACATGCCTTGAGCTGTTCTTCGAACAATGGTCGTATCTGTTCTTCTTTGTTGAAGTAGCTTGTCGTAAGCTTGTCTGTCAAGACATAGCTTCCCCGTGGATATCTACTTGTCAGACATTCCCTCAAGGCAAGCTCACTCTTGCCCGAGATATACCCATGGGCTGTATCAAAGTAATTGAATCCATGGTCGATGAAGTAGTCGACCATTTGTTTCGTCTGTTCAATGTCCACTTCATTGCCAATCATCGGCAAGCGCATGCATCCAAAACCAAGCTTCTTCTTGATGAAATCAAACCGTTCCATTTCTCCTCCCTTCTACAGGCACATCCGATAGATCTTCTCGACATCTTCAGGATACAAATCGACAAACCCCTTGATGACTCCATTCTTGCCACAGGCATTCTTTGCCATCATGGCAAACTTGCTATCGTCAATTCCTAGATCCGAAAGATTCGCTTTTAGCCCAAGGACATTGAAAAACAAGTCCTCTGTACATTCAATGGTCTTCTCTGCTGCTTCATAGACGGGAATATCCAAGGGAACATTGTATACGTTATATGCCATTCTAGCAAGCATAGGAGCAGTCGCATCATTCAGGATATAACGCATCCACCGTGGGGTAAGAATGGCTATGCCATGGCCATGCACAATGTCATAGACGGCAGAGAGTTCATGTTCCATGGCATGGCAAGAAGGAAACTGCCTAACGCCACATGTCAAGAAACTATTCAATGCCCATGCGGCAGCCCACATCAAGTTCGCCCTTGCGTCATAATTCTCCGGCTCCACATACGCCACCGGTGCCCACTTGACAACCGTCTTGAGATGCTCATCCATCATCCTATACAGCATGTCCATCTTATCATCCTTGGAGAAATACTTCGTGTCCATCGTATGCGACATAATGTCCACCGCCCCACAAGCCGTCTGATAAGGAGGAACTGAGAACGTGTTGGTTGGATCATCAAAGGTGACCACAGGACGCAACGCAGGACCATTATACCCCTTCTTCTCTTCTGTCTGAAAATTGCTGATGACACACGAAGCATCCATCTCCGAACCCGTGGAAGCCATGGTAGGAATAGCGAAAATAGGCAATGCATTCGTAATTGGTCTACCAGCTTTGACAAGATCCCAACAATCCGTTGCTTCCGACTTCACAAGCCCAGCAATCGCCTTTGCCGAGTCAATGGCAGAGCCACCACCCAAAGCAACCACTGCCTCAATCCCATTCTTTCGACACATCTGTCCACCGATATTGATGTCCGTATGCCTGGGATTTGGCTTCACCAAATCATAATCATATACTTCAATCCCACCGTCTTGCAAAAGATTGACAACCCTATCATACAACCCAATCCGCTTGATGGATCTACCACCATACACAAGCAACACTTTCTTCGCATACTTTCCTACTTCTCCAGCAAGCTTATCCAAAGCCCCCTTGCCAAAATGAACCTTTGTCGTATTCTGAAATGAAAAATCGTTCATCATCTTCCTCACCTACTTCATGATTTCATTTGCCCAGGCAACCGCCCTATTCTTACTCACTTGCGCTTCCGAACCCCTGATTGACAAACCAGAGACAACCTTAGCCCCCTTGCACATATTCTTAATATCTTTCTCCGAGACACCCATGCCACTGCCTTCATTCGTACAGAAAGGCGCAATCGTCTTACCCGCGAAATCAAATGCCTCAAGAAACGTAAATACACACATCGGTGCCGTTCCCCACCAATTCGGATACCCCAGGAATATCACATCATACGCATCAATGCTATCGGGAATCCGCTTCAGCTCTGGACGAGCATTCGCCTTCTTTTCCGCCATTGCTTCTTCCGTACACTTCGTGTAATCCTTGGCATACTCCTTGACTGTCTCAATCTCGAAGATATCTCCACCTACAGCTTCATTGATATACTCAGCAACTATTTCTGTATTCCCTTTTGCTATGTTTCGAATATTACCAGAGAAATAGTTTTCTCCTTTTCTTGAATAGTAAACCGTCAATGCCTTCATCTCTCTTCTCACTTTCTTCATTATTAGTGTACCTTATGCATAAGACATAAGCAATTCAAGATTCTAAGGCAAACGATTAGTTATACTTATGACAAAACCCATCTACTAACGAGCATCTTTCAAGCATATCTTCTGTCTTCTACTGTTAGGCTTATCAGGATACAGATACGCCAATTCACCATCCTCTATCATTTGTCTTATGACTTGTTTTATCATCGGTGTCCTTCTTGCATATCCAAGTTCAGAAGACAACTGATTCACCGAAAGACTCCCTTTCTCTTGTAGCACTGTCAAAATCAACGACTTCAATTCATCTCTTGTTCTTCGACGTTTATTCTTTTCCGTATGTATCGTTGCTGTTACATCCTCTTCTTTCTTTTTCAGGAAAATAGGGTGAATCGGCAGTACAGTAGAAAAATAACTTCTCTCTTCATCAGTTTCAAAAACAGGTAAGCTGGAACCATTGTTTTTCATAGACTGAATGATCAACGGAACCCCTGTATTTCGTCCCTCGACAATTTCCAGTTCCTTTAGAAAATCACCGATTCTCCTGTTCCTATACCGTTTCGATACAAGCACCCTTCTCTCCATGCTTTCGTTTGAGATGGACCAGTCTGGTCCCGGCAAACTCAGAATTTCCATTTTATCCGGTGTAATAGTCACTGTAATAGGTTCATGGATCTGGTATGACTTGTGGTATACCGCATTACTTAACGCTTCTTCCACAGCCTGATAAGGCCAATTGAAAACACGAATCGCTAACTCACTATCAGGCACTTTTGTTACGTATTCCGTGATGATATAGTTTCTGATATATGCCAAAGCATCCCTCAATTGCTTATCTAGTGGACCTCTGAATATTTTCTCCGTCATGCCAATGCCAGTTGGATCAGGCTTATCGACCACTTCGATTCTGGCATATGGGAAAAAGTCTTCTGGATCCTCATGGAAAAACATCAATCCAACATTCAATGGTTTTTGGTATTCCAATGGTCCACGAACAATCTTCATATCTGTCGCCACATCCATAATCGAACGATTCAACGCATCTCGACACAATGCACTTCCCACAGTGTTCAAATAGTCCACAATAAGCATAGGACGTAGATCTGTAATATTTGCCTGATAGTTAATGCGATCATCAAACGGAACATCCCTAGCCATGGAAATAAGTTCTTTTTCTTCCCGCGCATTGGCTTTCATCGCTCTTGCGCCCTTGCGAATATAATACGATTTATTGCTTTTCTGTCCTCCCTTTTCCGTATTTACTTTTTCTGGGCATTTATATGGGCGGTCTTCCCCGCCTGGTGCCCATAGAACAATGATCTCTTTCCCATCAATTGTATATGGCTCAATGACGGGTATATACCTTGGCTCTATGAAATTGCACTTGTTAAGAATATCAAGTTGAATATCATCCACAGAATCTGGATCAAGTCCAGAAAGTGGCAGCTTAGGTCTTCCATTTTCTTCTTCCACTCCAATGAATACGTAGCCACCACCCATATTGTCAAAATCATTCGCAAATGCCGTAAGCGTATGAATGATTGGTTCTGGATTCCAATTTGCT
>OMYM01000099.1 GCA_900315225.1 uncultured Erysipelotrichaceae bacterium | reverse complement strand
GAGTGCTTTGTGTTTATGAGGATTGGCGGGCAAGTTCTTTGGCTGCTTCCATCAAAGGCATTTTAAGGTATTCTGAGTCATTGAAATGATAAAAGTAGTCGGTTTCCTCTGTCAGATTCTGAAGTTTTGTACTTTCCCTAAGCTCAATGGAATTTCCGCTTTCGTCGGTGAAACGGATGTTAAAGGACGTATACAACATGAGGGGGCTGACCATGATGCCATCCGTATAAACAACAATCCCGGAGAGTGTTTCCATGAAGCTCTGAATCCGTTCTTCGTCATCGATTTCATAGACAACGAAATCATCTTCGTCATAAGGATTCCCGTTTTCCTTCAACAACTTGAAGGAAACAAGGGAAGGCGTAAAGCAAATGATGTCTTTAACAGTGCATGAAACCTGATCGTATTCCAAATCGCTATGGGAGATGCCCTCCAACTTCTGAACGAGATTGTGTATCTCGGCATCTGGCAGGGACGAGACAAGGGTATATTGCACCTGAACTTCATCGCCTTCCTTGAATCCTTCCAGTAATCCAATGTCCTCCACAATAAATCCAGATTCCGTATTGGTGACAGACGGAGGATACATCAGATAGATGCCATACAAATCATCTCCATCGGAAATCTTGGAAATGATGCCTGACACGGACAAAACATCGTTTTCCATAGTGGTCCCAGGGGGTGCTGAGTCAATGGAAATAGCATTTTCCATTTTCGAAACATCATCGTTAACACTATTTATAGTGGTACATCCGCACAGGCATAATACCAATAACAATACAATCATTTTTAATTCCTTTCATTAATAGTCAACTACAATGGCATAAAGCCAATCACTATTTGTATAATAGACCTTTTATCCATGGATTACAAGATATTTGGGATGAAACACAAAAATCTGGGATAAAGTATCTTTCCGTTATAGCGTTGATTTAAGTTTCATAAAACGCTATATTACCAATTTGGTGAACTGTATGAAATCATATGATTTTTTGCTCTGTTCGTAAAAGTTAACTGCCTTGATTTCCTCGGGTGTCGTCGTGTTCCGCAAGGTCCTGCGCCACGCCAGCGATTTCTATTATAAAGCCGATGGAAGCACAGTGAATCGGCAGCAACGAATAGGCATGGTTGTACTCTGGAACCGCAGACCCAGGAAGAAGGGAAAAGCGGGGTCTTCCCTGCCATGTCAGCCATGGCAATTGAACTGAAACCCCCACTATTTGAAACGCGTCAAAATTTGAATTCAATTTTTATAAAGAAAAGCATGAATCGATGCTACATCCGTGGAATTTCCTGAGATTACGCGCATAATTCAATCACCTCCATAAATGTAGCGCGCAAAAGATCTCCGAAAGAAACAAACAACGATCTGTCGCAAATCTTATTGACCATTCATGCAGAATATCGACCACTCATGCATAAAAGCAAAAAAATAAACTTGTGCTTCATAGAGAGTTCGCTAAGATATAAGTGATAACGCATGAAAGGAAACCACGAAAATGAATATACTGGTTGTTTGCAATGAAATGCCAACGGCTAAAATGATCGTTGACACATGTAGAAATAGTTTGGGAAAGAAGCACAATGTTGAAGCAGTCATAGTGGAAGACATGCTTTCGATGAAGAATATGAAGTATGAAATGGCAATCATTGACCTTGATTTGACAAGTGCCAATGGATTCACCATAGCAAATGATATTCAATGCATTGGTTCTGATGTATGCTTATTGCTATGCTCAAGGAAGGAAGAGCTGGTGTTTGAAGCGTTTCAGTTCAATGTGTTCTACTTTATCCGGAAATCGAGGCTTGAATACGATCTTCGCAATGCAATGAACAAGTATTTAGGGGAAAAGAATGGAAATGAGATGCTAATTCTTAAGATCCACGATAGAATAGTACACTTGAATCACAGGGATATAATATGTTGTGTGGTTGAAGGCAACTATATCAGAGTTGTAACAGCTAGCGAAGTGTGTCGTATCAGAATGACAATGCGCGACCTAGAATCCCGATTAGATTCAGTCAATTTTCAAAAAAGCGAAAGAGGAACTTTGATCAATTTAGAACATATTACGGAAATAGAACAAAACAGGGTTATACTAGATAATGGAGAATGGGTTCATGTGGACAAGAAGCACTACGCTAATATATGTGCCAAGCGTTTAAAACACGATACAAAAAAACGGCCTTAAGAATCCGCTAATCCAGGTCGTTTTTCTTCATTGTGGTGAGACTTCAAAGAGTTTTTCCCACAATTCGTGCCAGAAGCGCCCCTTTTTTGGTCGCACTCGTCCATCGGAATGCCGGAAGACATAAAAATCGATGAATGTTCGCTCACGTTAACCCATCTCTTAAAGTAGATATTTGATCGTTCCAGTATATTTTCACAAAATGCGTCACTCAATTTAAGTTTTCCTTAAGATCTTTGTATCATTCTTGTTTTTTCTTCTAACTTGTCTATAATACTTATTGCTTGGCCAAGCAAAATTCAAATGATGTGATTGTTCTTTCTGTACTAGGATGCACAGACAGGCAGAGTTCCGCATTGTCCTTCTGCCGTTATATGTGGATGGTTTGTAATTGTTTGTTCCAGACATTTGATCGGAAATCTTCTGTGATCTTGTTGGATTCAGAGCGATTATGACACAGAGAATCAATTATCTTCTCTTTTAAGATTGCTTGAGAGCATCTGTGCATGCATTTATTGAGGTAACCGAATCAAAATGTGAATTTTCACAACTGCTTAAAAACCAATAGATTCAAGTCACATTATTTATGTCAGGAAATGGAGGTTATGTATGAAACGTGTATTCATATTCATTATCTGTTCATTACTGGTGTGCGCATCAATAACACTTCCTGTAAAAGCTAAGGAAGAAGAAAAAACACCTATATACTCAGAGACTTATCGAGATAGTGATCATATTTTTGAACTTGATGAAACAAGTGATAGGATGAGTCTTAGAATCACGGATATCAATACTAAAGAAGAAGATTTAATTGAATATGATTATAATACCGATTATCTTTATCTCAATGGCGAAAGAATCCTTTATACTATTATATGCAACACCCCAGCAGCGATTCATACATCTAAGTCGGCCAAGTCGATCGTCACAGGTGTTCCTCAAACAATCTCATTTAATATTATACTTGGACGAGCAAATAGGTAGAATTCTGCATCGCCTGCCTGCTGTTATATGCGGAACGATTGTAAATATCTATTCTAGATATTTGATCGTTCCAGTATAACATTTCCGCTTCTGGTAAGAAAATCGCAACAATTGTAGGACTCATAGTTGCAGTACAGAGATTTGCTGCGGGTCTCGCTGCAGGAGGAATATCATTGTCCACTGCAAGAGATTCTTTCAGAAAAGCCATTATACTTGCAGTAAATTCAGCCAATGCGATCATTCTACCTGGCGATATTATTGATGCATGGATCGGCAAAGTCTCAGGAAGCTTTACCTTCACTCAACAATTGGATGGTAATCGTTGTCGAAATATAAATCGAAGTTACCGCGTCAGTATTCTTGGCAAGACAAGATGCGGCACATGGCCTGATGGAAGTTGGTTCTATACTTCTCAACCCGCTTGAATATTTTGAAGGAGATAGGCATGAAACGCTATTTAGTATATGAAATTATTATGACATTGCTGGGGATGGTGACTCTGGTATTTCGTTTTTCCACCTTTCATGTATTTGAAAAAATTACCCTTTCAGCAACCGTAATTATCGGCTTATACTGCATTTTCAAGACAATGAAAGGTTCATCCCCCAAGGAACAAAATCTTTTATTTCGCTTGTTCCTTGCGATGGGGATGTGTTTTTCCCTAGCAAACGGAATCAAGGTTGGATTCTCCTTTGATCGTGTTCTTTTGTTGGGACTTTCTTTGCTTGTGCTGACGGAGGCTCTTCTTGAAAAGCAATGACACATGAACCATCAAGCCATTGATTTCCAATGTCAGATATTAACCAAGACACTGGAATCTCTAATTGCCAGAGACTTTATACTTGGACGAACAAATAGGTAGAATCCAGCATCGTCAGCCTGCTGTTATATGCGGAACGATTGTAAATATCTGTTCCAGACCCCATATATCATTTCATTCATGGATAGGCAAAATCAAGAGATG
>OMYM01000013.1 GCA_900315225.1 uncultured Erysipelotrichaceae bacterium | reverse complement strand
ATGAATGCGGCTATTTCTTCGTTGCGGAATATACGCTGCTTTTCGCGGGAAACATTCCCGTTGTCCTTGAAATGCTTGGCACATACTTGAAATACATTTAAGGAGAAACGCCATGTCCATTGTTACAAGTGCCACCAGAATGTGGCTGACTCGTTCCTTCAAGCCTTTCACGTTTTTAGCAACGTATGAAAACACCCTTCCCTATGAAGAATGCGAAAAGCTTGGCCTCTACATCCATATTCCTTTCTGCGCTTCCCTATGCAACTTCTGTCCCTATTGCAAGACGTTGTACGACAAAGCGAAAATGAACAGGTATATCGATGCCCTGATCAAGGAAATACATCTCGTTGCACAACAAGAGAAAAAAGATGTCACAAGCCTGTATTTCGGGGGTGGAACGCCTGCCTTGGCAAAAGATCGGCTCAAGGAGATCATTGAAGCTGTGCAAGAACATTTCATCATTCATGATGGCATTGGACTGGAGCTGCACCCCGACAACGTGGATGTCGATACGCTTTTGGCGCTCAAGGAAGCAGGCGTGACGAAGATTTCCATCGGCATCCAGTCATTCAATGGGAAATTCCAGCGGATCCTTGGCCGCAAGCCCGTTGATCCCGAAAAGCTGAAGAATGCCCTTATGGCAGTTCCCTTTGCGACAGTGTCCATGGACTTTATCTTCGCGCTTCCCGGGCAATCATGCGATGACTTGAAGGAAGACATAGAGCTTGCCTTTTCCCATGGCGCAAACCACATCGCCATCTATCCGTTCATCGACTTCACGTTCACCCAAAGCCCGCTCAAGGCAATGCCAAAAAGACAAAAGAAGAAGCTTCTGGACGATATCACCGAATATTGCGAACAACAGGGTTACACGCGCTCGTCCATCTGGACTTTCTCCAATGACCCATTTGCTTCGTATTCTTCCATGACTCGCGAGACATTCCTGGGCATGGGATGCTCGGCCGCAACTTTGTTGCGGAATGTATTCAAGATCAACACGTTTGACATCGATTCCTACATCACGCGCATTGATAACAACCATCTCCCCACTTCCCTCACCCTATCCTTCTCCTTGCGCCAACGAATGGTATACTGGCTGTTTTGGACAGCATATTCCACGCAAGTGGATGAAAAAGACTTCGCGCATTATTTCCATGTGCCGCTAAAAAAAGCGTATGGTTTTGAACTGGTCGTTGCCAAGATGCTTGGGTTCATCAAGGAAGATGATGGCGTCTATCGACTGACGCACAAGGGCGCATTCTACTATCATTACTACGAGAATTTCTACACCCTCTCCTACATTGACAAGATGTGGGGCATCATGCGCAAGGAAGCATTTCCTTCAAAGATGACTTTTTAGCATAAAGGCCAGCGATCGCTGGCCTTTATTGAAACTGTCGCCTCTACTTCTTTGAAAGAAACAGGTTGATTTCCCGCTGGTTGCTCAACAATGTGCTGGCGGATATATTGTCCTCATTCATTTGCTCGATGATGATCTTGTCCACCATTTGCAAGGCTGTGTCGTATCTGGGAAAATTGGGAATGACGACTGCATTGCCCATGATTTGATGAATGGCATCGCTGTCGAAAACGCCCCCTCCAGGGATGTTTTCCCGCAACAACAATACGGTGGTCGGGCTTTCCGCCACGGATTTCAGCGGGGATATGCCGCTAGAGTAGCGACATAAGTTCTGCTGGATCTCAGGATCCATGACCAACAACTTCAAGAATTCCCAGGCAAGTTCCTTGTGGCGGGTACGGGCGCTAAGCCCTAGCAACAACGTGTGCAGCTCGGAGATATTGCCGCCATAATGACCAGCGGGCATCGGAATGCCCTCCCATTCAAAGCCAGTGTATTTCTTTACCCGGTACGGATATGGCTGGTAGGCACGATATTCGGAATACAAGAAAGGGCGAAAGGCAACCTTGCCTAGGTCAAAGTCCCTGCCGTTTACCTGGTAGCCTTCGTTGAGATTCTGCAGCTTCATGACAAAACGAATCGCCTCTAGCACCCTGCTGTCCGCCAGATTGCAAAATGACCCATCTTCTGTAAACAACGACACTCCGTTGGAATAAAGGGCATTTAGCCATGTGTAGTTATATACCCCGTATTCGTGGTTTTCGGGCGATGTCACTTCCTTGCATATGGCATAAAAGTCATCCCATGTCCAATCGCTGGCGGGAAAATCCACGCCTTTCTCCTGGAGGAATGTCTTATTGACAAACATGATCGTTGGAACGCTTTCAAACGGCAAGGCGAAAAGAGTCTCCTTGTATCTTCCCGCCTCGATGCACGATTGATAGAAACAATCGATGTCAAACGCTTGGTCGTTAGCGGTCAGATTGTCAAGATCGGCCAGGGCACCCGTGCTTGCTAACAAACTGAAGTCCTCGGGAAGCACATAGTAGATATCCGGTTCTTTCCCTTTGACGATTTGCTCTGCCAGCCACTCGCTGTAGTCCACCGCCCGAATGCCACTGACGTATTCCATCTTGACATTAGGGTGCGATGCCTCAAAACGCGTGATCGCCTCGTCCAAGACCTGGTAGCTATCGCCACTAGGCGTATCCCAATAGCTGCCTGCATAAACCCCAATGGTCAATACGATTTCCTGATGCGACTGATTGCTGAGATAGACGCCAACAATCATGATCAAGCAAATCAAGGCGAGGATGGTCTTGGATACGATCCTCTCCGTTTTACCCATTCTAAGAAGCCATTCCCTTCTGGACAGCCCAGATCGCCAATTGCGTTCGATCACGCAAGTTCAGTTTGGCGAGAATGCTGCTGATATAGTTACGCACAGTTCCTTCAGATAAATAAAGCGTCTTGGAGATCTCCTTGTTGGATAATCCATGGCCTACCGCCTTGATGATACGGATCTCGCTATCGTTGAGCTGCGCCTCTTTCATCTCATCGACATCAATGAGATCATTCCGTCTCGCCATTTCGGAAAACTGGCGTATGACTTTGGTCGCAATATCCGGATTGATCATCGCACCGCCGTTTTCCGCGATGATGATCGCATCGACAAGCTCGTTTTTCGAGCATCCTTTCAACAAATAGCCGCTTGCTCCATATTTCAAGGCACCATAGACGTATTCATCATCGTCAAACGTCGTCAATACTATGACCTTGACATTTGGCTTGGCGTTTTTTATCAAGCGTGTCCCTTCCACGCCATCCTTTCCTGGCATGCGTATATCCATCAGGACAACATCCGGAACATCGCCGCGAATGCACTCCATCGCATCGTCGACGCCACACACAGAGCCAGTCACTTCGATCCCCTCTGTCGAAGACAGGATGATCGACAGACTGTCCCTGAACAACTCTTGGTCGTCCACAATCAAAACCTTTGTCATTTTGTTACTTCCTCCTCTTTCTTGCGCACCGGCAAGCTTGCAATCACATAGAATCCCATTTGCCTGTCTTCTGGGTCTTTGCTGCGATTGCCATAGGTCAATGAACCACTCAACAAATCCAGTCTTTCCTGCATATGCCGCAAGCCAAATCCTTCGGTGACTTCAGAACAACCTATGCCATTGTCCCTGATATCTATGTTCAGCGTGTTTTGGTTGCGCGTCAGGCAAATGTGGATAAAGCTTGCCTTGCCATGCCTAACCGCGTTTGTCATGCATTCCTGGATAATACGATAAAGGGTATCTTCCTCATCTGCCGCAAATTCCAGCTTTCCCGCCTTTTGTTCATACATGATAATCACGGAAGTCGTCTTCTGGTATTTGGCGATCAAGTCTTTGATCGCCTGCTCCAAGCCATGTTTCTCCAATGCATCAGGACGCAATGCCTTGATCGATGCCCGGACATCGTCCAGTCCATCCCTTGCCAATTGGACGACTGCCTCAATGCGCTTTTTCGCATCGAGAGAACGGTCGCCAAGCAATGCCAGGGATGCTTCCCCGCCAACAATGATACCGGTCAATGTATGTCCAAGGGTATCATGGATCTCTCTTGCCAGACGGTTTCTCTCCTTGATTTCCGTCATTCTTTCCAGCTGGAGCGTGTATTCCTTCAGCTTCTGGTTGGCGGTCTTCAATTGGTCGTAAAGGCTGCGTATCCTTTCGTTTTCTTCCTTCTGGCTTGTAAAAAGGCGCACCATGTAGTAGACAAACATCAGGATGTTCAAAGACACCAGGATACTCTCGACTCCCATCAAAATGCCGCGAACCGATGAAGTATAGTATTCAAGATAGGATGTAAAGGCAACCCTGCTTGACGCCATGGGCAATATCTCGTATCTGCCTATGACAAACAACGCAATCAACAGCAACATCACCAGAAACCTGATCTTCTTGTTGTTAATGAAGTACACCAGGTCCGCCAATACGACCAAGGCAATGCCACTGTAATAGAAATTCAAGCTCTCCATGATCCCAACGACAAGCACGATCTCGCCAACACAACACGCAATCTGGCCATAGGACGACAGAACCCGTTTCACCCCGCTGACATACAACAACACTGCGAACAGACTGATTGAATACATCGGCAACCTCCATGGCCGCATTGGCATCACACCCACGCTGGAAAGGAAATCATACGCCGAAAAATAGCGACAGATGCGATATGTCGTCGACAGGCAAACCATGCAAAAATACAGGATAATCAAAAAGTTGAGCAAATACATCAGTTTGACGATCAACGATAATTCCTTGTCTTGCGCCATCATTGCCACCCGGCGGTTCCAAATTGGCCGACATTGTCCCTTGTGACAAGCTCAACGGGAATGACGATGTCCTTTTGGGTTTCTTCGCCGGCCAAAATGCCATACGCCACCGCTACCGCCTCTGAGGCAATGCGATAGGGAAATTGCGCGCAAGTGGCAGTCATCAACCCATCCCGGACAAGCGCCTTAGCATCAGGGGATCCATCGACCCCATACACCAAAAAGCGCTCGGAAAGATTTGCCCCTTCGATCGCTGCCAATGCGCCTAGGGCGCTAGGGTCATTGAGCGCCATCACCGCATCTGCTTCAGGTGCTTGTGGGAGCAGCTTTTCCATCACTGGCATTGAGCTTTCAATCTGCCCATCCGATTCCCCCGAGCCAACGATCCTAAAGCCATCATGCCCTGAAATCGTGTCCACAAATCCTCGTATCCTGGCTTTGCCAGACCCTGCCGACAAATGTTCCAGAAGAATGATATTCGCGCTATCACGCACCGAAAGCAAATGCTCGGCGCACAAGACACCCGCCGTGTAGTTGTCCGACACAATCGAACAAGTCACGTCATCGTCATTCTTGATTGGGGTATCAACAATCACAACGGGAACCCCTGCTTTCGCTGCAACAAATATCCCCTCGTCCGCTGTCTCCCAATCTACGCATGAAACAAAGATCACCTCTGCCCCTGCTTCAATCAACTCCAATATCTCCTCGTTCTGGCGGCCTTGGTTCATCGCCCCATCCCGCGTCAACAAGACATCCCCTTCCATTTCAATCTTGGCGCGCATCTGCGTATCCATCTCTTGGTAATATGGATTGTTCATGGTCATGAACGTAGCCCCAAAGACATGTCGTTCCTCATGCTGGTCGGCGGATATATCCACGTCTGTCAAAAAAAGAACGCGAAATACCAGCAATACGAGAAACACGGGAAACAATGCTACGGAAACAGGAACAATGTTTTTTTTCAAACGTTTCACTCCATAACCCCCTCGAATCCATTTTAGAATGATAGCCCCACAAGACGACAGACACAAACGTAAAATGTGACAAATGTCATGCACATGACGTGAAACAGCGAAAAAAGATGTCTCTTGCGACATCTTTTGCAAAGCTATTCCCTTTCCGCTGCATCGAGTATCTTCTGCACATTTCGGCTGCCATTACGCATGCCAACGGTGCATAAGAGAGCAAACACAAAGCTTAGCGTTGTCAACACAACGCCAAATATGCCAAGGACAAGAATGTCGCGACTAAAGCCAGCCCATGCCAACAATACTCCTACGCCCGCCACAAATACACTGAACGTGCGCCAACGTCCTATCCTTTCCAATGCCTTTGCCTGCATTTGTGCCTCTAGAACCAGGGCTTTTTTCTTTTCTTTTCCCATGTCGTTTCTATGCAAAAGCTGCAGTGCCTGACCACTGCAGCCTTTGCCGCCAATAGAAGAGGAGTTTTCTATTATGCAATTCAATCAGTATGTCAGGTTTGGATCGAAGAAGCCGATCAATACGCCGACAAACGCGATAATCACCAACAACAACATGACTTTCAAAGGCGAAAGACGTTTCTTTGCCATCAACCACCAGCAAATGATTACAAATACTGCCGTCAAAATGCCAGGGAACACGGAGTCCAGTTTATCCTGAAGCACCATGTACGCTTCGCCACTGTCGTTGACAAGCTGGAAGCTTGTCTTGACACTGACCCATGTCGCTGATACTGCGCCAATGACGATTCCACCAAGGGTTGTAACAGCCTCGCGGATCGCTTCGCCAATATCGCCAATGAGGAATTCGACAGCCTTTGTTCCAAGTTCATAGCCCTTGAAATAGACAAGCCTCATTCCAAAATATGCAAACAAGTTCCAGACAATAATATAGAAGATTGCGCCAAGCGGAGATCCACCGGACGACATACCCATGGCAATGCCCAGGAGGATCGGAATGACGGTTCCAACAACCAGAGAGTCGCCAATACCTGCGATTGGTCCCATCAAACCAGCGCGCAAGCCATTGATTGTCTCATCATCGACATCTTCCTGTCCATTGGCACGCGCCTCTTCAAGACCTGCCGTAATACCAACGACAATCGCGCCAAGCTGTGGCTCTGTGTTGAAGAACGCCGTATATGTGTTCATTGCGGCAGCCTTCTTTTCCTCATCGCCCGCATACAGTTCCTCAACCAGCGGAAGCATGGACACCAGGTATCCAAACGTCTGCATGTGTTCTTGCGAGAAGCAGGTCAGGTTGCCATAATACCAGTTATGGAAACCCTTGTTCAGCGCTTTCTTGGAAAGCTTTCTTGTCTCGGTCATGTTAGATTTCCTCCTCCTCGTCGTCGTCAAAATCGCCGCCGACAGCCGCAGGCTTCTTCAATTGAAGCATCTTCAGCTTGTAGATAATGATTGCGAACATTGCCGCGACAACCGTCGCAGAAACAAGGTTGATTCCCATCGAAGCCGCCAGCGTGAAGCCGAACAGATAAGGAATGAAGTCAGTTACATTGCGGACAATCTGCTTCAGCAGGATTGCGATACCAACGCATGGCAACAAAGAACCAACGGTAAACAATGTCTTCATGGCGATGCCGTCCATCGGCAAGGCCACCTTGATCGCTTCAACGACATTCGCGCCAAGCTTGCACATGATGACCGTAGGGATCAAGGAGAAGCAGATATGGGAGATCCATGGGAATACCATGTCGACCAGATACAGCTTCTTATAGTCTCTCTTTTCAACTGCCGCCCAGCCAATGTGTTGCCACAACAGGTTCATGGTTGCTGTTCCATAGAACAACACTGTTCCGACCGTACCGACCATGGTGCCGAAAGAAGTTGCCAAGGCAGCGCCATCAACGGAACTTGCCTCAAGGCCATAGCTCTTCAAGGCTACCATTGCCAAAGGAATGCCGATGTAGGAGACAGCACGCACATCCGCCGAAACAGTTCCACCCGGGGTAACCAATGCGATATAGACGACCTGCATCGCCGTTCCAACCATGATACCCGTAGGAATGTCGCCAAGGATAATGCCGCAAATCAGTCCGCCAACCAGCGGTCTTCCCAATGTGTAGTTACCAATGGAAGTGCCGCCAAGACCAGGCATACTTGAAAGGGATGCAAACAAGCCAAGCAAAATGGCTTGAATCCAGCTAATCGTCATGATGCACCTCAGTCAGTGAAGCCAAAACGAGAACGGAATTTCTTCCAGTTGCCGATCGCTTCTTCCTTCAAAAGAGCAAACTCGATCTCATAGCCAGCCTTCATGATCTTCTCAAACGCTTCCGCCTCTTCCTGCGTAATGCTCTGGTTGTTTCCCAGCTTTACAGAACCTGGACGATCATTGCAAGGTCCAATGATGACTGTCTTCACATTGCTAGGCTTGAAACCCTGCTCAACCAAGATCTTTTCCATGTCCAGCGGATTCTTTGTGATCAAGAAGTAATTGTCCTTGCTGGCAAGAACCTTTGCGCTCTTTTCCTTGAACTCATCCAGCGTCCATACAAACGTTTTCTTTCCGCTTGCGCTCTTGTAGGCAGCCTTGAGAACAGAATTCTTCGCCGCAGCATTATTAACGGCAATCAATCCATCGCAAGGATACTCAAGCGCCCATCTGGTGCATGTTTGACCGTGAATCATACGGTCGTCTACTCTGACAAACGATACTGACATAATTTTCTCCTTCTAAATCTCATCGCTTTCTTCATCTTCCGCGACCTTGAACTCCTGGATCAAGGAAGCAGCTTCAGGAATCATCTGGCTTCTTACATACTCGCCAAAGTCTTCCGCAAAGTCCTTGGACAATAGGGTGCTCAGAACAAGCGGCAGATTCATTCCGCCAACCATGACCGTCCTACCAAGCAAACCCATTTCGGCAATGACATTCGCCGCCGTTGTAAGTGGAGAACCACCGACAATGTCCGCAAACATGGCAATCTCGTCATCCTCGCCGATCTTCTCGGAAAGAAGCTCCTTTACCTGAACAGCAAACTCATCTGCTCCCATGCCGTTCTTCAAGCTGATTGCCAACAAATCCTCGCGGTTAGACCCAGCAAGCATTTCGATTGCCTTTTGCAGCCCTGGCGCAAATTCTCCATGGCTGACAAGCAGTACATACCTCATGCTAAAATCTCCTCCGTATAAAGTTATTTTCATTTTAGGCCATCCGATTCTTCTGCGTCATGTGCCAATTGTCACCCCTCCACATGACATTTATCACATATCCTTGACAACAACTTCACGCATGAAAAAAGGAAGCCATCCCACGATGTCTCCCTTAAATGCACATCAATCTATGATGATACCCTGTTTCCATGCCTCTCTGTTTTCTTTCTGGATTCTTTCCCAAGCAATCCTGACATCTTCGGGGACATTCGGCTTGAGGAAACCATTCTCATCTAGCCAATTGTCCATAATCCAGCAAACCCTTTCGACACGATACATATTGCGCCAATTCTCTGGCAATCCACAATTCTCCATAGCTTCTTCAATCACTTTTTCCAAGGATAGAAAGACACACTCTGTCCAAGCCGCTTATAGTAATCACAACCGCCTGATGGCGCTGACTTCTGCACATAGCCAAAGGCAAACGAAGAAGGTTAAGTCTATCGAACAAGTCCAGACAGTCTTTCATTAGAATATCTTGTACTTCATGCGACAATAAACCATCTGTTTGCTTTCGGATCAGATAAAAGCATTTTTCCAGTCCAATTTCGCCAAGAATATCTCTTAGCATTGCTTGATAGCCCTCTGGAATAAGGTCAAAGTGTTCTCTTTCCATAAAGCACAAGTCGTAAAGATCATTTATCCAGTATCGCAGGGAATAAGCGATGGCAGTCATCCTGAAAATCGCAGGAAGCGAATAAACATATACGCCATTGTACAGACAATGTTCTTCGGCATCAATGACTTTTCTTGAGTACGATACTTCGATTTCAAGTGGTTTCGGTTCGTTGACAAAGGGAATAAAATCTGAATTGTCATATTCAATTATCGCTCTTTGAACCGTTTCGGTGTTCTTCGCAATTTTCAGGTAATATCCATTCGACTTGCAAAAGCGTTCAACCATCTCGAAGAAATCCAGTTGCACTGTACTATCCAAACAAATGCCTTCCGAAAATCGACCCAACCCATAGGCATACATCAGGGCTGTTCCACCCGTAAGAATGCAACGACCTTTTCCATTCTCATTGATATAACGAAGGATATCATACATTATGCTTCAAAACTCATAGACTATCTCCTTCTGCGACATGTAAAAATCATGCCAATCCCAAAGAAACTCTATTTACACAAGGTGGCTGATCTCGCTCCAAGGCGCATAGTCCCTCAACAACCATGCTTTTTCAAAGAATTCCCGATTGCATTCACTGGCTTCAAAATAATCCCTGCGCATTCCCGAAATGTATTTCATAAGCTACTGTCTTTCTATCCTTCTTATTCATCTTATCACGAGAGGCAGAAAATGAACAATGTCATTAATCCAATTAACATTTTAGTATTACGTTAAAAGTGAATAAAGCCGATTCCGTTCTCTGTATCCGTTGCACAATGGCAATTGATGCACCGTCCCCTCTGCGTGATAAAGCTGTTATAGATATAGAGCTTGATCAAGTGAGTGATTTATACTTGGACGCACAAAAAGGTGGAATTCTGCATCGTCTGCCTGCTGTTATATGCGGAACGATTGTAAATATCTGTTCCAGAAATCGGTGGCGTTGGACAGCTTTGGATTGAAGTGTTTCATGTTTTTCTCCTTTTCTTCTTGCAAACTCGGTGGGGATGGGATAGAATCATTGTGTTGTTTATTGTGATTCTACCGCATCTCGTGATGCGGAGGGGAACCCATTGGGAGGGTTCCTTTTCTTCTTTCGCGCAGCGGTTGCGCGTTCCCGTTTCCCGCGCCTTGAT
>OMYM01000112.1 GCA_900315225.1 uncultured Erysipelotrichaceae bacterium | reverse complement strand
GTACACATTTGTGAGTACACAAATAGAAAACAAGGGGGTCAGATTAGGCACCTCTGATCGTATGTCCAGGATGCCGCTATACTGCATCCTGCTACAACATCTGATATTTGAACTATCATGTTCTCAGGATAGTTCAAATATCAGATTAGAGAAATCGTATGGACTGCTCAAGATCGCAATCAAGTTTTTGGCATATTTAGGACGAAGACAGGTGCAAAGGAATTTGTCGCAAGATTTCCCTATCTGTGGACATGAAGACTTTGTAAAGTTAATCGTTTTGAAGCAATCAGAAGGGTACTCAAGGACAAGGCGAAGGTAATGCTTTTGAGGTTAGATCCAAAAACAAACATGAAAAATTGTGCAGTCATTGAACAATTGCCATTATATGGAATGCTTGGCATACAATTCAGATGAAAGATTTGAAATCATGGAGGAAATCATGGATCAATTACCCGAACAAACAGACAGTCAGAACTTTTCTTATGAGCAAAAGACAATGAATTTCAACAACCATTCAGGTGGTCGCTTCGAGGAACCGAATATTTCGCCCGAACCAAATAACAAAAGGGATGTAATTGTTTTGCTTGCATGCTTGATTCCAGCACTCATGGTGGTGTTCCTGTTTATTTCTAAATTCATCTCCAAATTACCGAGTGGTAACAATGGAGACGGTGGAGCCTCTGAGGCTATCGTCACAAAAGAACCGGATAATGATACTGTAACCGAACCAATAGAAGTAACGCAAAATACCAACGATGATACCGTAGCCAAACCGTTAGAAGTAACACAAATCTCCGACTATGAAGTATTTGATACTACCTTGATCGCCAAGGTTGACGAAGCTGGTGTTTTGCGCATGAGAAACAAGCCAGATCGAGACAATTCAGAGATTATCTTAGAGATTGCTGATGGAACAAGTGTACACGTATTGGGTTACAAAGATACTGGCAACGAGATTTGGTTCAAAATTGAGAGCGGCAACAGTACAGGATGGGTACGGGGAGGACAGTTGCAGCCAAACAACCTCGGCATGTTGTACGATGAACAATATGACAAGCCACAGCTTGACAAGTGGAAGAGCAAGTTTCAGACGCAAACTCCTAATGACAGGAGCTATATTGGGAAAGCCATATTCAAAGGCACGCTATATTTCATGCCTGACTTGAGCAGTGGTGTCATTCAAAGATTCAAATCGGAAACTGCCGTCAATGTGTATTCAAAGAACGGTGAGTGGTACTACGTGGAATTCGAGAATAGCGGGGTCATGTATTATGGTTGGGTTTATCAAAGCTATCTTTCGTGGCTATAAAATTGAACGGTCGGATTTTGGTGTGGCTTTACTGATTTTTGTATACATGCTCATGTTGGTCGCTGTATTTGCCTATGATTCTATCTACCTGAAAAAACGCATGATGGAAGAGGTGCCTGTTCTTGGGCAAAGCGAAAATCAATATACGAGCCAGTTCAAAGGGGATGACAATGTTTTGAGTCAATTCAAAATGATCCAGAAAATCGAACAAGAAATCGATGATGTCTTCATCCCGCTTGCGGAACAGGGGGCAACATATTCTTTGAAGACAATGTCACTGGAAGAAAATATTTACTACTATAACGTTGGAAATTGTCTTTCAAGAATGGTTTCTGCAAGCTTAATCAAACTCTATGTGGCAACAACGGTATATGGACAAATCGATGAAGTGAAGGCATTTGAAACCTACGAAGGCGAAACAGAGGAACTGCTAAGGGATATGATCTCTCTTAGCAGCAACGATGCCTGTAACACATTGGTTGAACGCCTTGGTGAAGGTGATGCGATAAGAGGAATGCGGAAAGTAAACAGGTTTTGCCTTGCACATGGCTTCTACCAAACCGAAATGAACCGCCTTATGCTTGATTTCAACGGCCTTGAAAACTACACCTCGACAACTGACTGCTGCAACCTTTTAGCGATGTTCTATAGAAACCAACTTCCTGGCTCGGCAAACATCATTGATTTCATGAAAGGACAAGCAGTGCGTACGAAAATTCCAGCAGGAATCACAGACGGGGCGATTGTGGCGAACAAGACTGGAGAATTGACGGACACCGAAAATGATGTGGCAATCGTCTTCACAGATTCTGGCGCATATATTTTGTGTGTCATGACAAACAACCTTCAGGATACGACATTGGCGAGAAATACAATCGCTCAGGCCGCTATCAAGACGAACTTCTTCATAAATCAATCATTCCATAAGGAAAGCTTTGATAAAGACACCATGAACATGGATCGATATCAAGATGATGAAACCGAAAGAGACTTAACCGATGGGAAGGTCGAGGAGTGATGAATATGATTTTGATACTATTGTGAAAGGATCGAAGACATGAAAAACGAAGATTTCAATTGGATAACGATCATTGGCATACTGATTGCCATAGTACTTGTCGTTCTCATCTTTAGGGTGATTTTTTTCATCTTTGGTTTTCTTTGGAAAATCATATCAGGCTTTTTTATGCTTCTCTGGAAGGGCATAGCACTCTTCTTTGGTTTTCTCTGGAAAATCATATCAGGCTTCTTTCCGTTTATCTTTAATGTGATTAAATGGATTGGTTTGTTTCTTTGGGGATTGTTTGTAAAATTTCTCAAGTGGCTTGCCCATGCTGCAGGAGAAGGAATCAAGCTTGGATTAGCTAAAATTGGAGCTGCGATTATTGCTTCACTAACATCAATGTGTTCTGTGTCTGGAACACCTGTGACGAATGACTGGAGGCTTGTGCTGGTTGATATTGATCATCCGCTTCAAGAGGAATATGTGGAGTCTATAGAATTAGCCACACTTGAAAATAATGAACAAGTGGATGCTCGTATACTGGATGATCTCAATGGATTGCTTGAAGATGCCGTCGAAGATGGTGTTGATTTGTATGTGTCTTCTGGCTTTCGCACTAGCGAGAAACAGGCTGCTTTATTTGAACGAAAGGTGACCATGTTGATGAACACCAAGGACATGACGCGTCAAGCAGCAGAGGAACAGGTGGAAAAGATTCTGGGGAAGGCAAGCTATGATGAACACGAAACAGGTTTGGCGATTGACATAGTTCCGCAAGCCGAACAAGACATGCAGGCGATGCTTGCGTGGCTTCAAGATAATGCATGGAAGCATGGCTTTATTCAAAGATATACCGAATGGGGGCAGGTGATCACTGGTATGGAGCCAAATCCCACTCATTTCAGATACGTAGGAAAAGAAGCCGCCAAGGAAATGCAAAATGAGCAGATTACCCTTGAAGAATACATTGATCCTGTGCTGAGAGCAACGGAAAAAATGATTAGATGTGCGACAGAAATTGCCCTTGATGACAGCCATGGCTATGACCAAGGTGAACGAGATGGACCAGATTACGATTGTTCAAGCCTGGTTTATGTATGCCTGAAGCGAGCTCATGTTGAAATTCAATGGGAGCCACATACCACACATAACGAAATCGAGTCACTCGAAAAATGCGGCTTCATCTATATCGATGATATTAGTCAAGCTTGTCGAGGGGATATCTTGATCACCGATGAGCACACAGGAATTTATCTTGGAGACTTAACAACAATTGAGGCGAGTGGAAACGAGAATGGCAAAAGTCATTATGGAAAGACAGGTGATCAAACAGGAAAAGAAATCGCTATTGTCACCTATACCGCCGATAAACTCAGCAAAAGATTCAGCGGTATTTTAAGATATGTAGGAAAGTAAATCCTATTAACATGTTTTGTCGGTTATTGAACGAGTCAAATGGTTGGATTCACTTTTAAGAACCAACAGCAAACAAACAGGAGGAGTTTAAAATGAGTAGTATTTCATTTGGAAGAGTCGAACCCGTATTCATTGAACCAATCGATTATACACCATATGCGCAAGCAACAGGAAGAATGGCAAGCACGATGGCTATGACAATGGGAGGCTCAGCCGCTGTTGCGGTCGCTGGAGGTATTGCGGCAGCAGCAGGCGTGACATGGGGTGCTGGCTACCTGCTGTATAAATCTGGACAAGTCATTGTTTCTGTAGCTGAAGAAGCAAAACAGAAACGATTGGCTAAAGAACAGCAGGTACGGGAAGAAGAGCGATCTAAACTTGAGATCGCTTGCCAGGAAACTGAGAGAATGAAAAAAATATGCCAAGGACTTGTCAGAGAACTCGATTCGTTGACCGAAGCTTCTGAAGGTTTTTCTGATGAAATCCAATCCTGGGCGCATAAATTATCGGATGTATGCAATCAGAAGACTTTTGGTACATCATTGGAACAAGAAATGTTTAATTACAACGTTGTAAGCCTTATGCGCCAATTTAATGACTGGAAGAGTCAAATGCTTGAAGCAAGCCAAAACAACTATCGTAACCAGAAAAGAATGATACAGGCACAAGAAGCGCTCAACGAGATGGAGAAGGCGTTGAAAGATTATGTTCCACTGACACTTGCAGTATCCAATGTGCAAGCAATGCCTTCATCGCTCGTTTACCTGAAGGAGCATCAGGATGAATTTATGCATGTTGCGATAGAGATTCGGTCTGCAATGCGGAGAGAAAGTGAGCGTGGGAAATATGGTCCTGTTTCATCTGAACACCAGAAAGGAATCGGACGGCTGTTTTATCATTTCGAAGAGGATGCGGACCTTCTTCTATCAGGAACACTATCACCGAAGGATGCTGAGAAAAAATACCGCGAGCTAAAGGAACGCCTTTCAATATATAGATCAATGGCAGCTAGCGAGGATGTAAAGATGAATGATTTCAGTGTTCTATATGCCTTGTATGTTGATTTGGCAAAGGCTGTCAAAGAAGAACAATTGCCTGTGAGCCATTTTGTTTCCTATCAAGAGTTGGATGAAATGGTGAAATCACTTCAAGGTAAAGTGGAGAACACCCCAGAATACCAAATGCTTGAAAAGAAAGAAAAGTTGTTCATGAAGCGGCAGAATGAATACTGGAGAATGGGAAGGGAATTGTATATTGCGAAGGCGTTCTACAACGAAATGAAAGCGTTAGGATATCCTGTTAACTTCCGGGACGAGGTGCAGGCTTACTTCAGTAATGGATTGAAACCCGTGTTTCAAGAAGAAAGTGAACTTCCTCTGTTTACAACAAGCAATAGCAGCATGCAGGTATACCAGATTGGAGAACATACGTTCGCATCTGTCATCATCCACCCCGATGGCAGCACCACTGTGGAGACATTCACTGACTATAAACATAGAGTGGACGAAGATAATGTAGTAGATGAACAGAAGAATTTTTGTGGAAGTTTTGAAAAACTGAAAAATGCATTATTATCAAATTGGTTCTTGAGTGTTGAACTAAATGAGGATAGAGGACCTGAATATATAAAAGCTTGTGATGAGAATCACACTATAGACCCTTTTGTCTGGGAAACCAGTGAAACTGGAGTGAAATATCAATATATGTCTAATAGAAACAACGGAGGGGAATTTTGATGAAAAGATATCAGCAAAAGTGTCCTGTGTGTGAGAAAATATATTTCATAGAAGAAGGAGAAAAAATCTTACAATGCAGTGAATGCAATAGCAAGGAGATCAAAAAAGCATCATTGATTGCAATCGAAGATGGGCAAGAAAATCCAAAGGGAAACGGTGGTACGTCACCTTTTAAATCTCGGAAAAAACGTAATGTCCAGGCTTTTGAAGATACAGATGATGAAGATGATGTGAAGGAGAGAAAGCACATTGAAGGAGACCTGCTTCTTTGCTGCAATGGCAAAGGTGATTTTAAACCGATCATATTCAAACAAAAGGATTCTCCCGTCACGCTTGGACGTGAAGAAAAATGCGGTGCCCTTCTAGATCTGGACAATAGAGTGAGTAGAAATCATTGCGTTTTGGAATATGTGGAAAATGATGGACACTGGAATGTGAGGGACAACAATAGCAGCAATGGAACTTTCCTTGATGGCGAAGAAGTTTTCCAAGAGACCAAACCTCTTCACATTGGCTCAGTCTTGCGTCTTGGCAACCAGCCTGATTCATTTTCGTTTCTGGTCAAAGAGGGAGAAAAATGATTGTTGCCAGAATGTTCTCACCAGTAACAACGCTTGGACCTGGAAAACGAGTGGGTCTTTGGACCATGGGGTGTCGGAAAGCCTGCAAAGGTTGCATTTCCAGCGAACTTGCTATTTTTGATCCGAATAGGGATATACCCATTCAGTTTATATCCATGCAGCTAAAAGCAATGGCGGTAAACAATAAATGTACGGGTCTGGTTGTTTCTGGTGGCGATCCTTTTGAACAGTCTCAAGAGCTTGTGGATTTGCTCAAGCTAGTGAGGGATGATTTCGAGGACATCCTTGTTTTCACCGGATACACAAAAGATGAGATATTGGATGGTGTGCAAGGGAATGCAGGTATAGAAGCTTTGGCTTACATTGATGTACTCGTGGATGGTCGTTATGTGGAGCATCTTAACGATGGTCATGATGCTTTGAGAGGCTCGTCAAACCAAACAATTTGGTTTCTTTCTCCAGAAAAGGAAGAAGCATATCGCGTATATATAAGCCAAGGGCGAACGGTCGAGACATTTATCCATGCAAACCATGTGGTGAGCGTAGGTATCCCAGGCAAGATCTGATTGCCTTATCGTATTTTGAATTGGAGGAAAGTATGAAAATGCCAAAATGGCAGAGAGAGCTTAAAAGCTTTCTCGGAATTAACAGTGGATTTATTCTAGAAGGCAACATCTACGATGAATACCCAATATTCGAAGACTTTACGCAGGCTGATGAAAATCTGCAACTCGATGATTTCGATGACTTAGAATATACGATCCACTCTCTGGTCAATTCCGATGGCGGAGCAAGAGTTATTTTCTATGATCCGTTAAAAGGTTTTTATTGTAAAGCAGATACGGAGGAAGAACAGCGTAAACTGATTTCTCCCTGTTTGAAGGGATATAAATATGCTTGTACGCCTTCAGGGCCGTACCAGAATCTTTTCTACTCATTGATTAATAAGAATGGCGAACCTGTTGGAAACGAGGGTCCGATTCCTTATCGCCAAATATGGATGAGCGAAATCGTTAGAAATGTCATGGCTTCCACAAAAGATACGGATGAAAAAGGTGATGAGAGACCTGCACCTTGGACATTGTTTGTCTTGAATTTTGCCTCTCGCTTAGAGCAATGCAATTTGCGGATGACAGATGCGACCCGAATGTATTTGAACCTGATGGCAGGCATTCAGGAGTCTAAAATGATCAGAGGCAAGAAAAACGGTCTGATTCTCATCGTTGACAAATACAATGACATCCCAGCATGGGTTTATCTCAACAACCCAAGGATTCGTGAGATCACGATCACGCCGCCTGACAGGGGAACGCGAAAACTATATCTTCAAAATAGCGTCTACGGGGGAAATGAATCCTATCAAAACTTGGCTCAAGAAGATTCTAAGGCTGGACAAGCATTGGTTGCCGAAACAGAAGGAATGTTGTGCCACGAGCTTGGACAGGTACTCAACATTGCCTATGAAAGACAGCTTCCTGCCGACCAAATCCACAAAGCATTCGAACTCTACAAATATGGCATCATGGAAAACCCATGGAATGAGCTGGAGGACAATATCATCGAGCATGCTAGGGATACTTTGCGCTCTAGGGTCATGGGACAGGATGAAGCCTTGGAGAAGGTGATGGGTGTATTGATGAGGGCAATCAAGGGATTATCTGGTTTGCAACATTCCAACGCTAAGACAAAGCCTCGTGGTATTTTGTTCTTTGCTGGTCCTACAGGCGTTGGTAAGACTGAGACTGCAAAAGCCATGGCGCAATCAATCTTTGGAGACGAGAGTGCATGTATCCGTTTCGACATGAGCGAATATCGGTTGGAACAAAGTGATCAAAAACTGTTTGGAGCGCCTCCAGGATACGTTGGATACGAAGGTGGTGGACAGTTGACCAATGCGGTAAAGGAACATCCCTTCAGCATCTTATTGTTTGACGAGATCGAAAAAGCCTCGCCCACCATTCTTGATAAATTCTTACAGATACTAGAGGATGGAAGGATGACGGACAATCAAGGAAATACCGTCTTTTTCGGGGAGACGATCATCATCTTCACGAGCAATATAGGCTTAACTAGACCAGTTTACGATGTATTCGGCAAAGTCGAAAGACGGGAAGAAACTATTACTATTCCTAACGTGGAGGAAGAAGACACTAAAGAGTTCCGAGAGAAAGTCTCGACAATACTTAAACAAGGTGTGAAAGATTACTTCACCGATAACGGAAGACCAGAGCTTTTAAATCGTTTAGGAACAGACAACATCGTCGTGTTCCAGTTCATTGGTCGACAGGCGGCAGAAGCTATTTGCACGGCGAAGCTGAAGCAAATATGCGACAATGTCAAGGAAAACAATGGAATCGCAATCGATTATAAAAATGTACTGCCACACCTAAAGAAGAAGGCTGTTCTTGAACGGAAAAACGGTGGCCGTGGCGTTGGGAACATGCTTGAAAAGGAATTCTTAAATCCCTTGGCAGAGGCGATTTGTTCAATTCCTCATAAAGTAAACCATTTGCAATGTGATATGGCAGGAGAAAAAGTAACATTCCACGAACTAGGAGTGAGAAAATGATGGATGAGAAATACAACTTAGAGTTCTATGCCTTGTCAGACATAGGCAAAATAAGTGACAAAAATGACGATAGGGTTTGTGTCGCTGGAACAATCCTTAGACAGGAACATTTGCATCAAACCACCCATTTTCCAACATTGATGGCGGTTTGCGATGGGGTAGGCGGATATGAGGGAGGAAAAGACGCTGCCGAATTTGTCTTGCAAAGGATTGTCGAAATCCCTGTCGAAAAAATAACTGATTCAGTAGAATTGAAAACACAACTAATGACAGTCAATCGTCAGCTTTTGGAAAACAAACCGAAAGGATGCGAGGGAATGTATACAACAATCGCTGGAGTAGTCTTCTCTAGCGAAAGGACACTTATCTTCCACATGGGTGACAGTCGGGTGTATCGTCTTCGTGGTCAATATCTTGCCAAAATGACCGTAGATCACTCTGTTGCGCAAAATATGGTTGATATGGGTGTCTTTGAAAATGTAAGTCAAGCAAAACAAAATGCAGGAGGAGAAATCTACCTTTGCATGGGATATGATGTAGCGGATGAACCTGAAATATCCATTCTCCCAATCTCGCAAGAAGGAGACATTTATCTGGTTTGCACAGATGGTGTCTGGGAAGGCGTTACATTGGAGGAGATAGAGGAAATTCTTCTTCGCAACGATGACATCGCCACAAGTGCCGAGGAATTACGAACTCTCGTCTTGGCAAAAGACGGTAGTGACAACCTGACCTTCTGCCTTGGAAAGGTAGTTGCAATCACCGAAACATCGGAAGAAACTTGTTGATGTAGGAAGGAGCAAAGAATGGAAGAAAAAGATAAAGAAACAATTGAGACATATGGAGATCGAGACTCTCGTCAGATTAAAAAGCAAGAGACAGTTGTTTCGCGCCAAAGAAACTCGGCTAGTCAATTGAAGCAAGAAACCGTTGTTTCACGACAAAGAAACCCAGTTGGCCAAGGGAAACAGGAGACGGTTGTTTCGCGGAAAGTGTTGAATAATGCTGCAGAATCTACGGGACAATCTTGGTTTGAATTGAAAAAAGACGGAGAGAATGATCCGCAATTCAAGAATCTTTATGATTTTTTAATGCATACAGAAGAATTTAACATGGAGAAAGATGAATTCGAGAAAAGCGTTTGTGAACATTTCGGCGACACGATCCATGGCTTTTCTGGAAAAACATATTTTCTAGAGAAAAAGATTTCTTTTGGCGGTGAGGCGGTTATCCTGAAGTGCCACGACAATGAGGGAAGGAATTTTGCTGCTAAGGTGATTCTTGATGTCAAGCAGGGCAACCATTATACTTTGCAACAGATTTGCGAGAACAAGGCGAACTTGTTTTTCGCTCTCAAAAACGATGAAGCAAGGAAATACTGCTGCTTGGTCGAAGACTATGGGCATCTAACGCTAAAACAGGGTACCAGATATCTGGTCGAGTTTTCGACCTATTATCCACAAGGCGACCTCGGCACGCAAGATGCCATGTCGGTTGCGCAATTGATTCCAGTGATCCGCCAAGTGAACGAGGCCTTGCATTTCATCCATACTAAAGGCTTGTTGCACCGTGACATAAAACCAGAAAAT
>OMYM01000156.1 GCA_900315225.1 uncultured Erysipelotrichaceae bacterium | reverse complement strand
ATTTCTTCTGGCTCATATATGGATGAAGCTTCCTGTACAGAAGTGCAGGATGCTAATAAGATGCATAATGCGATCAATCTCTTCATGTGTTGATAATCTCCCTATCCCTATAATGATACACTAAGATTGAAGTATTACAAAATACTTGTTTACTATGGCTACCTATGCTATATTGGTATACGAAAGGAACAGACACCATGGATATTCGTACTATGCAATACTATCTGGCGGTTGTCAGGGAAGGGACAATCTCTGCGGCTGCCCAATCTCTCCATGTGGCGCAACCATCGCTGTCCAGGCAAATGAAAGATCTGGAAGATGAACTGGGTGTTGCCTTGTTTGCTAGGGGAAACAGAAAGATCACCCTTACGGAAGAAGGCATGATCTTGCGGAAAAGAGCCGAGGAGATGGTTCAGCTCATGGCGATGACAACAGAGGAAATCACCAATGCCAAAAGCAATGTTTCAGGCGTTATTCGCATTGGTGCAGGGGAATCCCGTTCATTCCACTTCCTCTCGCAAGCTGCTAGTTCTCTTGCCCATCAATACCCAGATATACGCTTTCATATCACAAGCGGTGATACCCCTGACTTGATGGATGAGCTTAGCAATGGACTCATTGACTTTGCGGTCATCTTTTCCGATGTAGATCACACAACCTATCAATCTATCCCGTTTCCTGTGAGCGACCGTTTTGGCGTTCTCATGCCCAAGACGCATGAACTTGCGGGTAGGGAGAGCCTTCAGTTAAGTGATCTTGCAGCATATCCTTTGATCATGTCAAGGACACATGCGAATAACATTGTTGGTTCAAAGGAATTCGCAGGCATGCATATCGTGGCTTTGTATAATCTGATCTACAATGCTTCAATACTTGTTGAAGATGGTCTTGGCCTGGCGATTACATTCGAGGGTCTGATCAATGACAGTGGAGACAGTCCATTGAAATTCATTCCATTGCGACCGGAAATCAAGGCAACGGGAAAACTGATATGGAAGAAATACCAGGTATTCTCTCCTGCTGTCAGGCTCTTCATTAACAAGATTGAAAATGCTATCAAGTAGGACAAAGTGAGCGAATCCATTCACGGATTCGCTCTTGGCTTTTATTTCTTGTAGAAAATGATTGTTTCGTAAGGACGAAGTGTCAGATGATTTTGGGCAACCGCATCACTGTAGTTGGAAAGAAGGACTTCATATCCCTCGATATCAAGATCTGCCGTTGTTTCTTCTGCGTAGAAGTTATTGATGCATACAAGGGATTCGTCATTGAACTTTCTCTCATATGCGAATACCTTTTCATGTTCTTCGAGGAGCGGAACGAAAATTCCTTCCTGAATAACTGCCATTTCCTTGCGCATGCGGATCAACTTCTGGTAGAAGTAGAAGATGGAATCTGGATCTTCCAAAGCTTTCTTGACATTGACATCCTTATAGCTGGAGGCTGTCTTGAGCCATGGTGTAGCATCGGAGAAGCCAGCGTTTTCGCTGTCGTCCCACTGCATCGGTGTACGGGCATTGTCACGGGATCTTTCCTGCAGAATATGCAGGACTTCATCCTTGCTCTTGCCTTGTTCAAGCAGCACCTTGTAGATATTGGTGCTTTCTACATCGACGTATTCGCTGATATCGGTGAAATATGCATTGGGCATGCCAATTTCTTCGCCTTGGTACACATATGGTGTTCCACGCATCATGTGAATCATTGCCGCAAGCATCTTGCCGCTTTCCTTGTGGTATTCTTTGTCATTGCCAAAGCGGGAGATGGATCTTGGCTGGTCGTGGCAGTTCCAGAACAACGCATTCCATGCGTTCTTCTCCTGCATGCCGACTTGCCATGTGGTCAACAATGACTTCAGCTTCATGAAGTCAGCATCCTGCAATTCCCACTTCATCTGGTTCTTGTAGTCAACCTTCAGGTGATGGAAAGAGAACACCATGTCGAGTTCGTTGCAATCTTCTCCTGCGTATTGGACGCAATTCTCAATTGTCGTTGAACTCATTTCACCTACCGTCAAATGGTCGTCATCCTGTCCAAAGCTGTTCAGGTTCAGTTCCTTGAGGTATTCATGTTCCTTTGGTCCATCGGTATAGAACTGTCTCCCATCATAATTATTGGGGTCATCCTCATACGAAGACTTGGAGATCAGGTTGATGACATCAAAACGGAAGCCGTGAACACCCTTGGAACGCCAGAAATTGACAATGTCTGCACATTCTTTACGTACATCTGGATTCGTCCAGTCAAGGTCTGCCTGGGTGACATCGAACAAGTGGAGATACCATTCGTCAAACTTTTCAACGTATTCCCATGCACTTCCGGCAAATTTCGACTGCCAGTTGTTCGGCGGAACGCCAGGTCCCTTTCCCTTCTTCCAAATGTAGTAGTTCTTATACTTCTCTTCGCCATTGAGGGCACGTTGGAACCATTCATGGGCTGTGGACGTGTGGTTGAACACCATGTCGAACATGATGTCAATACCACGTTTCTTTGCCTCAACAGCAAGCTGTTCGAAATCTTCCATCGTCCCATAGCGTGGATCGAAGTTACGGTAGTCCGCCACATCGTAGCCATTGTCTCTCTGCGGCGAAACGATCATTGGATTGAACCAGATGTAGTTGATTCCCAATTCCTTCAGGTAGTCAAGCCTAGAGATGACACCTTGGATGTCTCCCCAGCCGTCATGGTTGCTATCTTGGTAGGATTTCGGGTAGATCTGGTATACGATCTTGTCTTTCTTGCTCATGGAGTACTCCTTATCCGAGCTTGATTAAACCAGAATCTTTTGCCTTGACCGAGCCTGTCTTCAACAATTGCACAGGTGTTCCATCGGTAAAGATAATTGGTGTGACAACTGGCTTTCCCTGGCTGCGGATGTAATCAAGATCTACATCTGACAAGAGATCGCCTTGCTTAACGATGTCGCCTTGCTTGACATGTGGCGTAAAGCCCTTGCCATTGAGTTCAACGGTGTCCATGCCAATGTGGATGAGGATTTCCTTGCCGTTGGCTGCCTTGATGCCATAAGCATGACCTGTCGGGAAGGCAACGGTGATTTCACCTGAGAATGGAGCGTAAACCTTGCCAACGGTAGGATCAATGGCGATGCCATCGCCCATTGCCTTGGAGGAGAATACTTGGTCTTCTACTTCTGTGATAGGAATGACTTTGCCCGTGAGCGGAGCCACAAAAGTCTCGTTGATTTGCGCATTGGAGAAAGCCACAGGAGCAGCGTCTTCTTCCTCTTCTTCTTCGCCAAACAGATCGCCTGTTGCAGGGTTGATCTTCGTCTTGCCAATGATGACAGTCAAGACGAATGGAACGCACAATGCTATAAGCATGGCGATCGCAAACCACAACATGTATTGCGGGAAGATGGAGATAATGCCTGGCAGACCACCGACACCGATGGAAGCCGCATTGACCGAGAACAGTGTAGAAACAATTGCCGCAAGGCAGGAACCTGTCATTGCGCAATAGAATGGCCACTGATACTTCAGGTTGATACCAAACATTGCCGGTTCAGTAACACCCAGCCAGCAAGAGATCATCGAAGGGATGTTTACTTCTTGCGCCTTGGCGTTCTTCTTCTGCAGATAGGACATGCCAGCAACCGCAGAACCCTGGGCGATGTTCGAAAGAGCGATCATCGGCCAAAGCATTGTTCCACCCGTGGAGTTGATCAACTGAAGGTCAATCGCATTGGACATGTGGTGCAAGCCTGTGATGACAAGCGGGGCATAGAAGAAGCCAAATACTGCACCAAAGAGAACTCTGAAATTGCCCGAGATACCAGCCATGACAAATGCCGAGACATATTCACCGATCTTCCAGCCAATTGGACCAAGGACAAAGTGAGCAGCCATTACCGCAAGCAACAGCGAGCAGAATGGGACGAGAATCATCTGCAGCACTTGAGGAACGATCTTCTTGAAGAATCTCTCAAGATACGCAAGTGTGAAAGCCGCAAGGATGGCAGGAATGACCTGTGCCTGGTAACCAATCATACGGAAGCTGGCAAAGCCAAAGTTCCACTCATAGTTCGGTGCCCATGCATCAGCAGCCATGCCCGCAACGCCATAAGCGTTGACCAGCTGGCCAGAGATCAGTGTCAAACCAAGGACGATGCCAAGCATCGGTGTTCCGCCCATCTTTCTTTGCACAGACCAGCAGATACCTACCGGGATACCTGTGTGGAAGACTGCCTCGCCAATGATCCACAAGAACTTGTCAAGACCCGCAAGGAATGTCCCTTCCTGCAGCACAACCGCTGTTTCCAGGATATTCCTGAAACCAAGGATAAGACCTCCACAAATGATTGCCGGAATCAATGGCGCAAAGATCTCAGCGATGTTGCTCATGGCTTTCTGAAGCGGTGTTTGATTATCCTTTGCCGCATTCTTAGCCGCATCCTTCGACACGCCCTCGATGCCTGCGATGCCAGTGAATTCCTTGTAGAAATCCGCTACCTCGTTGCCGATGATCACCTGGAACTGCCCTGCCTGGGTGAACGTTCCCTTGACGGACGAGAGCGACTCGATCTTCTTAATGTTCGCTTTCTTTGGATCCGCCAGAACGAAACGCATCCTGGTCACACAGTGAGTGATCGCGTTGATGTTCTGCTTGCCGCCAACGTATTCTAAGAGTTTGGCAGCATCGTCATAAAACTTTCCCATGTTGTTCCTTTCCCTTGTATATACAAGTTTGTTCATACAAGTACTATACCCTAGGCTTTTTTCTGTGTCAACAAATATTTACGTATTGCTTAATCTTGCATAATTAGGTATAATTAACCCAACGAAAATATGGAAGGGGTGATTGACATGCCAAAAGCCAAGTATGAGCCTATTTATCATGCCATACGCGATGAAATTGAGTCTCAAGAAATTAAATTCGGCGATTTTCTACCCTCCGAGAACGACTACGTAGCGCGCTTCAAAGTCTCGCGCAATACCATTCGGCGCGCGCTTTCCATCCTCACATCCGAAGGTTTTCTCCTCCCGCGCCACGGGCGCGGCGTGCAAGTCATCTGGAAACCTCTCACAGACATGGCACTCTTCACCATCGGAGGCATCGAGTCTTTCTCTGAGGCAGCCTACAGAAACCAAAAGACCTATCGAACAGAGGTCATAACGTTCCGTGAAATCATTTCCGACAAAAGCACCTGTCGCTTGACAGGCTTTGATGTTGGCGTGGAATTGTACTATATCGAGCGCAGGCGCATTATCGAAGACAAACCCGTTGTCTTTGACACCAACGTGTTCCTAAAGGAAGAAACACCTGGTCTCACCAAGGAGATCGCTTCCGATTCCATTTACAAATACCTAGAGGACACCTTGGGCATGACCATCACCACCAGCCGCAGGCGCGTGACCGCCGAACCTGCCACAAAACACGACAAAGAGATCCTCGACCTAGACCATCAGGATTTTGTCTTGACCGTGACAGGGCAGGTATTCAACTCCAATGGGGTTATGTTCGAATACACGCAATCGCGCCATGTCCCTAACCACGTATGCTTTGTAGAGTCCGCCGTAAGGCAGAAAATCTCATAATTGGCAATAGGGGTGCGCAACGCGCACTCCTATTGCGCTCAATGAGAAATCTATCGGTTGTCAGAGAACCCAGCTCCAGCAAGATACTTGGAACAACGAAAGGGCTATATGTCCACACACAAAAAGCCATATATTCTGGCAATCCACGCATGAGCGAAGCCTTTCTATTCAGTCCTACCGCAAAACTGAATATGATAACAGTTTACCCCAGACACCCAATCATGTCAATAAGACAATGGTTATTATTTTCTTACTGGATTTAATATTTTGAACATTTGTTGATATATCATGATGTATTGAACGAAATACGAGAAATGAAAATGTAAATATTTTCATTTCATTTTATCAACACATTATCACCGCGCGCAGACAAGAGAAAACACCAGTGGTTCTGAAAATTCAGAACGTTTTTTTCTGTTGCCATGGCAACCATGCATAGGATACTTTGGAGTAAAACGATGCCTAGGCTCAA
Organism: uncultured Erysipelotrichaceae bacterium; assembly: GCA_900315225.1. Taxonomy (GTDB): domain Bacteria; phylum Bacillota_I; class Bacilli_A; order Erysipelotrichales; family Erysipelotrichaceae; genus Bulleidia. The sequence goes on along the minus strand of OMYM01000156.1, from coordinate 2,857 downwards.
TGACTCAGTCAAAACCTTGCCCATCACAGAAGAAGCCTTCAACAAATGCACCACCTCATCAATTTTTATTTTTCTCCCTGCTACCATAATCCCGTAAGCAACACAAGGAGGAAAATGTATGTATTGCTCAAAATGCGGATCCCAGAATCCCGACCACGCAGTGTATTGTTCCGTCTGCGGAACCCCACTTCAAACCTTCCCATCCATCCCTGCATCAATTCATCCAGAATACCGCAATCTGGGAGGATGGCTGCTGATTATTACCATTGGCCTATCCTTTGGGCTTTTCGGGAACATTGTGTCATTTTTATCAAGCTTGGCCAACATCATGCCTTACTACTCTGGCTATCCCACGGCGGTAGCCCACGACGCTTTCGCCTATCTTCTTTCATATGTACCAACGGTCATCACTTGTATCGTTGTTTTAACCGCCATCCTCAAGCGAAACAAGTCCATCGCCAGCATTTATACCAATAGCACCATCATCTCCAACATACTTTCACTCATCGGCTTGTATATGCTCGACTTGTACCCTGATTACATAATCATTATTTCAGCATTTTCCGCATGTATAACGATAGCTCTATGGACGACATACTTCAAGAAATCAGTCCGTGTAAAGGTATATTTCGACCTATAACCTACCAGGAGAATGACATGTACTGTTCAAAATGCGGCCATCTGGCAAATGACCACGAAACATATTGCCCTATCTGTGGAACTCCCCTTCGCACAACTGGACCTAGCCATCCAGAATACCAAAAGCTTGGAGGATGGCTATTGTTATTTACATTGCAATGCGTCTACATCATAGTCTATTTCATTAGGACACTTATCATATTTGCTTTCATCGCAGACTATGATTCAGACATCATGATGTCTTTATGCATCGCACTGATTCCAGCTATCCTGTGTTCTTTTGTCATTCTCATCGCTGTATTGCTACGGTTCAAATCCATTGTCACGATCTACATGATTAGTGCATTGATCACCGTCATATTCATGTTCATCGGCGCAAACCAAATATTACCACCCATTACCAATGGTATCCTGATCATCTATCTCTTTCCCCCAATCATAATCTGGGCTGCATATTTCTGGAAATCGGAACGAGTAAAGGTTTATTTTAACCTATAGGATCTTTCCATGCCACAGTTACTGATGAGTCTTTTGCATGACAAGATTGTTTTCTATAACCCCTTGTAGATTCCATTGCCTAACCCAAATGCAACCTAAACAAACTGGATCTGCCAAGAATAGACAGTTACACAGAAACCCATTGACATCCTCTTGGTTATCATGGAAGAATATGAGAGATGAGATTGTCTTGACAGCCAATCTCATATGGAAGGAATAACAAAAAGAAGCCGTCTATCTCACGTTCTGCAATGAGCAATGAATTACATCTTACAGAAGGTCAGGTTAGAAATACGATTGAATATCTGAAAAGGGAGAAGAAGATTCACTTTGAAGGCTCTTCCAGAAACGGAAAATGGGTTATTGATTAATGTGTTTCAATAACTCAAGAGATAGTAAAAAGCCACATAAGATCAACAATTATTTAATGATCATCATTTATTATCAGCATATTTCTTAAAACATAACGATGGCTTCTTAATTGGATTCTGAAAAGATCCCAAAACATCCCAAAACATCCCCAAAACATCCCAAAACATCCCCAAAACATCCAAAAACATCCCAAAAGATCCTAAAAGATCCTAAAAACTGCGCAATACTTCGAAAATAATTATTGTTCATTTACCACCAATCGTATTGCAATGCTAGAAAGCAGAAGGTAAAGCGATGGCAAGATCTGATGGAAATTCCCATAGTCATAGGAATGAAGAATATACAAAAGCCAAACGTAATAATAGGGTCATAGAAAACGCATGCACTGTATGTCTTCATAAACATCTTTGCTGGAACGATCACCGATAAATTCAAGAAGGAATCATTAACAAGCATCTACCAATGACATTACCCCTTCCTTGGAAAGAATCCTTGGCACACTGTCATTCACGAGAATACGGATATAACAATCGCTATCATTCCTACACCACAGTATTGTCATATGACAAACTTCTGAGTGATGCTAACAAAAGAAACAACCTAACGATAATAAACATAATCATTAATGTATTGAGGAGGATTACATGATGATACGACAGTTTGGCTGGTATTGGTTTCTCTCAGGTGAAGAAAAAAGGCTGGATAAACACAAGTGCGGAAAGTGGATGCACTTCTTCACCGACCAAGCATTCGCTAAAGAAATATGCCAGAAAGCAATCAATGAACACATTTGCTATGAATGCAAATGCACCGACATGGCAATGGTCGAAAAACCAACTGGAGTGATCTGCTTCTACCTGAATGGCGATGACATCGAAAACCACAAACGAGTCATTCAATTCATGCTAGACAATTATCTGATCCAGAAAACCAAGAAAGGAAGCTACTATAACATCAGCTTCAAATTGGATGATCAAACTAGGGCAGGTCAATACGGTGCTGACTTTGAAGGCAAGATCAAGCTAGATCAATTCATCAACCTGAAAACAGGTGAATGGAACAAATCATTCCAACTTTAAAAACCGCATGTCATGTTTGACATGCGGTTTATTACCTATTCCCCTTCCAGGTAGAAGCAAGCTTAGTAAACCATGACACCTGTGATCTCGTCAAAGTAATGATCAACCCCACCAATCCTGAGGCGACCTTTCGCCATCAGTCCAGTATAATGGTCATAATAGTATGTGTTGCCAGCCTGCTCTGGGTAGATCCTTGCGAGTTCATTCTCGATCTTCACCCATCCCTTGAGCATCTTTCCGTTTTCGTCATACCTGACCCACTTGCCAGT
>OMYM01000129.1 GCA_900315225.1 uncultured Erysipelotrichaceae bacterium | reverse complement strand
CTGTAGATCGGCAAACCTTTGCATTGACGCTTGCCGTAAAAGGACGCTTGACATGAGCAAGCTCTTGCATGCCTAGAAAACGTTCGCCTTCAAACTGCATCATGACAATGTAAGGCATCCAGTCCATGATCCGTAGAAAATCATCATAGCCAAAAGATGGCTGGTAGTGATTGATGATTGTGGACAATGCTGTGCCATGGGTGCCAATGACAAGAGACTTGCCTTCATTAGTCTTGAGAATTTCTTGCAGGGCTGCGATGTTTCTTTCCTGCACCATGGCGATGGATTCGCCATTTGGCTCATGAAAATCATGGTCATCCCAGCGTTTGCCCAAAAGGTTTGCCGTGATGGAATTGTTTCCTGCCTGGCGCTCGCGTAATCTTTCGTCAATGACAATCTCTTTATGAAAAGCTTGGGCAGCAGGCAGGATGGTTTGCAGGCTGCGTTTGTATGGGCTGCAGTAGAAGGAATCAATGCGTTTGTTTTGCAAGGTATCCAGCACAATTGAAGAATCTATCATTCCTTGCGTGGTCAAAGGACGGTTTCTGTCGTCTGGGTTGTCGTGTTCAGGCTCGGCATGCCTGACAAAGTATACCAGGGTGATCATATCCAGTGGCTCCTTTCTGGTTTTGTATTACAGTAGATCGGAAAAATCCCATTGTGAGAAATCAACCAAGGTCTTGTATTGATCTGCGGGTTCGCAGATGATCTCGTCCCATGTGCCGGTTTCTTGCAGTTTTTCAGCTAAATTCTTGCTGGTAAGCTTACAGGCAAATGTTTTGTTAAAGAGATTCGTCATTTCCTGCAATGTCAGCTTGCCATGATGCTTGACAAGCCATTGGCAGATCTGGTGAATGGAAAGAGAATTGCTATCGGTGGATAGTATGACACTTCCAGCTACTCGTTTCATGTAGATTCCTTCTTGCTGGTACATAATGCTTGTCAAAAGCCACTCATGCCCAATGAATTTCTGGATTAGCGGGAAATTCTTGATTTCATCCATCAGGCTCCATGCATTAAAATAAGCATGTTGGTATTGCGAAGCCATGGAAGTTTGCAACAATCTGATTTTTTCTGCATCGAGATGGAAATCTTCCTCGATTTTCCGGATGGAAACAAGTTCTTTGTCGGCACATTCAAAGAACTGAAGATCTGTTTTTTCTCTCTCTAAGACCGTTTTAAACATACTGGTTCTTCTAAGACGATGATCAATGTCCCCAAGATGAATGACATCTTTTGAAAATATCTCTTGTTCTAGATAGCCCAAGGCACTGCCATAGGCAGAGGAGATGGCGTACCCGCTGTATAGCAGATATCCGAATTGATACAACGCTGCCCTGTTCAATGCGTCCTTTGGCGTATGAATACATGTTTTTTCGAACAGTTCTTCAAGTTCTCCGGCAAACCAGAGATCTTTGCTTGCAAGGGCATTGGCAAACGCTTTTGCATCTTCTTGCGCAACTAGTGGTGTTCCGATGTCATATATGCCGTTGGCATAGTATGGCAACAATGCTTGACCAATCATCGGATTGGCAGCTGCAGTCGTGCGCCAAATGCCAAACCGTTCTTCATATGCAACATAGTAGTTGATAGAGTCAATAGGGGAAATTTCCCTGAGCAGGCTAAGCGCTTGTTCTTCATCGGAAGCGTTTCCCATGACTATGACAGGAATGCGCCTGCACTTGATTTCAAAGGAACCCTTCCACATGGACAAGGAATTCTTGATAATGCAAAAGAGTTCATAGCTATCGCGAATATCGAGTTCCTGCATCAAATCGATGTAGTCGCGGAAAATAAGCTCTGCGGAGATGATTGTGTTGCGATAAAGGTTAAAGTCGATGGCATCCCAAATCAAGCCAGGATCCACATCGCATAGCCTGAGCATGTTGTCACGGTTAAAGACAATGCCCTGGGCATGGCGCAGATGATTGGCAAGCGTCCGTTCATTTAATTTAAGAAGTTTTTCAGGCAAATTGTTTTGGTTGATGTACTTACGGTAATGATCAAGCAGGTCATTTACTGAAAGAGATGAACCGTTGCTTTGCAGGATGTTGTAAATGACTGAATTCCGAGTGACGTTTTCATGGCATAGGCGCTTGTCTTCGTCTTGGACAAAGGCCATGATCCGCTGTTTCCATGGACCGTCATAGTTTTTTGCTTCTTCCACTGTCAATTGCTTTTCGCCAGTCTGATATCTTGTCTGCAAGAGACGAGCTCCTTGGGGCGAAGATTCAGGGAAAAGCCGGCAGAATACATCGATAGGCAAATGAAAATACATGTATGGCTTGGCAAAGTAGTCGTCTGCGAACATGGGAAGCTGAGCTGATGCCCGCAAGATAATCTTGCGAACCCGTTCACGGGTCAAGCCAAAAGCATCCCCGATTTCCTGTAATCTTTTTCCTTCCATGCGCATCAATAGCATCTTGGAACCTCGGTCGCTTTGGTTGCGAAGAGCTGGGATGGTTTCCAGAAAGAATGAGCGTTTCAAGAAATACATGTTTTCAATCTGTACGATGATTCCAGTTTTCAGAAATACTTGGGTCACAATCAAAGGATCGAAGGACAATTGAAGCTTCTGAAGAATTGAGCCAAGCTCTTGAGGTGTAAGCATTCCATCTGGTGCGATGCCAAGCCAGAAATTAACCAGCCTAGGTTTGATTTTCTCCAAAGAAAGTACCATGCAAATACCATCTTCCAGAGAATCAGACAAAAGAATTCCATCTACTGTCAGCCACTGGGTGATTTCTTTCCAGGAAACATGCGCCAAAGGCTCGATTGCCTTTGCAATCTGTTTAAACAATGGTGTTCTTTCGTCTTCCTCCACGTTTTCTTCGATTGGCTGTATATGATTGTCTAGGAGCCATAGTTCCATTTGGCTGATAATCTCATCAACAGAAAATCTGCCAAGTCCTTTGATTTGTTTAATCTCTTCCCTGGAAAGAACAATGATCTGGTTTAGCTGCGTGTATTCATTTCGCCGCAGCGCATTGTACGAACGCACAGAAAGCTGGAGTTCTTCGATGGAATGTGTGGCCAGTTCATCCATTTGTTCCTTAGAAAGCAAATATCTTTGCGTGGTAATGTCGCTTTGCCCGTTTTCTTTCGGAAAATCCAGGATGAACTGGCGGCTTTCTTCCAAGGTCTTCGTGCCAATGCTTCTTTCGTTGGCAATCTGGTCGAGGGGAATTTTTATCAATTCATCGGTATGATGAATATCTGTGCGTTTCAAGGTGTTATTTGTTCGTGAGGACAAATTGGATTGCGAAATGTAGATTCTCTGTAAAGGTTGCTCGCTTTCTTTCATTGCTTCGCAAGAAGTATTCATCATTGCCTGCCGTAGATCTTCCATGGACCTAGGGTCGATTGACTCGATTGGCTTGGCAAGCAAGTCGCGAATGGTTTGGATGTTCGCGCTTAGCAGGGCATTCCTTGTCCTTTCTGACAAACGCAGGTTGTGAATGGACATATCTAGGCGATCCTGCATTTTATCCCTTATGCTGGAAAGAATGATGGCATTGCAGAAAAGAGGAATGTTGGCGATGGAAACACAAGGTACTTTTTTGTCGCATTGGATCCGTGGCGCATATTCAAGCGTATACAGTTCCTTGCATTCCAGAGGAAGGTTTTCCTTGTCCAGCACATACACATTGTCTTCCTCTGGATAAAGCTGCATCTCTAGATCGCTCGCTGGCCACAGGGTGACAAACCCTTTTTGGGCTAGGCAGGCATAGCCATCCATGACAACATCCCCTTCAACCGCATATTCAAGCGCGTGCGTCTTTAATGCTTCGATCAATTTTCCAAATGCTTTGTTTTTTTCACCTTGTAGTTCCATACGTCTTCCTTTCTTTTGAAACACGAATAATCTAGGCGTTTATTATACCACGAAAAAGCATAGTCAACGACAATCTAGCAAATGCAAAATAGCAAAATAGCAATACAGGCAAAAAGGACGTAGCGTGGCTGGGATTAACTTGTGGAAAGGATAGCTTTCTTCCAAGAAGGAAACAGGTGATTTTCTATTAGATTTTTTGAACTGTTTGTGAGATGATATAGGCATAGATGAAGAGGAGGGGGATTATGAAGAAGTTTAATACAACTGGTTTATGCATCGCTTCAGAACATTACATGGTTGATATTTCTGAGAGAATTTCAAAAATCAAGAAAATGGTTGATGACGGAGAATACTTTGCTATTAATCGAGCTAGACAATATGGCAAGACAACAACAATTGAAGCATTATGCCAGAAACTTGCAGAGGAATATATTGTGCTAAGCATGGATTTTCAGAGCTTGGAAGATGGTAGCTTCAGGAATGGCGGGACGTTTTCCAAGTCATTTGCAAGGGCTATACTTGATATGCATGATTTTGATGGGTTTGCTATTCCAGAATCAATCGTGAATCGATTCCGGGTTCTTTCGGAAAAACCATCGGAAGAAGTCTTGATGGATGAACTCATTCGTGTGTTCAAATTCTGGTTTGCCGAAGAAGAACGACCAATCGTCTTGATAATTGATGAAGTGGATAGTGCAACGAATAATCAAGTATTTCTAGATTTCTTAGCTCAGTTACGCTTTATGTATTTGAAGCATAAGAGAAACAAAGCAATCAGTTCTTTTCAATCTGTAATTCTTGCCGGGGTAACGGATGTAAAGCACCTTAGGTCAAAGATACGCGAAGAGGACCAGCACAAGGTCAACAGCCCCTGGAATATT
>OMYM01000023.1 GCA_900315225.1 uncultured Erysipelotrichaceae bacterium | reverse complement strand
TGCGTGGAAATGGGGGCAGCGGCATTTTTGCGTCTGCGGGCAATGAAACGGGATCCTTGCTGGATAGGGTGCGCAGAATGATAAAATGTGCTTTTATGATATATTAATATTTCCTTTGTAATTCTATATATTCCTGGACTTGAGTATAACTGTAGACAGACAATGCAAAAATCCAGTTAATTGTGCCTCTGAGTATAGTAGAAAAGTTTTCGATTTGGAGTTGTAAATCAATCCTCCCTGCATAAAGCCAAGAGTGTTTCAATTGAAACTTGTTATTGCTTTACAAGACTCTGGCTTAAGGATAATGTAGTGCTATTTCTCACAAATTGATTCCGTCCCTACAGCTCGCACAATTGACGGTAATGTAATATCTGGAAAGCGTTTGTTCTGTGCGGATATTTAAAGATCTTATGCCTACTTACGCGCAAGACTTCTTATGCTGGTTCGTTATTTTTCATATATAAAGAGTATTTTTTGAAGTTATACTGTCCTAATTAAGGATTTACATGTATCATAAAAAAGAATAAAGAATGAGAAAGAACATGAGCGTATTCACAGGAAAAGAAAAGCTAAAGCTTGGCTTTGGCTTGATGCGTCTTCCAAGAACGAAGATGGGACAATCAACGTCCAAGAAACATCCGACATGGTGGATCTCTTCATCCAGGCAGGAGGAACATACTTCGACACCGCATTCGCCTATCCAGGCTCTGAAGAAGCCATTCGCAAGGCACTGGTTGAAAGATACCCAAGAGACTCCTACACATTAGCGAGCAAGTTGATTGTCCAACCCAACGGATCAATCAATGAAGAACAAGCAAAGGCAGAAATCACGACAAGCCTAGAACGCAGTGGCGCAGGATACTTCGATTATTATCTCGTCCATGCCATCCAGCGTAGCAACTATAAGTTGTATGATGAATACGGCATCTGGGACTACGTAAAGCAACTCAAAGAGAAAGGCTTGATCAAGCATTATGGCTTCTCTTTCCATGCTGATCCAGAACTGTTGGAACAACTGCTCCAGAAACATCCAGACGCAGAATTTGTCCAGCTTCAGATCAATTACGCAGATTGGGACAATCCAGGTGTTGGCGCAAGAAGAAACTATGAACTCTGCATGGCACATGGCAAGCCTGTCGTTGTCATGGAACCAGTCAAGGGAGGCATCCTCGCTGATCCAATCGATACAGTCAAAGAGATCTTTGATAAAGAGAACAATGGCATGTCCTATGCTTCTTGGGCATTGCGTTATGTCGCAAGCAAGGAGAACCTCCTCGCCGTCCTCAGCGGCATGAGTTCCTTGGAACAGATGAAAGACAACCTCAGTTTCATGGCAGACTTCAAGCCATTGACAGAACATGAACAAGAAGTAATCAACCAAGCAATCAAGGCAATCGAAGGAGATAAGTCCATCGCATGCACAGCATGTCATTATTGCACAAAGGGATGCCCAATGAACATCCCAATCCCAGAGATATTCGGTGTCCAGAATAGAAAGAAGGGAAGCCCAGAATTCCGTACAAGACGAGAATACACTATCGTCACAGAAGGAAAAGGCAAAGCCAGCGATTGTATCCAATGTGGTCAATGTGAGGCAGCGTGCCCTCAGCACCTGCCGATCATTGAGCTTCTGCAAGAGTGTCAGTCACTTGAGTGACATACTGGAAACAGATTTCCTTGCGCATAGAATCAATGCATGAAAGCAGTATGGACTCAAGATAGGGAAAGTTTACCCGAATGAGGAAATACGATATCTGTCCAAATTTATAAATTTGATTTTCCACCCATAGAAATGAGCCAATGATCGGCAGGGTATAGTTTACCTGCTGATCATTGGTTTTTTTGGTGGATTGATGTTGTCAATGTGAGTGACAATTTTCAAAAGATTCTTCGGGTGATCTTATGTTCAGTGAAATGGGTTGGGAATAAAGTTGGGAATGTAGATTGGGACAATCCAGATTTAGGGACAAGAAGAGACTGCGAGATATGTATGGCGAGTTTTACCATCGTTATGGAGAAAGATAAGGGAGAGGTCTTGGCTGATTCAATCAATACGGTCAAAGAGAGCAATAGCATGTTCAACATCCCTTGGGCATGCTCTATGTAGCAAGGCAAGTCTATTGCTTGCACAGCTATAGCCGCTTATAACATCCTATCCCCAATTATCTTCAGTCAAAAACCTGTTGATATTTCTGAACTTATATGATATAATGTATATTATTTGAAAGGGGAGATCAATACATGCAATTTAGCCTAAACATGCCTGGACAATTGAAACAGATAAAACTTGAACCACAAAAAGCGTTATATCCTCTGTTTGAAGCAGTGGTTAACTCCTTGCAATCATTGGAGGATATCGATGTTGAAGAAAAATGTATTGTCATAGAAACAATATCTTCCAAGGACGAACAACTTCCCTGTTATGAAGATTTTGTTGTTATTGACAACGGGATAGGCTTTGACACATGCAACTATAGGTCATTTCTTGAAGCATATTCCCAACTGAAGGTGAAGAAAGGGTGCAAGGGAATTGGACGCTTTCTTTGGTTGAAGGTATTTGAATCCGTTCGCATTGAGAGTACATATTATGAAGATGGAAAGTGGCACAAGAGATCGTTTGATTTTAAGGAAGATGGAATTTCTCCAGAGGATAACGTTGCTGAATTGGCGGGTGATGAACACAAAAGAGAAACAAAGGTACGCCTGATTGGCTTCAAGAAGAAGTACAGTGAAGCAGCTAGATATTCTCTTGAAACCCTTGCAAGAAAGATAATTGAGCATTGCTTCTTGTACTTTACGGCAGGTAATTGCCCACAGATCATTCTGAGAGGTATCTCTGGCAAAGAGATTGTTTTGAATACATTTTTTGAACAGACCTATAAAGACTCTTTGCATCAGGATTCCATGGATCTGAAAGGACATCGACTTACGCTTTATCATATGCTGTTGACGGAAAAGGTGGATAGGAATGAACTGCATCTATGCGCTAATCATCGAGAAGTGAAGTCGATCAATATCAATGATAAACTTGCGATAGGGAATAGAAGCAACTATTATGTTGGCTACCTTGCGGGAGATTGTCTTGATGCCGCAATTGATACGTACCGCAATGAATGCGATTTTTCAGACATACCCGATATTGACGAGGAAGAAATTGTTGAGACGGCTATTGGTGTGGCCAAAGTCGATCTCCATGAAGATATAGAAAAGAACGCTAATGAGAAAAGAAAACAAATCGATGCTTTTGTCCAGTGCAACCGTCCACAATACCGTTTTCTTCTTAATAGTCATCCAGAGGTGTATGATGAGATACCTGTTGGGTTGAGCAAAGATAAACTAGATCTTGAACTGTACGAGCATCAGCAGAAATGGGAACTTGATATTGCTATGCAGAGGAAGGAGATTGAAGATGTTCTTCACAAGAGAAAAGCAATTGATGAAGAATCATTTCCGGCATTGTTTGAAAGATATTGTCGAAGCATTACGAACTTAATTCGGGCAAGCCTTGTGGAATATGCTTACAAAAGGGAAGCGATCATTGATTTGCTTGAGAATGCCTTGGAATTAGACGAGGATGGTCGTTACAACAAGGAGTCTATCATTCGTTCGATATTCTTCCCAATGCAAGCGACATCGGATGAGATCAAATATGATGATATGAACTTGTGGCTGATTGATGACCGTTTAGCATATCACTGCTTCCTCGCTTCTGACAGAAAAGCAGATAGCATGGTGTTTGACACTGCTTTGTCGTACACTGCTGATTCAGATGATATTTCTTCAATTACGATTGTGGAAATGAAAGAACCTATGCGTGGCGATGATGACAATCCTATCAGTCAAGTGCTGAGATATGTGAAAAACATCAAGGATGGGAATGTCAAAAAGAACGATGGAAGAGGTTTTGGAAACGTTAATGACATTGCGTTCTATTGCTATGTCATTACGGATATTACACCCTCTCTGGCAGAGATGGCTGCTTTGGCTGGATTGACCATGATGCAGGATAAAGAAGGGTATTTTGGCTATAATTCCACTTATGGAGCATACATTGAAGTGCTTTCCTATGAAAAGGTACTCAAGAATGCAAAGCAACGTAATCGTGTACTGTTTGAATCAAAAGATGTATACTGGAACGACCAGATATCTTTCGCAGATAGGAGATGATGCTATGAACAAGGTCAAAGGCTATATCAAAAGAAAAAGCATGTTGTATGTCACAGGCGTAGAGTATGGTGATTATACGATGAACCATGTTCTTGGCTGTACGCATGGGTGTAAATACCCATGCTATGCCTTTATGATGCAAAAGCGTTTTGGAAAGATAAAGGGATATGAACAGTGGGTGGAACCGTATCTGGTATCCAATACTTTGGAACTGTTGGATAAAGAGATTCCAAAGCTGAAGGACAAGATTAAGTTTGTTCAGCTTTGCTTTACCACTGATCCCTTCATGGTTGGGTATGAAGAAATATGTGATATGAGCCTGAAAGCAATTCAGAAGCTGAATGATGCAGGCATCAAATGCGTTGTCTTGACCAAGGGAATATTACCTGCAGAGCTAGCAAACTGCTCTAAGGATAATGAATATGGCATCACACTCATATCTTTCCTTAATCCTGGAATATGGTAACACCATTATTATTGTGGCTCATCAAAAATGATTGGAAACAATCAAAAACAAACTATAGACAAAGGCTTTGACAGGAC
>OMYM01000101.1 GCA_900315225.1 uncultured Erysipelotrichaceae bacterium | reverse complement strand
TCTCTTGTCGATACAGCTTGATGGATACGCTCACGTTTTTCAGGGTTGTGCAAAGAAGTTGCTTGGGAACGACCTGTTGCCCCTTGGCGGTCAAGGTTGTTGATTCCTCGAACATTAACATATCGTCTTCCATGTTCATCTCGAAAGTGAATGCTTCCGCAAAGAAATCCATGGTGCTGTAGCTGGTTGATCCCCCGCATCCAGCCATGCATAGCGTTAGCAGTGCCATTGCCAATAATCTTTTCATTCCCACAACCCCCTTTTATCAGATTCATCTACGATCTTGTTATATGTTTCAACCCGTTCTTTTGGCTTAAGCAAGAACCCCTCTTCATCGTACATCAATACGGCATCATCCTTCACTTCGCCATAAGAGTATTCCCTGTATTCTCGTAATTCCGCATGCTTTCCACGCTCGATTTTTCCGATATCGGCGCATAATGGATAGTATTCTATGCTGCGGGAAGGATCATCGACTTGTTGAAGGAAAAGGAGGTATTCCCTTCCTTCCACCATTGGCAAATATCCCCTTACGCCAAATAGATATCCAGGAACTAGCTCTACTGGTTCATAGTAGGTTACGCCTGTTTCAAGAGTCCCTTTGATGTTCTTGATCACTTTAAGATGTGTACGGATGCTGCGGCCAACCCATTCTCCTTCATCCATTCTTTTTGCAATGACAACTGCATCTGACAATTCCAAGAGTTCATCCAAAGTCCTCTCTTCGGTATCGAAGAATTGCTGGAAACCCTCGGACATGATATATGTCGATTCATTCATCCCTGCCACAGATGGAAAAGATGTGAATGTTGACTTGATGTACAAGGCAAAGAAAACTGAGGCGGCAAATGCCAAAGCGATGGCTGCGAGTAATATCTTCCTCATTCAAATGTTAGCCTCCGATTTTCCAGACGGATGAATTGATCGGTGATCATCTCCATGTCAGCAATGTTATGTGTTGTAACGATAATATATTTCCCCATGTCTCTTTCTTGCTTGAGCAAAGACCTGAACACCTCAACAGAATTGTCATCCAACGCATTTGTCGGCTCGTCAAGCAGAAGAATGTCAGGATCCTCCATGAACGCTTGGATGATAGAAAGTTTTTGCTTCATGCCAAGGGAATAGCTTCCGACAGGTTTGTTCCTGTAAGTCCATAAGCCAAATTCTTTCATGTATCGTTTAATCACATCATCGTCAATTTCTTTTCGTATCGATGCAAGGTACCGTAATGTCTCAAGCCCAGTCATATCCCGCCAGAACCTTGGATTGTCTATCATAACCCCAAAGCGATGTTTCTCTGGCAAGCGAATGAAGCCTTGGTCTGGAGCAATTAGCTCGCAGATGAGTTTTAATAACACCGATTTCCCTGTACCGTTTCTTCCCGTCAGGCAATAGATGATTCCCTGTTCAAAAATACCGTTCGCATTCTCCAGGACATCCACATCCTTGAAGGATTTACACACGTCTACAACTTCAATCATCGTTTCCTTCTCCTTTCATCATCCCTTGATAGGCAAATGCCATTCCTGCAAGCATTGCAAGGAAGCTAATCGGCATGGCGAGCCATTCTTTATACACACAATCATCAATCCACATGCAGGAAACAAACAGGTTGAAGCGATAAAGCGATGGGCTTCTTCCCATAAATTCCAATAGTCCTGCGGAACATGCAAAACATGACCCCAAAAACCATGCAAGAAGAGCCATTGTTCTTTCTGCCCAGGTAGCCACAGCCAATAAGGCTATTGACAAGCATCCATTGAGTAACAAAATCCGTATCATCAGAAGGACTGCATAGCCGTTGATCGTGAATGGGTGGTTGATGAGTGAAATGGTGAGCATGACAAGCACATGGCACAACCCATAGAGTACGATGTCTTTGGCTAAAACACCAAGCACATGCTTTGAGAAAGCCCTTTTTCCACCGAGTCTGCCAAGGATTAACACTCTGTTATCCATGATGGCCAAGGCTCGCTCCGTGCTTGAAAGCGCCAAGAGAAGGCAAGGAGCCACAAACATCATATGCATGGGAAGAAGCCCTAAATCTGTATAAGCCATATGCGTATACATGGCCGCAAAAGACGCAGAAAAATCCACAGGTGATTGTACACGAAGAAAGCGGAACAAAAGCGATGCAACAACCGAAGAGAAAAACAATAGATGCCGAATGGGAGGCAAGGGGAATTGAAACTTATTTGAATCCGAGTCATCCGTATGGCGTAGAAAGATGTTTTTTCTTTGCCACAAGAGAAACAGAGCAACAAACAAAGATAAATGAAATAGCGTTGCTTCGGCCAGAATATCCATTTTGTTCCATTGATCAATATTTACGAGAGCTTGAAGAAAAACCAGCCTTGGAAAAAACAAAGGTAGAATCGATTGGAAAGCAAGAAAACCTATACCAAACAAGACATTCATGTTTCCGAAAACCATTGCCATGACAGGTGTCAGGATTCCTGAGAAAACAAAACCAAAAATCATAGGGAAATTGACATACATGTGATTGGCGTACGCTTGTTTTATGCAATATAAGGAAACCAAGACACTAATTAAGCCACAATATTCCATCATTGCTAAGAAAAGCTTCTTGTTCACAGTAAGCTCTATTTTATCATTGTCGATTTTTAACGTTATTGCAAGACAAGCCAAAATGACAGATATCATAAGCAAAGTCGCCATACCTTGATTGGAGCTAGACAAATCTGTGAAAAGCATTCCAAGAAACAAAAAGCTATAAATCAAGATATCATTTTTCATATAGGTTTCATATCCGCGAATTTCAACAAAACAATGCTCATGATGGAAAAGACAACAAGCACCGCAAGCAAGCCCCAAAGGGATGACCATTGATCACTCCCATTAAGGTAGGAACTCATCACCAGAGGCTCATAGAGGAAACTTGTAAGAACATCCCAACCAATGAATATAAACTCTACGAATATATTGCATAAATACTTCTTCGTCTTCCAAATTGTTCCGAGGCAGTAATTCAATACAGCGAAAACAGAAAATGTGCAAATGTATTCGCCAAAGAGCAATAGGATTCTTAAAAGAGGTCGACCTTCCCTAAGCAACACCAGCATATTCGGATGTTCTGATAAATCGCGATATGGGTTATGGTAAGCGGTAGATGATAGGTAAGCACTACCCATCATAGAATCCTTCATGGAAAAACAACACAATGAAACAATCAGATTCAACAACAAGGGTACAAGAAACAGAAAAATACAGGAGATGATAATTGAGGCAATGTTTTTCCCATGATATTCGTGTTTCGATTCTCTCGTGAGCATGATGGGGAGGCATCCTGCCTCCAAATCGTCGAAAAAAACATTGCCGCAAGTCACAATCGCAATCAAAGGACCGACAAAAGAGAACGGCATGGAATAGGAACTGCCGTATAAACTCATCAAAAACGATTCATCAAAAGCATTATGAGCAAATAAAATTCCATTTCCTTGCGATTGCCACATTTTAGCGACCAGCGGCGCCAGCATATAGAGATATAAGCATAACATGACCGCCAAGTATTTTTCTTTCCACATGATTCGGTATAACCTAGCCCACATATAATATCCCCTGTAAACTAATGAAGCGTAGATTGTGAAATAACCTAACGGAAATTGACATTGAAAGTAACTGTAGATGGAGTCACACTAAAATTGTTTCTCTTAACCCCAAGACGTACCGTGTTTCCTGTTGACAAATTGAATCCTTGAAAATACAAAGAATAATAAGAACCAGCGCTATAGCACTCATCATTGCTGATGGTCAAGTAGTCGCCGTATGTATATTCCTGGGCACGAAATTTTGCCCTGTCTTGGCTTCCGTTAAATGATGAGACATACAATGTGAAATAATCCAAATCGGTTTCTTTTGTGTAATTAGCTGTGTAGGTGACATTGGAACCGGTTGGTATCGGATAATGCACATAACTTGCAGTTGCAGCGTTTACTGGAACCGCGCTAATCATTCCTAGCGCAAATAGAAATAAGAATGCATTGAATTTGAACTTTTTGATCTCCATTTAAATCTAACCTCCTGTAAAGAAATCAATTTTGTCGGATGTATGCGTTTTATTTTGAAAGAGAAATATTAGTGTGTTTGCTGTTTATCGTTTCAAGTGAATCAAGGCAGCCTGATTTCACCAATCGTCACACTCACTCTTTGCGTTGTATCAGTTTGTTGTCATCAATCTCATATGCCACGTCATGAAGGAATTCTGTGGTTGTCTCATGGGAGGCATATATCATTGTTCTGTCTTTGTCCTTCATCATGAATTCATTTAACAAATCTGTTGCTTTTATCCTGGCGGTCGCATCCAACGCATCAAAGGGTTCGTCAAGAATCAAATATCTTGGTTTATCCATCAATGCTTGGATTAACCGCATCTTTTGTCGCATGCCAAGGGAGTATGTCCGATACTTTTGATCAAGTTCCTTTAGACCCAGTGCTTCCGCAAGCTTCTCTATATCTTGCTGGGATGCCACATGACGGATTTTTGCCAGTTCCATGAGATTATCCATGCCAGTGTCGTTTCCAATGAATTCCGGGGCATTGATGAATATCCCGGCATCAGGGATGAAATCAACGTCCTTGCCGATGACTTTGCCATCTACCGTAATTGTTCCCTGGTCGCAAAAGGCATAGCCAGAAATCATCTTCAACAACACGTTTTTGCCAGAGCCATTTACGCCTTTGATCCAGATCTTTTTGCCATTTTCAAAAGTGGCATTGATATCATCAAAGATAAGTCTTTTTCCATAACGCTTTGTTACGTTTTTAATTTCTATCATTCTTTTCTCCTAATGTTTCCAATCATCTTGTACATAAGCACATCCATGCCAATCATTGCCACGGAAATAATGGTTTCCGCATACATGCTCCCTGTGTATGTAATGATGCTGGATCCGCTAAAATTATCGATTGCGACCAAAAGCATCAAAGCGAACGCAAGAAGCGCATCATGGCTGCCGAACCTTGAGCAAATGCCTTGGTAGGCAAGCAGGATAAATGTCAATTCCAGGCATAGTCTTGTCATGAACAGTAGTTCTTCAACGCTTTCTCTTGCATTCAGGACAATCATGGCATACATGAACGTCAGGCAATCCAAAACAATCTCTTTTTCCGATGCCTTGAGAATATGGTCGATGCCTTTTCTCCGGGAGCTTCGATAATATACCATGTCCACAAAAGACTGCGATTCATTGAATTTTGATATCATGCTGTCCAACAGCAGTACAACCAGAAGCATATAGCCAAACAAATACGGGCTGAAAGGTCCAAGGTTGTAGTTCTTGAACCTTGACGTGCATAGAAAGACTGCATCGCACAGATGCGACGTAGTACCGTAAGTCTTGCTGATAAGCAACAATGACATCGCCAAGGCGACAAGCCTAAATCTCTTCATAGTCACAATGAATCTTGACCATCGCCATCGATATCAGGCAAGTCGCCAGTGGGAATGCCATGAACAAAAGGGAGCTTCTGTCGGGAAAGACCATGGATGCAAGAATGCCGATCGGGTTCAGATAAATCATAAAATAGCCGAAGGAACGGCACAGCCAGGTATTTGCAAATATCAGTCCATAGAAGATCGACAACGGAAGAAGCACCGTTGTCTTCATGGATTTGCAATATAGCGCAATGGCAGAAGAAAACAAGCAGTAGATCCATGTCGCGGCGAAGAAGTGAAACACGCCTAGCAGAATCCAGTACAAAACAATATGTTGCTCATAGAATTCGATGGGAATCAAATCAAGCAGGAAGTCGGAATACGGATCTGCCCCAGGGTACGGTTTTTTAAACCATGCCGTTGTGTAGCACAACCACATTGTCAAGAGGTAAGCCACAAACACGCCCAATGCCACAGCAGTTGCATTTGCGGACATAAGCGCAAATTCTGTCTTTACGCGGCTTTGATGCCTGTGCATCTTGAACTTGTCGATGACATTCCATTCCCGATAGAACATCGCTCCGCCAATGACAGAAATGATAGGCAAGAACACTTGGTAGATGCTTATCGTGGAACTCAGGTCATCGGAAAACTGTTCATACCCTCTTGCCAGCAAGGCAAACAATTCCTGCGGCTTGTTGCCGTATGTGCAGCCAAAGGGATCCGATTCGCAGATCCGTTCAGCATACCCATCTTCTGTAATGTAGCGGATGAACCTTGGCAATAACTGTTTGTCTTGGCAATACCAAACTAGAAAGACAAGAAACATGAGTACAAAGGCAATGACGAAGGTCCTTATCCTATGCTTCATTTCCTTATGGCCTCCACGTCCCGGAAATATACGTATTCGGATCGCTGATGTACTTTTTCGCCGCTTGCAACTTATAGCTTTTTCCGTATTCCGTAATCGAGTATTCGCAGTGTTTGTCATGCGCGTCTGCCTTTACAGAATCAGCGCTGATCTTTGTCACATAGGACGAAACATCGCTGTATGAATAGGTAGCAGTTCCGCCAAATGAATTGATAAAGGCATTCATGGAAGCATTTCCCTTGATCGTAAGAAGCATGGTCAAGGTGAGTACAATCAGTGTTCTTCTTTTCATGCTCAAATCCTCCTCTTAGAACATGAATGATTATATCTGCTCTTTTGAAAATGTCATCAAATTCATGCTTAACTGACAAAAACCATGTCTAACTGACATGGTTTAACACAACGGTAGATATGATTCTGCTCTCTCTTTCATACGTGACAAAGCCTTGATGCTTCTTGACAATGTTCTTGATGATGTTTTCTGCCAGGAAATCATTGTTTTTGCCTGTCTGGGATCTTGCTACAATGATCGTGTCGTCTTCATTTTCCTTGATGACAAGCGATATCTCCGGTTCTAGGTGTTCTTTTCGTATCATCCCGATGCGAACGTCAAGCATGTAGAGAATAATCATGGCCAAATCATATGAATCAATATCCCCTTTGGCATCCATGCTGGACTGTACATGGAAAGAGATATCGGGATATGCTTCTCTTTCGTAGGATATGACTGCTTGCACATATGGATTCAAGGCATCGATCTTCATCTTTCCCAAGTCGTTCAACGATGATTCAAGATATGCCTTTGCTTGTTCTTCATTGACATCTTTCAAGTGAGAAAGATGTTTTCTAATCCGATGGGTTACCTTCATTGTCATTTCATCGTATGCAGCGGATTGTTCCAATTTCATTTTGCTGGCTTGTGCCATGATCTGGTGATGCTTGATATTGTCTTGGGCTTGCTCTGTCTTGACAAAATAGTAGATTTCTCCTAGTAACAGAAGCAAAACTATGTAAGGCATTAGCTCCAGGATCTGTCTTTGCATGCCAAAGCCGATGGAACTTAGGATGTACAAATCATCTCGAACAGTCAAAGAGTGCAATATACTGAACAAGAGTCCCTCTAGAAAGACAATGATCCGTTGTCCCTTTTTCAGGCAACGGATTTCCTTGGTTCTCAGAAGAGCGAAGGAAACGATACAGGAAACAAGCATGTTTCCGCTGACCAAGGCAACGCTTGCCAAAAGGATCATCGTCCTGTCCCTTTCCAATAGAAACAGGAAGAGAAAATAGAGGCCATAGAAGATCATTGCATGAAGCTGAATGGTTCCTGTATTCACCACCATCCACAAGCACACCAAGCCTGCAGCACATAACGCCAAGCCCCACAAGAGCTTTTTCATATAGCCCTCCCTGCATATGCCGTTCTTACATCTTGAAGCCACTTTCTGCCAATCCTATAATTGTTCCCAGATAGCATCCAGCATTCATTCCCTTGTATTCTCTTCATCTGCAAGGGATTCACCAGCATGTAATGGTTTAATCTGACAAGAACCCCATTGTATTGGGATTCGTAGTAATCCAGAGGATGGTTCCTGAGCCTGACCTTGCCTTGATTGGCATAGAGACAATGGATTTGCCTGTTTTCAATGATGATTGCCTCGATGGTTCTTGCGTCCACCTTCATGATGCCATCTGCTGTCTCCAGGGTAATCTGATCGCACAAGTATTCATTTCGAACCCTTCTCATCTCATTTACGATATGCCCTTTGCCATCTTTCTTTAGCACAAACGCAACAACTTGTTGGCCAAAGGCTTTCCACACTTTATCGGGAAGGTTTGTTGCGAACATGATATAGTCGCAATTGCTTGCAATTGTCTTCGATGCCTCAATGCCATCTTCGCCATCCAGTTCAATATCCAGCACGACAAGGTCATACGTTTTCTTAGCGACATAAAAACTGTGAACCGATGCATAGCAATCCACATGGCTAAATACAATTTCTGCGCATTCTTTCAGCAGCTTGCGATCCAATGCATCATCGTCAATCACAGCAACCTTGCCGTTCTGTAGCATATAGGCGAAATCTCCTTTCTTTTTCAAGATATGTATCATACTACCATATGATCAACTCTTATGTCCATTGCCATGTCTATTTTCCCATGGCTTTCTATGCTCCCGAAAATACTTGACTGCCAAAAGTACTGGAACGTATACGACAGTCCCCTGCATAGTTGTAGGATGATTTATACTGGAAAAGGGAACAATAACGGTTTCATTGCCAAAAAAGTGGCTTCAAGACGAAGCCTCAAGGAAATAGCAAACGATGATTGCGACATCATGTATCGCTTTGTTCGCAACAAGGAAGCAGCCTGAAACCTAATCCGGGTGTTTCCCGAAAGACAGGATATAAAGCTAGACGTTTTCTACGGTCGAAGACGTTGCCAAGCTGGCTCCCATTTCAAATGCTTTCTTCATTTCTTGCGGGAACACAGTCTCATGGCGCAATTGCTTTGCTTCAGGGTCAAAGATGGACCATGGCCAATCCGTCTTGGCATAGTCTTTCAATTGCAGTGTATCGCCGCATACCAGAACCTGGGTGGGTCCAACAAATCGATCAAACGTTTGTTGATAGCTGTCGATCAATCCAGTGTACATCGTGTCTGGCGCATTGCTTGTCATGACCAGCAGCACTGGAATGGGATGCTCATTGCAACAGGGTGTCTCTGCATTGTAGGTCAGGTTCTGGAAGATTAGCCGTTCATACAACGCCCTAAAAGAAGCCGTCAGATTGCTCAGGTAGTTAGGCGAGCCGATAATGAGTCCATCCGCCTCTCTGATTGCATCCAAGACAGGCGTCAAGCCATCCTTGCATACACAATGTCCCTTAAACTTCTCTTTCTTGCAGCCAAAGCAAGAAATGCAGCCAGTGTATTTCTCCAGCCTAAAGAGATCAT
>OMYM01000193.1 GCA_900315225.1 uncultured Erysipelotrichaceae bacterium | reverse complement strand
TTACAATTGACAACACTCCTCCTACAGGAAGCATTACCGCAACAAAGGTCTATATTGACCAGGATGGAGTTGAGCAACAGCAATCAATATCCTGGGATAAATTGATTGACGACGAGACACTTAGGTTCGGCTTCTATTCATCTGGGAGAATTGATTTCAGTGGCGATAGCTTTGATGCGATGGCGGGTGTCAAGTCAATTCATTATTATGTCGTTGAAGGCGAAACGTCAGCAAAGCCGTTGCCTTTGAGTGAATTGAAATCGCTTGGTGACAACTGGAAAGATAGCCTGGATTCTGTCGTGGACGATAAAACGTTTGTTGTTTATGTCCGCATTATGGACAAATCTGACAATGAATTTTACTTAAGTACAAATGGATTGATTGTTGACCATGATATTATCAGGGAACAATTTGCACCTGCTGTCGACATGAATGTTGATTCATTAACTGACCGCATCTTCAACGGCGATGTAAATGTAACGTTGTCCGTAAACGACAATCCCAATGGAACGGAAGAACGTTCATACGATGGCGTATCCGGGATAAAGAAGGTAACCTTCGAGGTGTATGACAAGCATCTTGGGGAAGACAATAAAATTCAGACACAGTCTGAACTCGTCTATGAACAGACGATTGAGAATCCTGAATTTGATCAAATCGAACAGTTCCTGAGCAGGCAATTGACTGTGATTGCTGAAAAGAATAACAGCAACCTGATTCAACTGGTCGCAATAGCTGAAGACAATGCAGGGAACATTACCGTCGAGAGCCAGGATATCCAGATTGATATCACGTCTCCAGAGGTGTTGATGTGGTATGACAACAATGTTCCGGATATTGCATATGAGAATGTGTTTAACACATCTCGAACCCTGACTATTCAAGTAACGGAAAGAAACTTTGACCCGAACAATACCGTTCTTGTGGTATCCAGGGATGGAGAGGAACAGGACGTTAAATTGTCGTGGGATGAAACGAAGGGAAGCGGAAACCTAGATGACACCATTCATATGGCGGAGTATCGTTTCGATGAAGAAGGTGACTATGAGGTCAAGCTGGAAAAATGCGTAGACTTGGCTGGGAAAGAGGCATCCGTCATTCAGTTTAAGGAAGGCTCCATTAGCCCGGATGCATTCTCCATCGACATGACCGCCCCGGTCATTGAAGTGAGCTACGACAACAATGACAACAATGATGACGAAGAAAGGTTTGACAGCAAGGAATACTACGATGCCGAGAGAACCGCAGAAATCAAAATCATTGAGCGTTATTTCGACCCGAACCGTGTCAAGTTTGATATTCAAGCGGACAATACAAACGACGAGTATGTTGCACCGGTTCTCCCCGGCGAGCTTGACTGGGGTCCAGATCCAGATGATCCAAACGTCCACATCGCCCACATTCCGTTCAACGGAGACGCAAACTACACGTTCAATGTCAGTGCACGCGATAAGGCGTATCACCAGTCGGACGAATACCCTGAGCAAAAGTTTACGGTAGACAAGACAAACCCAACGGGTTCCATCAAGATTGATGAGAACGGTCCGTGGGAGGATCTGATCGAAAACGTCCTCAGCGTCATAACATTCGGAATTTACAAGAAAACCCCTGTGACGGTCACTGCTACGGGAGCGGATGTGACAAGCCCGTACTACATCGAGATTGTAAGAGTTCCAGACACAAAGATGCTGGCTAGGGATGAACTTGACAAACTCGGAGAGGATGGGAATGCCCCTGCGTTCGAGAAGTACTATGACTCTGGCACGATGGCTCCCGAGGAAGCGCTGGAGATCATCGTTGAACCGAATGAGCAGATGGTCGTCTATATCAGGGTGACTGATTACACTGGACGCTATGTGTACATCAGATCAGACGGGGCAGTAGTTGATAATGAACCTTGCAAGATTAACTACACTGTTGAAGAGCCTAATGATAAAGGATTCTATAATCACGATGTTCATATTGAAGCCACTGTATCTGATCCTGAACCGTATTCGGGAATAAAATATATTGAGTACTGGGTCGAAAAAGATGGAGTGGAGACAATCAGGGAACCTTTGTTTGATTATTATGAAAAATTTGATTTTGTGAACGATTTCCCTTCACAGAAAGACTTGGTGAATAAGCAAACAGTATCGTTTAGCGTTGTAGCTATGGACAATAACAGTAGTGAAGCCAAGGTGTTCATAAAGGCAATTGATAATGCTGAAAACGAGTTTATTACTGAAGTGATCTACCTTGACATCGATGTTAGTGCACCAGTCATTGAGGTGTCTTATGATAACAACGAATCGATGTTCAACAATGGATATTATGATAAAAAGCGTATTGCAACTGTTGACATCTTTGAAAGAACGAATCATTTTGATCCGAATAAGGTGAAGATTACAATTACTGACAAAGATGCGGAGGGCAATGATATTGTGCATTCCTCAGGGCAAAGGAATTCTACGGATACATATTGGTATGGAGACTGGGTGACTTATCCTGATCAAGAAAATCCAGATAACGATAAGCATACATTATCGATTTTCTACAATGGCAATGCAAATTATACATTCGACATTGAGTACACTGACGAAGCAGGTAATCCAAACGAAGGTGTGAACTACAAGGATTCGAAAGATCCTACTGTATTCACTGTGGATTTGCAAAAACCATATGGAACTATCACAGCTACTTCAGCAGAGGGACGTGAGTCAACATGGGATGACCTTGAACGCCGCGACTTGTTTAGCTTCTTTTCCAAAGAGCAGATTGATATCAGCTATACCCAGGGTGATAAAACATCTCCTTTGTTCCCTGCGCAGTACTATGAAGATATATCGCAAAGGGCTGTTGATGCAACATCTGCATTGACAAAAGAAGAGCTTGATGGGAAAGAATGGATGCTGTTGAACAATTATTCAAGAACTCCCAACGTCCAGTATACTACTTATGTGAAGATCATGGACTATGCTGGTAATTATGATTACATCAGGACAGACGGGTTGATTGTGGATAACGAGCTTGCTATCAGTGAATTCAATGCACCGCTGATTACTTTGAATAATGTACCTGCAGAGAATGATATCTATGCAGGAAATGTAAGAATTGATGTTGCGGTAGAAGATCCGATGGTTGGAGGAACATACTCTGGCTTGAAGAGGGTCGACTACGAGATCTACGACATGACGGCTAGTTCTACTGAACCAACGCAAGCAGGTGGATTGTATGAATTCCAAATTGAAGATTCACTTCAAAGCGATCTTCAAAAGGATTTCGCAGGATTCATAGATGTGGACAGTGCCTTGAATAACAGCAATGAGATCAAGGTTGTTGTGTATGCAGAAGATAACGCAGGCAATATTTCCTCAGAAGATATTACAATCAAGATTGACGTTACTCCTCCAACGATTGATGTTTGGTATGAGAACAATAATGTCGACAGTGAGAGATATTTCAAGGATATCCGTGTGGCTCACTTGATTGTCACCGAGAGAAACTTCGATCCATCTAGAACGTCTATTACCGTTCAGTCACTTGATGGAGGCCCAGCGTATGTTGGTGATTGGGTTGAGATTCCGGGTAATGGCAATGGCGATAATACTCGTCATGAAGCAATCGTTCGCTATGAAGCAGATGGTCATTATACTTTCACAATGGAGACGACAGATCTTGCTGGTTGGAAAGCAGATTCCATCCACTACCAAGAAGGAACCCAAGCAGCGGAAGATTTCTATGTTGACCGCACATTACCACTAATAACTGTTGCTTACGATAACAATGACGTGAGAAACGGAAATTACTATAACGCCGCAAGAGTTGCGACAATTGTCATCCATGAACACAATGAAATTAACCAGGAACGCTTTATCGCTAAGATTACCGCTGATAGTCCTAATGGAGTAGCAGTTCCAGTAAAGCCATATCTAGAGAGAAGAGGCGATGACTGGGTGGGAATAATTGCGTTTGACGATGATGATGCATTCTACACAGTGGATTATGAGTTTACCGATTTGGCGGGAAATATCGCTGCAGATTTCACTGAAGAACAGTTCTATGTAGACCAAACCAAGCCAGAGGTAAAGATCTTGGGCATTGAAAACGAATCTGCGAACAAAGATGTGGTAGCACCATACATTGAATATAGCGACACAAACTTTGAAAAGATCAGAGTCGAGTTGAATGGTTCGAGGTTTGGTCAAAAAGTTAGCGAAGAAATTGGAGGGCAATCTGGAACCTATCAATTTAATGATTTCCCACACGAGCAGCAATGGGATGACATATATACATTGACAGGCAAAGTAACAGACATGGCTGGAAATGAAAGCGAAGATGATGCAGGAACAATCATGTTCTCGGTCAATCGCTTTGGATCCACATTCGATTTCGATGTTGCTACGAAAGAACTAAACCAGACCTATGTTCAGATCCCTAGGGATATTACGATTATTGAGACAAATGTTGATCCTTTGACAAGCATTGTCCTGACAGTGTTCAAGGGAGGTGAAACATTGACCTTGAGGCAAGGAACCGACTATATCGTCAATCATATTGTTGGCGAAGGCGGATGGAACAAGTATGAATATCGAATTTACAGTTCAGTTTTTAGTGATGATGCGGTCTACAGAGTTGTGGTTAACTCCGAGGATGAGGCAGGCAACACGATGCAAAGTACCAACAGCGTCGAATTGAATTTTGGCGTTGATGGAACAAAACCTACAATCAACGTTGTGGATTTGGAAAGTGAAATAACGTATCCAGTTGACAGCAAAGAGGTTCCTATCACAATTAAAGACAATCTCAGGCTAAATCACTTTACAGTTACGCTTGATGGTGTTGAGATTGATAGATTGTCAGGAGAAGAACTCGAGAACTTTGTGTTGGATGGTGGAACGTATACATTGACGATTCCAGAATCTGAAGAATCACGTACATTGAAGATCGAAGCAGAAGATGAAGCAGGAAATGTAGAAGAAATCATCATCGAAAATTTCTACGTTACAACCAATCTTCTTGTTCGAATCATGAACGATAAAAAGACTCCATTCGCAACTGGAGTTGGGGCAGTGGCCTTGATCGGAGGTGTCTTCGTTGTATTGTCAAAGAGAAGAAAAAAATCCGAGGCTGCTTAATTGATAAGATATCGAACACTTGAATAAATAAAACAAGGGTTATGTCCTTGAGGGCATAACCCTTGTTTCATAACAATGGAATATATTTTATAGAAAGGAATACACGCTATGTCTAGATTAAAACATTTGTTGATTATGATCGTTGTGGTCGCATTTTGTATCATTCCGGTCAATGCAATGCCGATAGATCTATGTGCACAAAAATACAAATTGACTGTATCACATGGCATTGGTTCAGGTGGATATGAACCAGGAACGGTAGTAACGGTATTTATTCGGAATACCGATGTACCAGAAGGGAAAGCATTCAATTACTGGAGTGGATTGGATGATAGTGAATATTATGGAGATTATGACAGGACACAGACCACCATAAAGTTTACCATGCCTGCAAGAAATGTCAATCTTAAGGCGGTTTTTATGGACGCAAAAGGCACCCAAAGATCTCTGCATTTGACTAGCGATGCAGGCATAGATAATACAGTAAAGAGATATCCTGGGGCTACAATTATCATAACGGCACCGAATAATGATGATTATCGTTTTGTGAAATGGAGCGTATTGGATGGTGTAAAGCTGATTAACAACACCCATGATTCCGACCGTAGAATTGAATTCATTATGCCTGATCGTGATATCAACCTTCATATTCAATATGATATAAAAGTTAGATCGGTAAGTTTGACAAAATATGTAAAATCACTGGAAGAAGGTGAGTCAAGTCAATTTGAATACCAGATATACCCGGAAAAGGCCAAAAACAAAAATGTAACATGGTCTTCTTCTGATACCAAAGTAGCGACTGTGACCAAGAAAGGCTTAGTTACAGGTGTAAAAAAAGGGGAAGCAACCATTACCCTGTCGGTAGATGGGGAAAATGTATCAACGTCTTTATTGTTAACGGTAGAGACACCGAGGTTGATCAAGGAGATCAATTTCGCCAATGCTCCCGAAACAATGAAGGCTGGCGAAGAATATCAGCTAAACGTAACATATAAGCCAGAGAATGCTGTATACAATACCTTATATTACGAATCAAGCAACGGCGAAATCGTAAATGTCAATTCTAAAGGTTTGTTAAAGGCATACAAGCCAGGCAAGGCAACGATTCGAGTATATGCGACAGGTGGAGCGGAAAAGTCATTTAATGTTACAGTCGAGGATAAGGCTATTCCTGTTGAGTCCATATCCTTTGACAAGGCTACCAACAGGATGGCAGAGGGAGACACACAACAATTAAAAGTTGTCATCTGGCCTGCCAACGCAAATAATTATACTGTAAAATACTCATCGAGCGATACATCTGTTGCTAAGGTAAGTTCTAAGGGATTGATTACTGCTGTAAAACCTGGAACAACAATGATCAGTGCTGTTGCTGGAAACAAAGAAACGCATTTCAAACTTACCGTAACAAAACGGATCGTGCATGTGACAAAAGTGGAATTCGTAAATCCAAATAGGTCAATGACGATTGGCACTAGCCAAGAGACAGAAGTGAAAATAACGCCGGATAATGCTAATGATTATCAATTGGAATACGCATCCAGCGATAAGACTGTTGCAACAATCAATGATAAAGGCGTTATCTCAGCAAAGAAGGTGGGAACTACAAGAATTACTGTGAAAGCGGAAGGGATGGAAGATTCCTTTGATCTATCCGTTCAACCTGAAGAAATTCTTCCCACATCTATCAAGCTTAGCAAAAATAGCGTGACGTTAGTCGTTGGTGAATCTATCAAAGTCGCTCCAACCATATCCCCCGATAACTCTTCAGATAAGACAGTGCAATGGTCTAGCAAAGACAAAGAGATTGCAAAAGTCGATAAGAAGGGCAATATCACTGCTGTATACCCAGGTGAGACAGACATTATGGCAAAGACGATTAATGGGAAAAAGGCGACATGTCATGTCATCGTTAAACCCGCAGATGCAACAGCGTGTCAGAAGTTTGGGTTTTGTCATATCAATGGGAAAGACTACTGGTATGAAGATTGGGCACGTCAAGGCGTAAAAGGTGACAAAAAGAATATCTGGGATACAGTGTATGGAGAAGAAAGAGGCAGGGAAATCTACGATCCTGTCACAGATGCTTGGTATTGGCTTGACTGCATCTATAACGGAGCCAAGGCATCTAACAAGGAAGTTTGGATGCCATATATATTCCAAGATGATCTTAAGACGGGTAAAAATCCTCAAGGCAAATGGGTAAGATACAACAAAACTGGTGCAATGATCAAGGGGTGGTATGAAGTTAAGGATGTGCAGGATTGCAAGCTCTATCCATCTCAGATCGGCAACACATATTACTATGACTTAAAAACAGGTGCGATGATGAAAGGAACGGTGGTTATTGATGGCATATCATATCATTTCGATGAAAAGACAGGGGTATTAATAAAATGACAGTAACCAATATGCAAAGAAAGGGATAGAAAATGTCAATGAAGATCAGTGTATTGTTGATTTTCTATGTTTTGAGAATGCATAAGTTGCTTAAAGAACATTGATTGAATTATGCTGGATTTGTTCAATGTGTATAGATATCGATTTCAACAAGATTTAACTGGATTTATATTATTGTCAATTATTTATTTCCTAATGATATTTTGTTTGCCGATAATTGATGATCTAAATATAAAGGGAAGGGAGGCGGCATTAATTAATGTAGAGGATTAATCTTTTGTGGATTCTCTAATCAAACCGGTTAATATAATTGTAAAGGATGAAAAATATATATCAGAATAGCTCTAATTATTACTAATTATTGGTAATGAAAAAACACAAATTTAATTGAAAACGCTTAAATAGGGGATATCGATAGGTACACTTCGAATGGATCGTGTGAAAAAGTGACATTCGGTATATCGTGGGCTAAATAAATGTTGTGTTTTTGGGCTTGTCCAATGATGATTGGAATCGGAAAGGAATTCAGCTATAGGATGCACAAGAGAACATCGTTCAATTCTAACGGTTGTTTTGTTTCGGGTTTCCAGAAAGCACTTTATTCCAATAGGTTTTCGTGGTTGGCTGTTCCAGTAAACAAGCGCCATCCTAGGACAAGCCTGCTTTTGATAACAATTCAGAAATGAACATAAGGTGGAAAGTTTGAGACAATAAATCACATGGTTGGTAAATGAGAAACGAGTGAGAGATGGCATGAAGGTTAAACACATAAAATTAAATACATTTTAGAATTTAAATAAGAATTAAATATTGGGGTAAAAATGAATATTGGAAAAGAAATGAAAATGCTGGGAATTATCGCTTTGTCGTTTTCCTTGGCAACATCGGTAAATGCTGAAATTATTGATGAACCTTTTTATGAACGCGTAACAATTGAAATAAAGACAAACAGTATGGATTTAAACTATCAGGGATATGCAGATACCCATGGCTACTTCACATATGATCTGGAACATTTGTCAGAAAATGCATTATATCAAAAAAACATGGATCTCAATGGGGATGGTTACGAAGATGTTGTTATTGGTATGCTTGACAGGGGCTTTACCAATACTGGCGATGCTGGGTACACTAATTTGGGATTTGAAGTCGTTTTCAAGATCTATCGACCTGAATTATCCAGATACGAAACGACTAAGATAGATTACCGCATTGACCCACAAAAAGAGATCAGGTTTCAGGTTGAATGCAAAGGGAATCATGCCATTATTGTAAAAGAGGTCCAAAAGTCAATATATGTTGGAAATTATTATCAAGTCGTGCCAGTATCGGATCATCCAGACAATGAAAGTTACGAAGCATATTATGAAATCTTTGATATTTCTGGTTATAAAGCAACTAAATATGCGTATGGGGTTGAAATTGTTTCGAAAGGATATGGTTCGTCTTACGGGTTTTATGAGGGGTCTCGGTCTTATGGCAATGCGAATGAGTGTATTTCTAAGCTCAGGCAAGCTTTGTCATCCCGAGGGTTGTCATACGCCAGCATTGAATTGCTGAACTGGAAAAATAGATTTAATTCCATTGTTCTCGCAGATTGCCAGACAATTGTTATCAATGGATCTGCAGCGGCATATGACGATAAGGGTGTATGTCATGGGTCGCAGGTATTGTCTGTCGTTGACCGTTCTAAGGATCAGGCAGCTTGCACTGTATTTGGCTTCTGTCCATATGCTGGAAAGAGGTATTGGTATGAAGACGGTGGAAGACAGGGAATCTATGGAGACAAGAAAAATATTTATGATACATGGTATGGCAATCTTGAAAGAGGTAGGGAGATCTATGATCCCATATCTGATGCATGGTATTGGTTGGATGCAGTGTATGATGGGGCGGCTGCATACAACAAGGAAGTTTGGATGCCGTACATATTTCAGACGGATTTAGCTTATGGTATAAACCCTCAAGGGAAATGGGTAAGATACGATTCTCACGGTGCCATGATCAAGGGATGGTATACAGTGGATGGAACCGATGCCTATATCTATCCCGAGCAATCTGGAAATACATATTATTATGATTTAATCACTGGAGAAATGTTTAAGGGGATAAGAACAATCAATAATGTCAATTATCACTTTGATGAGTTAACAGGTGCATTGATTAGGTGAGCGGCTATAAATAGCCTCAACTGCGCTCAATCAAACCCTTACAGGTTTACTCTCAAATGGGATTATCAATACGTTTTTGTAAAGCCATCTTTCGCGAAATTATATAGCTATATTGAGGGAGAAGTATCTAGTCTTTTTGGGGCATAGATTCTCCTTTTTTTGTTTAGGGCTTTTGAACATTTTGGCGTTCAAAGGCATCCACGGGTTCCCTAAAGAACCCGTGGATTTTTGTTCTTTCTAAACGGCTTCTGGAGTGGCGTCTTAAGCTCCGTCTTGTCCAGTTGCTGTATATATGCCGTATCTCCTGTACTGATTCAACTATACATGAGTGTGGAGACACAGTGGCTGGGGAATGGAGGTTGTAGCGGATTCTGCGACAACATGCTGTTACCCTATTGAAAAGATAGAATGCGCTTGTCAGGAGGAAACATGAAATAAATGTTTTTCTGGCTGATGAGCGAACCAGTTCCCAGAGACTACGCAAGCAAGGCTTGGCGTGAGGGACATCGGGAACGTTGCTGACCTGGGGAATCGAAGGATCACGCCATTCTCCGTATGGTTGCAAAAATGGTCGGGGAGGGTGACACCATTGTCTTCTACCCGCGCTCCGACATAGGCTACAGCCTGCGCGAGGCTGCCGACCTTGCATGGATCATCATTCTCATGGACACAACGATGCGGCTGCACAAGAATCTGCTCTCGAACTCCGCCGCCTTCCTGGAAGTCTCAATGGCGACATGGGCAAGGAGCGGATGCATACGCGAAAGTGCTGGAATTGTGATTCCGTCCAGGGCACAATGTGGCCAGTGACGGGTTTGCGCTTTCGACGATCAATAAAAAACGCGAGGTGGCAAGGGCGTTCCCGTACATGTCGGCGCGGCTTGGATTGAAGGAGGCGGCATGGTCTCTTGGCACCTCCATTGGCTACTCCGCAAGGACAGTCGAGCGATTTGCTAAAGAAGGGAAGGAGACAAAAATAAGGCTGTATTAGACTGGCAACCACCGATGTGCAGAAAAGGCAGGTTGGCCAAGGAACCACAGGATTCGGAGGGTATCCGATGGGCCCTTTTTTTGATTTACGGCATGGCTTGGTTGCGTCCTGTTCTTTACGACTAAATCTATCCAGAATTTACCGAAGACTAATTTACGTTTCACGCTATCAGAACTGGATCTTAACTTTCCACTTCAGGGTTTTCTTCTTTTTCAAGTATTAAACTATAGAGATTTATCAACAGATGTGGTATAGTATATCGGTGACGTTGTTGGAATGGCAATAAGAAGGACGCATTTAGAGGAGGAAATATGACGACATACAGGTGCATTCGATGTGGACAAGAAATAGAGATAAGCAAGGGAGACACGATAGGGACTTGTGGCTTCTGTGGCGTTGAACAAGCTGTGCCTGTGATCAAAGATGATAGTACGGCAAGGTTATATATCACCGCAAACAGAAACTTCTCCAATAATGAATATGACATGGCAAAGGGGAATTATGCGCATCTTGCGGAAGAGAACCCAAGTGATCCGTTTCCCATATGGATGTTGTTGCTATGCAAGTACGGTGTGCAGTACTGCAAGAACGATGAATCCTCTAGATGGAAACCTGTGATCAGGCGTTTTCAAGAAAGAAAGTTCGTAAATGACAATCTCTACGATACTGTCATTACTTTGGCTGATGAAAAACAAAAAACAATATTCATTCAGGAAACAGAAGAGCTTGAAAGGCTTCGTAAGCGCATTGAAGGGGTTTCTATGAAAGAGATGCCCGTTGATGTTTTTATCAGTTACAAAGAAAAAGACGAAGCTAGCAATAAGACCGATGACTCGTCTTGGGCAGAGACGCTTTACCATGACTTGAAAAGGCGTGGCCTCAGAGTGTTCTATGCACCTGTTAGCCTTAAGGGTAAAGTTGGTGATTTCTACGAGCCATACATTTACGCAGCCATACATTCAGCTAAGGTGATGATCGTCCTTGGAACCAAGCCAGAATACTTCCTATCCCCATGGGTTCGTAATGAATGGGACCGTTTTCTTGATCTCAAAAATAATAGTCGTGATACAAGGCTGTTAATGACAGTCTATCGGAACATGACACCGGATGAATTGCCAAAAAAATTGACGGAGTTGCTCCAAATTATTGAGATGAACGGTGACTGGCTTAAGATGGTTGAAGATAAGGTCACAGAAGCATTATCTACAACTGGAATAGATCTTCCCCAGATATTGAAAAGAGCGTTTGAATTCCTTGAAGAAGGAAATTTCAAAAGGGCAGATGATCAATGTGAATTGATGTTAAATACCGACCAGGCTGGGGAGACCGCCTATGCAATGGCTTATGTTGGAAAGCTTATGATTGCTCTCAATGTTAAAACGCTACAAGAATTGTCAGAATACAATGAACCATTTGATGACGAATATTATTATTGTAGGGCAATTAAGGAAGGCTCTGATTCTACGACAGCCTTGCTTGAAGGCTATTCCAGGAGAATCAAGGAAAGGAAAGAATACAATCGCCAGCTTGCATTATACAATGATGCAAAGAATGTAATGGAAACGGCTGATGTAGAGGAAAGTTACCGTGAAGCGGCTAAGATTTTCGCATTGATTCCTGGCTTTCGGGATGCGATAGAGCTACATTCAAAATGTCTGGAAATAGCGGAAAACTGTCGCAAAGAAAACACGTATCATTCGGCGGTGAAATTGATGGGCTTAAACACCATTGAGGGATACTCTGAAGCAATCAAGATATTCGACACGACCCCAGAGTGGAAAGATTCTCTTGACCAAGCTGAGAAATGTAGACTGGCGATTGAGAATATCAAGGTTGATACATACGCGAAAGGAAAGATGATTCTCCTAAAAGCAAGAACCCTTCATGAGTATAATACAGCTGCGAGTTATTT